>NZ_QUFO01000006.1:319-128129 GCF_003478915.1 Roseburia sp. AF25-13LB
ATTTCCTCTTTACATCTTAAACAATCCATCTTTATTCCTCCATAAACTTCAAATTTTCTTTTCCCTAATAATTACAAATATTCCTTGGAAATTGCTTCCACACCATACATTTCCATAAATGCATCCAGGTCCGCTGCATCCCCAATCAACATATTCTCGTCAAAGTGTACGATAAGCATATCTTAAAATCCAGCCACATGTTCTCCGGTACAAATGATACATTTTAGAACTGCTTCCTTATTTATTTTTCATATCGAATCTTATATGCTTTCTTCTTAAAAATAGGGAATATCTAATTTATTATCATCAAGGTCGGACATTCATCCGACCTCTTGATTATACTATAGATTCTATAAAAATTCATCTGTTATCACTGCAGCATTGCTTCTTTTTTCTTCTGTTCCGCAATCTTCTCATGAATGTTGGTATTATACAGCCTGTACAAATCTGTATCCTTACTAATCTGATTATCAAACGGAATCACCACCGAGCCACACTTGATAAGTCCCATTCCCGATGCGGTATTGGTTACAAATCTAAGCTGTGCCTCTGATACTCCGATAACCTCTGCCATCTTGGAACTGTCTGTATTCGCCTGCTTTAAAAGTGCCACAAACTCTGAGTTTGCAAGCATTGTGGTTGCTGTGTAATTCTGCAACAGATCGACTACATTCTGCGTGATACCGGTACAAAGACCTCCCTGCTTTCTTACTTTCTTCCAGAGCTGCTGTAAATATTTCGCAGAATACTCTGAATTAAGTAAGACATGGAACTCATCAATATAGAGCCATGTTGCCTTGCCTCTCTTACCATTCTCAACAATTCTGTTCTGAATGGACTCCATCATAACAAGCATTGTGATAGGACTAAGCTCTGTACCTAAGTCCCTGATGCCATATACTGTGAATCTATTATCCACATCCACATTTGTCTGGTGGTTGAAGATGTTAAGCGAACCATTTACAAAAAGTTCCAAAGACAATGCAATGTCTTTTGCCTCGTCCTCCGGCTGTGCCATGAGAATATCGTAAAAATCACTCATTACCGGGATATACTTCTCTTTGCTCCTTGCAATGTCGATATACAGTTTTCTCACACAGCGGTCGATGATTGACTTCTGTCTTGAATTTAAGCTGTCACCGATGCACTGCTCACAAAGACCAAGCATGAACTCGCCCTTTTCTCTTACCATTCCCTTGGAATCATTCGGATCAAGGCTCCATACATCCATCTCCAGCGGATTCACATAGTTATCCGTGTAGGTGGACATATTTACCACTGTTCCACCATAAGTCTCAGCAATATCAAAGTATTCGTTCATTGGATCTATAACGATTATTTCATCATCTCCCGACAAGAATACGCTGCCCATTTCCATCTTGCAGAAGAAGGATTTACCGGAACCCGGCACACCAAATACAAAGCCATTTCCATTGATGAGCTTCTTTCTGTTACCGATATTCACATTCTTGCTGATCTGGTTGATGCCATAATAGTTTCCTGTGCTGTCATTTAATTCCTGCACATTAAATGGCATAAGCACCGCAAGTGACTGGGTAAGAAGTGTACGCATTGTCTCCACCTGTCTTACACCAATCGGAAGTGCTGTGTTGAGTGCCTCCCTCTGCTTTAAGTAGTGTGTGTCAATCGTGCAGCTGTTACGCTTTCCGATAGTCTCTACTGTCTCACATACACTCTCAAGCTCCTTCTTGCTTTCTGCCATAAGAATAATGGTTACTCCCACAAAGAAAAGGCACTGGTCATTCTCACGGACATCATCCATGATTTCCTCAATCTCCTTTTTCTCCGTCCTTTTGGCATATGAGATTTCCGTAGAAAAATCGTTATTCTTATTACGGACTCTCTGCTGCTTAATGATATCCGACTCAATACCAAGGTATTTCTTCTGAAGCACCTTTGTTGTCAGATCCTTGGGAACAGGCACCACATCAATGCTCGTGATGGAATGAACCGGAAGGGAAGTAATCTCATTGATGAATCTGTCTGACAAACTGCTCGGATACTTTTTGATAAAAAGTGCCTTGCAGAATTTACTCTCATCCTCAAAATGGTCTGGGAAATATTTCACCATCCCATTGCACAGATCATTTCTAAAATCTGCCCCGACCTTCTTTGCCTTTTTGATATCAAAATCAAAGCTGCCCTCATCTCCAAGATGATAATAGTCATAGAGCACTTTCAGTCTCTCATTGCCATTAAGTGGTACAATCTCCGCACCAAGCTCAATGAAAGCCTTGTGTATCGTTGCCTCAAGGGTTGCAAACTGTGCCTTTGCCTCCTCGAAGTTCTTTCTCTCAATCGTGATTGTCAGGTATCTCTCCTGCTCAATCCCCTGTCTGCCCTCAATAATCTTCTCCTCAATGATGTCATTGTAGATTCTTCTATAATTGTTGAAGCCATCGTTTTTCTCAGCAATCAGAACCTTGTCACGGAGTTCATCCATGTTTTTGTTCTTATTGTTGATCGTAATCTTATAATTACAGTCCAGCGAATTTAAGAACTTGCAGTATCTCTCAAATATGCCGATCTGCTCATCCTCCGTTGCTGTTGTGTAATTGATGTCCTGAAAGCGGTAGCATTTGGAATACTTATTTTTGCTTACTTCAAAAATGCCGTTTTCAGCCACCGCCATAATCTCTATGGTTTCCTGAATGGATTTAGGTGTCTTATACAAAGGCTCACTCGCCTTCTTTAATAACTTAAATCCGTCTGTAAATAAACCCATGTCTCTAACCTCGCTTTCTTATAATGAAAGCCCGCCGGGAACTTCACCCTGCGGGCTGTGTTCCCGACCTTGCGGTCAGATACTATTCGTTTCTAATGCATTGCCTTATATGCTGCAATGCCTGCTACTGCCGCCACAATGACTGCGACAAGTCCAAGCAGCATATTTCTCGTCTTTTTCTTCATCGCTTCAAACTCCTCCTGCTTCTTTACAGCCGAATCAGCTGTTACAGTCTCCGGTTCAGCCTTTCTGCCTTTCTTCTTTACCTGTTCATTCTGTTCTGCTTCTAACTGCTTTATTGCAGGCTCTCCTTCTGTTGATACATAGGTAAGCGCCCTGTTGCCAAACATAAAATGCAGTTTCTTTCCCATATACTCGTAGAAATTCATCCCATTAAAGGAATAGAAACCACCAAGTGCAATCGGTGCCACACAGGGAATTGCCACATAAGCAGAACCCGTAAGACCGATATACTTGTAAAGAAGAAGGACGATACCGCCACCAACCACTACGCTTGCAATGGAAAATATAAGCTGCCTTGCAGTAAGTCCCATTGCAACCGATTCCTGATAGCGGTCAATATCCTTGTTTACTTCGATTACCATTGTCCCTGCCTCCTATCTTGATAAATCCTTTATCTCTGGCTTTCTTGTCATTCCGATATTTGCCTCATACTTATCCATTCCATCCGGACACAGTTCTCTAAGCTTATCTACATTGAACAGATAAAGCGGATATTCACAGAAACCGCTCCTTTGCGTGAATCCTGTAAACTCTCCAATGTCATTGTCTGTAATAAACTTTTCAATATCCGGCATGTCATTCACATTCAGATATCCGCAGTAATTTGGTGCTGCAACCGACAAATTCACAGTCACATCCCCAAAAGGCTCCTCATATCCATCTTCATTACACATAAGACCGATAAACATTGCCCTGTTATTCATATACTGCTGGATATCAAATGTCACCTGCGTTTCTCCGGTTATGCTTGAATTATAAGTAACCTGTTTCTTTTCATTATCCATTTCTGCCTCCTTCTATAATCCAAATGCCTTGCTTGTAAGTGTCTGTGCACCCTTCACACTTCCAACAGTCATTGCTATCGTAAATGTCATTTCACACAAATAAATAAGCGTCTGTGCCCAGTCAGCGTAACTTCCTGTAAATGCCGGAAGTCCTGCATTGATAAATGCATTACATACCACAATTGCAAGTGCCATCGTTACTGCCTCAAATACGCATGACAGGAAATATTTGCAATAGGTAGCCATTGTATGACTGACCATTCTGTTTCCTGCCATCGTGGAGCAGGCAATCGCACCAAGTGGCACAATAATCAGAATCTTTAAGAACCTGAAATACACTGTGTAGATGATAAAGAATCCACAGATAATAATGATGATTGCAAGCAAAGCTGTAAGTATCAGCATTACCAGACTTTCACCAAATCCAAGTCCCTTAATGATGTCTGCCTGTGTACTGTCGATGGCAAGCTGCGTCGTTGTCCCGGCAGATATAAGTCCTACCAGATTTCCTATGGAAGTAAAAAATGCTTTCATGATCGTGACATTATTTGCAACAAACCATTCTGCAAGTCCCAGTCGGATAAGCATACGCAGGATTGATTCAAACCTCATCTCATCTTTAACATCTATGCTTTCCGAGCAGAAACCGATAACAAAGAACAGCACAACGAGGGATGAGCCGACCGCTACAAAGACCGGCTCAATACCCTCAATGACTGCCCAGGGACCTCCGCCCTTGAAACTGACCGGTGACTGTCCAAGCATTGCAAAGACCAGGGATATCTGATTGTTCCAAAACCCAAACACTGCCTCAAGAAGTGCAAGGATCTTGTCTCCAAGCTTAAAAATATCCATACTTGTTGTTCACCTCTTTCCTTTTACTAAAAGGGAAAATGCATTTCCCCAATCTTAGAAGCCTAAGAATGTCAGAACTGTTGAAATACCAGCCATCATGACACCTGCTACAATTCCTTTCAGAGCGGAGTTCATAGTAGATGAATCCTGCTGCTGGTAGGCTTGTGCGAACTCCATGACATTCTTTGCAAGAATGATGACACCGACCGCACCAATGACTGCAATGATAAGTGTCTTTAAATTCTCAAGCGGCTGTGTTACTGCGGAAGTATCTCCTGCTGCAAAACAAGTAGTGCTCATAAGCATTACTCCCATAAGTGCTCCGGATAATGCCGGAACGAATCTCTTTTTAAAGTGAATGAATCTGCTCATCATGCCTTTCTCCTCCATCTGATTGTTGTTAGTTGTAATAATCTGTTCTTTTCTCATGTTGTTTTGTCTCCTTTTCGATAAAAAAATAAGCCAGCAGGGATAATCCCTAACTGGCTGTTAAAAGTTACTCTATATGATCAGGCAATGCCTGTTGTAATGATTAAATCGGGCTTTTCCCGATGTGGTATGCTTCAACCACCTCCTTTCAAGGCGCAAAAAAGCACCTTAACCATATTGGCTAAAGTGCTTTTATTAGTTCATTATTAAATTGTGTGTGAATCAGACAAACTTGAATTTTTCTTGTTAATTATTTTTTTGATTGTGGCGTTTCTTATTCCACAGTGAACCTACCAACATACCGATTGCAGAGATTATTGCTCCGGCTACAATCATTCCCAAGTCAGGGGCATTCAGTTTGTAAAAAGCAATGTTGTTTGCCATTTTGAATGTGCCATATTCAGCAAGCATATACATTACGCCAAAGAAAAGAGTGAATGCCCATTTTCCTTTTCCCCAAAAGTTATTTTTACCAATAACAATAGACACAATAAATGTGGATATAGGAAGAATAAACCAAAGAAACATCAAACTGTAACCCATAGCGTCACTTCCACTTGTAAAAAACCAGAACACTATCATTGCAAACGCCCAAATCAAGAGATAGGAGAGAATCGTAATAATCTTGTTTCTGTTGGCATTGCTTTTCACAACATTCGTACTTTCTGCAAGATAATCATAATAGCTTTTCATTTTTTGTTCTCCTTTCAATAGATAGTCAAGAGAGACATCGTAGCATTCGCTCATTTTAATGACGCTGATAATATCTGGATAGGATTTTTCATTTTCCCAATTTGAGATGGTCTGACGACTCACACCCAACAATTCGGCAACCTGTTCTTGCGTCAGCTTTTTTTCAATTCGGGCTGCCTTGATTTTGCATCCAATATCATGCTCCATGCCACTATACCTCCTTGCACTTTTATTGTAGGAAAAACACTCACTATTGTCTACAAAATAGCTTTGACATCACTTATTATGCGTGTCAAAATCCTTTTACATCTGCCAAATTCCGGTTTGTAAAACATATTCATTTCACATAGGCACAGTATACCACATTTCCTGTGCCTATGCGATAACATTTACTGCTTCTTTCTGTATGAACTCATCTTCTCCACAGTAACCTCCGGATAAAAGTAAGTAAGAATCGTTGCTTTGGGAACACCTGCAGCCAGTGCTTTCTTCACCTCTTCTTTCTGCTCCGGCGTATATGACCAGTGCAGCATTCGATTTGTGATTGTATCCTCCCACTTAGGCTTTTCCCTCTCAGGATTCCTTACAGGCTTAGCACCAGCACTTCCACTAGAAGCGTTAGCACTTTCTGAAGCATCTGACTTCTGTGATTCATCAACATACTCAAGCTCATTTGCCTGTTCTCTGTCTATCTTTGCTTTCTGTTCTGCTTCATCCTGCATGGAGAATCTTCTGCTTAATTCCGCATCACCAAGCATCATAAACTGCTCATAGGTAAGAGTGTCTATATACACATTCTCGCCCTTATCCTTCAGTTTTTCATAATACTTAACCGCCTTGTCTGAAAGAATCTCAAATGGCGGACCGATAAGATTATCTGCTCCCCTTATCTGATGAACATAAGGCTCTCCCTTGCCATCTGCTGTCTGGTTAAACATCGGATGATTGAATGGTATGAACTTATTGTCCATGATAGGAACAAAACCACGGATAAAGATAATACACTTTTTGTTATCCAGCTTTCTGACCTCATCGGGTGTAAACAGTTCTCTTCCTAACACATCATAATTCCTTGAAGAGCTTCCCTGTCTGCCCTTTGTCTCTCCGCTTGACTTCTTATCAATCGTACCTTTTCCAAGCAACTCCGACACATACTTATGCGTACTCTGCTCGTTTCCACCGAGATAGATAAACGTATCACAGTTGCCGGGAATTGTCTCCCAGGTATCTTTGAAAAGTGCCTTTAACTGGGCAAAGTTCTGAATGATGATGATACTTGAAATCTCACGGCTTCGCATTGTCGATAACAGCGAACAGAAATCATCGGGCAATGCGACATTCGCAAATTCATCTAACATAAAAGTCACATGGATTGGCAGTCTGCCACCACAGTTAAAGTCTGCCTGATAGTACAATTCCTGAAATATCTGCGTATATAACATACCGATAATAAAGTTATAGGATTTATCACTATCCGGGATTACACAAAACAGTGCTGTCTTTGTCTCCCCATCCCCATTTACTCCAATACCGATATCGGACAGATTAAGCTCATCCTTGGAGAGCAATCGTAAAACCTGCTTATTCTCAAGAAATGCAAGTCTTGAGTTGGCACTGATGATAATGGAACGGACGGTATCTCCTGCACCTCTCATACATTTGTTGTACTGCTTGACTGCCGGATGATTTGCTCCAAGTGGGGAACTCTCCTCTAAAAACTTCATACGCACATCCAGCTTTGATGCCTTCCCCTGCTCTGTAACCTCTGCCTCTCCAAGAAGCTTCAGTACTGTC
Organism: Roseburia sp. AF25-13LB; assembly: GCF_003478915.1. NCBI lineage: Bacteria > Bacillati > Bacillota > Clostridia > Lachnospirales > Lachnospiraceae > Roseburia > Roseburia sp. AF25-13LB. The sequence continues at coordinate 7,865 of NZ_QUFO01000006.1, forward strand.
TCGAAGTTTCTCTTTGCCGGCTGTACCTCCAGCCACACATAATAAAAGATAGACTGTAAGAACAATCCTTCCGCTTTTTCCCAGAACGGATCACTTGGTGTCGCTCCCTTTGGTGTCGTATTGCTGATAAGGTTTGTAATCAGCTTGACCACATCTGTTTCCTCTCTGATATAGGAAAACGGATTGTAACAGTCTGATTTATCCATCTCTAACAGATTTATGACTTTCACATTGTATCCGTTATTCTTTAGCATCTGACCGTAGCTTCTAAGGATTTCTCCCTTTGGATCAGTACAGATAAAAGAACAGTTATGCGGCATCTGCATAAGATTCGGCTTTACTTCATAAAATGTTTTTCCTGCTCCGGAACCACCACAGATAAGTATATTTCCATTGAGCTTGAGTCTCCTGAAATCAAGCGACATCTTCACATTCTGGCTGAGTATCCGATTGAAATTCTCATCCTTATCTGCAAGAATCTTATTGACCTGCTTCGGATTTTCAAATCTTGCCGTACCAAATTCTTTGCCGGGCATATAATTTCTCTGACTGGTGTAATACATGACAATAGCCATCGCATAGATACCTAATGCAATGGCTACTGCTTTTACTGTATTGGAATTGTAATAATTGGCAAAGGGAATTGCACATATATCATTGAATCTGTCCATAAATTCATTGAAGGCAATCCCTTTTGTCCACGCACCATTTATCAGATAACCAAGATACCCGGATAACACTGCACCCACAATAATGAATATCAGTGACGGCTTTTTCTTTGTTGTCTGCATAGGCTGCTACCTCGCTTTCTTTGTGGTAACAGTTTTCTTCTGTGTGGTCTTTTTCTGCTGCTTCTGCACTTTCTCGTAACGCTCCCTGACAGATGACTCCACCTTGTCGTAGTGAGTATAAAGCTCGGTTCCTTTCTGAGTTGTCACCACACGATTCTGCTCATCGTAGAGCTTATAATCCTTGTTTGAATCAAGGAAGGTAAGCATTGTCTTTCCACCATGAATCTCCATGATGTTTTCCTTACGGAGCCATACATATTTTGCCTCTTCTCCCCATGTGCCGGGAACTCTGGTCTTAACAGCATGGTCATTCTCTTCGATAATCAGCTTCTTGCTGATAGTCACATCTGACAGGTTCGCATTCTTTGATGCTGCAACTGCCCTCATTCTCTCAGCAAGGTCCTGATAACCTCTGACACGATTGATAAATGCATCCTTGTCCATCATTACTGTATGGGTGCCATCTTCATTCTTGCTGCCAAGCACACCGATTGTCTCAAGCTGTCTGATAACACTTTCAGCCTGCTCACCATTGATACTGAAATTCTCCTTGACCTGATCCACACTGATAGCTTTCTTTTCCATTGCAAACATTCCGACCTTCTCAATCAGCCCGTCAATGGCGGAATTAACCTTATCACCTTCTATCGTGTGGCTTTTCTCGTTTCCCTGCTGTTTCTTCAAAAAATCCATCAGCTTGCCAAGGGATTTTTCATCTCCATTCTTCAGATAATCGTCAAATGTGGCAATCTTACCAAACTTGAGCTTCTGTATCATCATATTCACACGTGGAACTGCCTCAGTGTGGAAGATAACCTCACTCAATCCGTCTTTCCTGTTACAGTCCGGAAGTACCGAATATAGGATTCCATACTTCTTTGCCGTCTTTTCAACTTTTTTCATATCTTCGGTATTAAACTGTAACACCTGTAAATCGCCACCCTTTAAGAGCAGCTTTCTCATGGATGTCTTGCCTAGTGACTTTTCATAATCAAGCATCCCTTTTAAGAAATCTATTGCCTTCTGCATGGCAGCTATTCCACCACTTCCTACCTTCATGGCAATCTCAATGCCATCATAAGCAACACGGATGATCTGCACCGCTTCCTGAATTTCCTCTGCCATTATCGCACCTCCACTTTTTCTCTGACTGTTGTTTTAAGTGTTTCTGTCTCTGTAGTACGGATTTCCTCGGCTGATACATCAATACCATAAGCAGTCAAAATATCTGCCAGATGATTGATTGCTTTCTCCTCCTCGATACGGTACATTTCAAGTGCCACAAGCAGGTTTTCCACCTGTTCCACCCATGCAGGCTTCATATCATATTTAGCTCTGTATGTGACCATAATCTCGTCCGACTCAGCCTTATCCGCCGAATGTCCCAAAGCTTCAATAAGACAAATCGTATCTTCCTTGCTGCCGCTTCTGAATGCGAACTGAACAACAAAGTTTTTCTCTTCCTCTGTAAACTGATGCTCCACACCATTCATCTCTGTTACTGCTTCATTTACTACTGCTAAATTCATAAGTTCCTCCTAATCTGCCATGCTGTTTTCAAGCACAGCAATCTCAATGATCTCCTTCATCTTTTCCGCTGAAATGTTGTTGTTTATAAGTTCTACAAGCTGTGACTCAGTAAGTCCCTTTTCTATTGCACTCTTAATCTGCACAAGCTGCGCCGGAACAAGGTCTCCTGTTGCTACAAGTCTGACGATGTCTGCTCTTGACCTTTTCTTAAAGGAAAGTCTTGCAAAAAGGCTCGCCACTCCGCTGTTGCTGCTCTTTCTCACACTTCGCTCAATCGGAAGTCTCTGCACCACATTTCCGGTTCCATCAACTACCGGAATCTGATAATAGACCGGAATACCATTTGCCACAGCCTGCATATTCTGCGGAACTGCAACTGTATCTACCATCTTTTTATCTGCCTGTGGTACGGACTGGCTTTCCTGCGGCTCTGCCTTACTTTCTGCCTCTTTCTTATTCTCTGTGGCAACACTTATGATCTTATCTTCCAATGACTCTATTCTGTCTCCCATACGCTTCATCTCCTTATCCTTTTTCTCAATATCATCCCTGAGTCTTGCAATCGTACTGCTTGCCTTATTCAGTTCATTCTGCTGACTGTTGATAAGAGCATCCTTATCCTGGTTCTCCTTGACCAGACGCTCCCTGACTTCCTCATCATCTTTGGAAGTTTCTATTTCAGAAAGCTTATTATTCAGGGCATCATACCTTTCATTCTGGTGATTGATCTTTTCAACCACTTCATCCATCTGAGAAATGAGTGCTTTCACATACTCAGACTCTTCCGGAATCTGTTCCTTGACTTTATTCAGCTGTTCCAGAACTTCCTCATATAATCGGCGCATGGTGATAGGTTTTTCCCCTTTGTCCATGACCTCCTTAATTGTCTGAACAGGTACACCCTTTTCATAAAATTCGAGAGACACCTGCATCTGATGAACCGAATACTTGGTATTCTTGATAATATCAATCACATCTTTTGGAACATCCTTATGCAGACACTCCGATAAAATCTTCATCTGTTCAATGTCGTAGGACTTATTGAGATAAAGGCTGATTTCCTCCTCTGTCAGTCCATATTCATAATCACTTTTTACAAGAGCAATCGTATCTTCACTGAAATGCTTATTTCGGAGAAGCTGCAATTTTTTCTCGATTGCTATCGCACTAAGCGGTTCTCTGTTTTCTTCCATATATGCCTCCTAACTACTAAAAAAACAGCCCTAACGTTCTGGCTGTTCTTTCCTGTCTCGTATTGTCTCTTTATTGTACTGTGCATCTTTTCCATCTGATACGCTGTCTGGAATAAGACTCTTCCATATAGATTTACCAATATTCAACTCTTTGAATACTGCCCTTTCTTTTGCACATGCTTTGGAATACTCCTCTTTATAATGTTTACGCAGTGCTTCCACCTCTTCAAGACCATATCCTTGTGATAAAAGCTTCTGTTTCAAAGTTTCCCATTGCATATGCTCATCCGTAAAAAATTCATCTCCCTGAAGGAAAGACTTCTCAGCAGGTTCTAACTCTTTCATATCATCTGCTATATCAAAAAGTTCTCGACTTCTCTCCCTAGCCTTATAAATGCGGCTTTTCTCTGCTGAGACTTCTTTTCTTTTATCTGTCAATGAGCTGATTACACTGACAAGCTCCTCTGCTGAATGAATGTCATGATTGACAAGGAACAAATACTCCTCCTGCAGTTTATGCATCTTACGGATATCTTCCTTATACTTCCATACCTGACTGTATGGCTTCTTTTTCAGCTTTCCTATCCTGTATAGCTTTGCATAGTATCTCTTTTGAAGCCCCGACATCTTTGCCCTTCGGTATCTTCTCACCTTACACTTACAAAGGACCGGTTGTACCTCTTTCTGCTGTTCCCTGTAAAATGAAATATCCTCTTTTTCTATCCTTTCCCGGATTGCCTCATCAGAATACATGTCCCCTAATGTCTTACATCTGCGAAATCTCGTCATTCCTTGTGGCTTGACCGCCAGATACTTTCCCTGCTTGACCTCATATCCTTTGTCAGATAACAGCTCTAGAAACTGCTCATAATTTCCAGCCTGCAGAATGCAAGAATCCAAGTCTCTCTTGATCATATCTGCCCACACAAAACTGCCTTCACGATATTCGCTCCAGTCCTTATAGCTTTCATGCTCTTTTTCCTTGCTGCCATCATCGACATTAATGATTGAAAGACCATATTCCTGACACAGCTTATTCGTGATTGGCTGGATATACTTTGCCCAGTCTCCCTTTTCATAGCGGTACTTTTTCCCATCCACAAACCTCACACTGTTAAATACAATGTGTGAATGAACATGTGCTGTATTATCATGCACCACATATACTGCCTCGTATGATTTTCCAAGATACTCTTCCACAAATCTGCGGGTTATCTCAAATGCCGTATCAGGATTCACTTCATCTTCCTTAAATGAAAGAATGATATGATATCCCTGCCTTTTATCAACTTTTCCAAACTTCCGTTTGGTCGCTCTCATCTGTTCAAAAGCAGAATCGACCTGACAGTTGATTGAACCTACGAGTCTTCCATCCTGTGTTTTCTCCGGATTCATCACATAATCAAGAGATCTCTTCAGATGTTTTCCGTGAAAATGCCCACCACAATCCTTCATATTAAGGATTTTACTGATTGCCAATCTTTACCACCGCCTCATCTACCTTCTGATTCAGTTTTCGCATATAAGCTATCAGCTGTGTCTTATCTTCCTTGGAATACAGTCCGGCATTATTGTTAAATACTATCTGGTTGATATTTATTCCAATTCTGTTGACTTCATTAATGAGTTCTTTCAGAATTTTCCTTACTTCCGGATAATCATTTGGTTTCTGACTGATAAGAAGACGGATATACTCTGCCTCATTCATTCCATTATCACATGCCTTTTTTGCAAGCATCTTAGCTTCCTCTGGCATTAGTCTTAGTGTTTTCCTAATACAATGAACTTTATCTGCCATAGACTCACCTTCCTCTCTTACCCGTACTATAATCTTTAATTCCTTCTGCAACTGTCACTGCAGCTTTTTCCAAATCATCCCTGCTACTTAGATGACTAATGAATGATTCCACCAAAGCAGCTGCCATTTCATCAATCTCCTTTGCATAACAGGTCTTTTCAAACAATCTGTCCAGCCTCTTTTCATCTGCTTTCAAACTGTCATACTTATCCTGATACTCACTGTAATCTTTAAAATCCTTTGGATCATTCCTATGTGCATCAGCATCAAGTATCAGTTCATAATTCCATTCACAAACAGTATCTATAACATCATCTATCGGGTATGGCTCAATTTCACCATTCTCCTCAGCCTCATCCTGTCTGTACATCTTCCCATCAGAATCTATGCCAATAGCATAATCATGACCTTCCATATAGTTAAGCAGAATTGTAGCATCTTCTATCGAAGGGTTAAGTAAGATATCAAATGTATCTGCCCAGGCAATCAGTTCTTCTGGTTTTGAAAATAACGTAACTTCTGCATCCATTGCTTCCTTGCACCTCCTTATCCGTGTTTTGTAAATATTCACCAAAGCTCCAGTCTCCGGTTAGTCCCCGGCGACTGCTAGATACGCATTAGAGACATCTCTGTCCTAATGCCATCTAGTTAGGGAGAAAATCTCCCTAAAACCCTCTGTTTATGGAAGTGGGGGCGCTTTTTGCCCCCACTTTGCTACTTTGGGGGCGCTTTCTGCCCCCACTTTGTTATTTTGGGGGCGCTTTCTGCCCCCACTTTTATACTGACTTTCATCCGGATTTTGTCGTGTCCGAATTGCGGGGGCGCTTTTCGCCCCCACTTTGACATTTTGGGGGCGCTTTCTGCCCCCACTTTGCTGTTTTGGGGGCGCTTTCTGCCCCCACACATCAAAATCCGGGTTCTCATGCCCTGACTGGTTCATCTGCTCTCTGATTCATCTGGTTCAGATTAAGCTTTGCAGCCACAAGCCACTCATTATAATCCTTATATCCGGATGGAGGCGGGCAGTCTTCTACCTCATATCCAAGCTCATAATACTTTCTCATAAGTTCAGCTGCCGCATTTCTTCCCGGCTCATCTCCATCAAGACAGAACCGGATGGAAGTTATCTGCGGATGTTCCCGAAGAAATGTTTCAAGTGGTGCATCTGCAAGCATCCCAAGCGCCAGCTTATTTGATTCATAATCCGAGAAGATATCCACATAACTCATAAGGTCGATTGCAGCCTCAAATACTACAAGCTCTGTACTGTTTTCATTTACCACATTAAATCCATAGTTCTTATCATTTCCTGTGACATCACACTTGAATGGCTTGCCCTGCTTATCAAACACGCCCCGCATACTTGCAAACCTTGTCACTCCATTTTTATCATTTCCTCTGAAAACAACATTGTGATAATGCCTGCTCTCATAAATCAGTCCATCTTTTAAAAACAGATCTATGACTACTCTGCTGATTCCTCTCTCCTGATTCAGATAGGAAATAAGATAGGAATTATCTCCTGCCGGTTCCGGTAGGACAAATGGCTTTCTCTCCTCTGCCTGCTTCTGCGATACCTGATGAACAAGTGGCTGCTTTACAGGATTCTCGATTCTTCTGTATCCTGCAAAATCTAAAAGCCAGAACACAGCCTCTTTTACACTCATTCCACAAAATACCCGTAAGAAATCTATCTGTGAGCCGCCATTGTTGCCTTTGTCAAACTGCCTTGACCATCTGTACCAATGGCTTCTGTTGTAAATGCGGATGGAATCCATCTCTTTTAAAGTGTGGTATTTGCCAATCCTCTTTACAGTATATCCAAGGCTTTCTGCAACTGCACACAGGTCAACACTCTTTGCTATGGCAAGCTCTTCATCCGTAAATCTTCCATCCATGCTTTCACCTTGCCTTTCCCTGCTCTGCTACAAGTGGTGACTTGATATCAAGTGTCCGGTAATCTGTGCTCAGGGTAATCTTAGGATTATCAATCATGCCTTTTTCCCTGAAACTGAAAAATTCACGATTGTCTCCACCGACTATGATATGGTCAATGAGAGGTATTCCCATCAGCTCACACAGCTTGTTCATGCGGTCCGTCATCATCGTGTCTGCTTTGCTTGGGAATACGTTCCCGGATGGATGACAATGGATTAACATCATGCTTGCAGCATTGCTTAAGATACTTGATTTAAACAGTTCTCTCGGATGTGCCATTGCCTCATTTAAAGAGCCAACACTTGCAAAATGCACATTGATAGGTTTTAAATCTGACCTTAGATTGACCACGCACACTACTTCCCTGTCAAACTGGCACATACAGTCTCCCATGACAGCAGCTATATCCGCTGGATTATTAAAGGTGTGCTCCGAATAAATCGGAGCATCCTTTACAAGTCTTACCGAAACCACATCAAGCTTGAAGTCATTCTTCTTTGGCATCAGACACCTCCTCTCCAAACTCGATACGGATAACAAAGTCACCTTTCTGGCTGTTTATGAGAGCAATGAGTTCTTCCATTGTAAGTTCCTGCTCCATAACTGCCTCCTATCTGGACTTTTCCTTCGCATCATATACAAGGGGAGGTTCTGCAACGATACCATCAAGTCTCTTGTTCGGTGTATCAGTTGCAAGGGTAAGTTTTCTTAAATCCTTATCATAGTGATATACCTGATTGGAAAGTCTCTCGTCCAAAGACACCTCCTGCATATTTACCTCAACTACCATCTGTGCAAGCATCTCAGGGCTTCCCATATCTGAAGATACAGCAATAACCTCATGCACACTTGAAGGGAGAATATAAAGGTCACTCTCTAAACTCTCTGCCAGCTCATGAAGCTCATTCTCATAAAGCATGGATGCTGCACCATTGATACCCTTTTCATTGGAAATCACCCACATCGTCTGTTCCGGTGGAATCTCGGCTATCATCATATCCGCAATCTCCTGTGGCATCCCATCTCTTGCGAACATTTCTCTCATAATATCATTCATGCTTCGTACTACCGGTGGGAAGATTCTTCTTGTGTTTTCAGCAGCACACTTAAAGAGCTGTTCCTCACTCATCCCAAGTCTTTTCGCAAATTCATTTGTGATTTTTGAACTCTGCACCGCATCCTTATCGGAACTGATAATTACCTTATACACAATAGAAAGATCCTGGAACTCCCTGTGCGGCACCTGTTCCAAAAATGTCTTGTTCTGCTCTGTATTGATGAGCTGGAATACAATCTTCTCGTTAGCATCCCTCATAATGCTGTCCACATCAACAACCGGAGCCTGCTCATATGCCCTTTCCATGAAGTCACATGCAGCCATAAGTGTTTCCTCAAGATCACCACAATCCTGATACTTCTTATACATGTCATTGATATAAATCGTAGGCGAAATATTCCTGCCTTCCTCTCTTAAGATGATGCCATCAAGAGTCACATTCACCTTTTCCACGGGTTCTGCCACAAGCTCCATTCCTTTGAACTTCTCAGGCATATAATCCATAAACTTTTCTTTTACTACTTCCTTAAAAATCTCATAATTCATCATATTACGGTTCCTCCTTAATCTAAAAAAGCGGAGAACATAAGTCACTGGCTCACATTCCCCGCAAGGTTAATTGTTACTGTTTATTCTTTTTCTTTCTTCCACGAAGTCCTACTCCAACACCTGTAATAAGTGCAAGTGCACCGATTCCAAGATAAAGAAGCGGATTTGCATTGTCACCTGTCTGTGGAAGCTTAGGCTCTGTCGGTACATTGACAAGTTTAAGAGTTGTTACAACAACATCCGGTGCATTGTTATCATATCGAAGTGTAACATCGTGAGCTGTCTCATCGAGGATATATCCGTCAGCTGCCTTAGTCTCAACTACTGTATAATGGATATCTTCCTTAAATGTTCCATCCTCATTGTAAGTGCAGATAGGAAGCTCCTTACTCTCTGCATGACCATTCTTGTCAGTAGTGAGTGTATCAAGCACCTTTCCATCCTTATTCCTTACTTCAAATACAACACCCTCGATTGGCTTTCCTGTTATTTTGTCAGTTTTCTCAATGACAATCTTGCCGACTGCCTGCTCATCCTTCATGGATACCTTCTGAATCTCGGTGGTCTCCTTTACCTCAAAGGTTACATCACTTGCCACCTTGTATCCATAAGGAGCTGATTCTTCACGAAGTGTGTACTTGCCAACAGGAAGTCTCTCAATCATATGAGTCTTTCCTGCTTCTGATGTCCAGCTTTCTACAAGCTTTCCATCAGCATCAATTACTGAAAGCTTTGCTCCAGGCAACTCTTTCTCTCCTGTGATATCAGTCTTTGAAATTTCTACCTTAATAGGTGCATTTTCAAATGCTGCCTCAAACTCGATAACCTTTACCTTATCTCCCTGATATGAAGCATCCACATCAAATGTCTTATCTGACTTCACATAGCCCTTTGGTGCCTCAAGTTCTTTGACATAATACTGTCCAAGTGGAAGGTCAGAAGTAAATGTTACTTTGCCATCCTTTCCAGTAACACCTCTCTCAATCTGTGTATCTGCTTTGACAATAACCTTTCCATCCTTATTTACGATATCTTCTTTCGCAAACAAACCAAATACAGCACCTTCAAGCTCTTTCTTTGTCTCTGAATCAGTCTTTGTAACAGTAATCTGCACTTTCTGACGCTCATTCGTCACATCCATTCCTGCAAATACAACCTTTGTATCCTGATCGATATAAGAAAGGTCTGCATCAATCGGTGTATCATCCAGCACAAATCCATCTAATGTCTTTGTCTCTACAAGATAATACTTGCCAAGTGGAAGATTATCAATTCTTGCAATGCCCTTATCGTTTGTCACGATAGTTGCCACCTTGTCGCCTGCTTTGTGGTAAATGGTTCCAAGTCCGTCTGCACTCACGATATCCTCTTTTGCATATACATCAAAAGTAACACCTGCGAGGCTGTCCTTAAAATAATTGAAGATGAAATCAAACCAGTTACCCTTCATAAGAGTGGTATCTGTTACAAATTCTCCGTCCTTATTGATTACGATAGAACCTGTTGGAACCTCGTCCTTCATTTCAACATGCTGCACATCACCTGTATCCTCTACTGTAAACTGAATATCGGTTGCTTTCAGGTATCCGTAAGGTGCAAATTCCTCACGAAGTGTGTAAGTCTCGCCTACGACAAGTCTCTTGATTACATGTGCTTCATTAGCATCAGATGTCCAAGTGTCTACCACATTTCCATCCTTATCAAGTACAGTAAGTGTTGCACCTGTAAGCTCTGCACCGCTTGTGATATCTGTCTTTGTAAACTCAAAGGTTGTAGGAGTGTTTTTATACTCGCTGTTATATACAGCAGTCTTAACATCCTGTCCCTGATATTTTGTATCAAAGTTTACTACTTCCTCATTTGTCACATATCCGGCAGGCTTTACAAGCTCCCTTGCAACATATTTTGCAAATGGATAATCCTTAACAAAAGCAATCTTTCCATTCTCATCAGATGTTGCCTTCTCAAGAAGTGTGCCTTTCTCGATAATTACCTTGCCATCAACATTCTTGATATCCTCGTCTGCATAAAGACCAAATACTGCACCTGCAATCGGTGTGTTATCTTCTGCATCAAGCTTAGTCACTGACATATCAAGCTTCTGTCTGTCATCTAAGAAAGTAAGGCTCTCCTTGATAACAGGTGTCTTATCACTCACATATGTGAATGTCACTTTCTGCTCATTCGGATTTAATACATATCCGTATGGAGCTTCCACTTCCACAACTCTGTACTGTCCAAGAGGAAGATTCTTAGCTGTTGCCTTTCCATCCTTACCAGTTGTAAGAGTTGTCACAAGGTCTCCCTCGCCGTAATACTTAATGCGGTTTCCGTCTGCATCCTTCTGGTTGTCTGCTGTGTAAATATCTTCCGCAGCATAAACTTTGAATTTTGCTCCGGCAAGTGAGCCTTCCTTATAAACAAACTCTTTCTCATATGAGCTTGCAAGGAGTCCGCCCTTGAATCCTTCAAGTACCTCTCCCTTCTTTTCTACAGTCAGCTCTCCGACTGCAGGGGCATCGGAATATTCCACAGTAATGATTGCATCATTTGTATCACCATCTGTTTCAAATGCTGTATCAGTATCAACAGAGATGTTGATATACTTATCATTTACAACATATCCAAATGGTGCAGATACTTCCTCAATACGGTAGTTACCGATTTTCAGTGCCTCCGGTAAGATTAAATCTCCATCCTCATCAGTAAAGAATGAAGTATGCTCTACCTTTGACGGATAAGTTGTGTACTGCTTCACATATTCGTTCTTATCAATATTGAAGATCTTAAACTCTGCGTTTGGTACAAGTACTGTCTGCTTTGTATCGGAATCCTTCTTGATTATACGAAGCTTTGCAGTAAACTCCCTGTCAAGGAATACTCTCCATGTCTGAGGCTTGTCAGGATGATTCTCGCTGATTTTCACCTCAAATGGCTTGATTGTTTTCATATTGTGTGGAGTCTTTGACTCAACTACCACATAGGTTCCATAAGGAATTGCAATGGAAACTGCATGTCCCTTGCCATCGGATGTGATTGTTGTTGCTCCGTTTTCCCCGATTACTACCGGAGTTGCCTTGTCAAAGTCATAGCTTCCATCTGCCTTTACAGGTAAAGATGATTTCAAATAAGCTGTAAACTCTGCACCTGCAAGCAGTCCTGCTTCAGTATCATCTCCATTGTCAGATACCTTGATAAGCTGGAATGGCTGCTTGATGACCTGCTCTGCTGTGGTTGTGCTTCTTGATACTTCTGCTACAAGGTCTCCCTCATAGTCGCATACTACATCGTGCTCCTCTTCGTCTAAAAGATACCCCTCTGATGGAGTGATTTCCTTTACATAATAATTTCCAAGGTAAAGGTTATTGACCTCTGCCTCTCCATTCTTATCTGTTGTAAGTGTTGCTACAAGGTCACCTGCTTTGAATACGACTCCTGTTGCTCCGTCCGGATGCACGATATCGTTTCTCGCATAAAGACCATAAACTGCACCTTCAAGACTTGCATCTCCCTGGGCTGCTGCCTTGCCTGATTCCTTGTCTACCTTGTAGATATGAATCTTTGCTGTAGTTCTGTCATTTACAAATGTGTGACTGAATGATGCCTTTGCCTGTGTTTCAGGTAATACATTGAAATTGAAGCTGTAAACATCTTTACTGTTTCTGATATACGCATATGGAGCCTGTGTCTCTTGGATATAATATCCGTTAGAGATTGGCAGATCCACGCTGTAGCTTGCCTTTCCGTCCTCACCTGTAGTTACTGTCTCAAGAGCTGTACCCTTTGTCACAATAACCTGTCCGGCATAGTTTTTGATGTCATTTCCGGCATAAAGTGTGTACTTGCCGCCATCAAGAGGATTCTCTGTGTCAGAGTCCTTCTTTACGACAGATACATCCGCTTTCTGTCTTGCATTCTCAATCGTAGTTGATTCATACTGTACTGTCACAGTCTGGTCCTTATACTCAACTGCTACTGTCTGAGGTGTGGTATTGATTGTATACCCGTCAATGCTCTTAATCTCAGTAACCACATAAGTTCCAAGATGAAGGTCAGATAATACCACCTGTCCGTCAGTTCCTGTTGTAAGGCTTTCTGCCACTACATCGCCAGCACTATACACCTTAGTACCATCTGCCTTGTAGATATCTGCTCCTGCAGTTACCTTGAATGCTACTCCAGAAAGCTTCTTTTTCTCATAAGTGAAATTGCTTCCATTCCATGAGCTAAGAACCTCACCCTCTTTATAGATTGTGATTGCTCCAAGCTGCTCTTTATCTGTTGCAGAGATTCCCGTTGTCTGTCCTGCTTTTACAGTAAGTGTATGAACCTTATCGGAAAGGACATATCCCTTTGGAGCGGTAATCTCTTTCACATAATAAGTGCCTGCAACAAGTGCAGCTGACTTTGCATATCCGTTTCCATCTGTTGTCATGGTCTGTACTCTGTTTGTGCATCCGCTGTCAGAATAGATTCCATAAACTGCTCCGGAAAGCTTCACTCCGCTTGACTCATCTGTCTTTGTAAGCTCACCATATCCGATGTTCTCTGTCTTGACCTTGATATAGGCTTTGATAGGATCTGCTGTCGGTCTTTCAGAAATAAACTCCTGATATCCGCTCTTTCCTGTAAGCCAGAATACACAGCTTGATGTTGTCTCAACCTTGCCAGCATTGGATGTGAATGTTCCTGTTGTAGCTGTGGTATTCACGCTCGTTGAAGAGATTGTAATACTGTTGCCATTCTTATCAACAGAATATCCGCTGATGCCAAAATCAAAGTCTGATAAGACACCATTGCTGTCAGATAATGTTGTTTCAAATCTCTGACTTCCCTCATTCCACTTCAGCTCATAAGTTGGTGCCTCACTGGTTCTGCGTGATGCAAAACTTGGAAGCGTTGCATTGTAAGAACTGCTGATATTGTCTCTGAGCCTCTCATAATAGCTGTATGAAGAATCAGGACTTGGTGCTGTGTTACAGAGCTTTCTTGCTGCTGAATCACCGCTTCCGGTTCCAAAGATATCTGCTACAATAACCCATACCATTGCCTGAGTTGCGATATACTCATCACACTGGCTATTGCTTGGTGCCGCCTTTTGTGTACTGTTAAACCCATAATAAAGGCAGTAACTTAAAAGCTTTCTCTGCTGTGCTGACATTGATGTGCTCGCATCATCGTAGCTGTTCATAAGCTGACCGCCATCTGCTCTTAATCCGAAATTCATACAATATGCCGAATTGCCGTCAAGAATTGAATACAGAATCTTGCCATGATTATATCCGGGCTTCAGCTCACTTACTTCTCCCGAATTTTTTACTGATGCATTCCAGAACGCAATATTTGCCTGCGGACTGGCTGCAAATGCTGTTGTACCATTCGCAAAGAGTGTTCCAACCAGTGTGAGCATAGCCATAAATCCTGCCATAAAACGCTTTAGTTTCTGTTTCATGTGCTCTTTCCTCCTTAATTTACACATAAAAAAAGAAAGACATAAGTTTATGGCTTACATCTTTCTTCCTTCTGCTTCTATTCGTTTTTATTTATCTGTGACATCGAAACTCGTAATAGTCTGTGCCGCCTGTCGTGTAAACTCCATCATAACTGATGTAGAATACCGGATCTGTTTCCAAAAGTAACATACTTGCAATATATTCTGCGATTGCATCCTCAGATGATAACCGCTGTCCATCAATGGTACTTGCTTTGTTGAGGTCTGTCTCTACAAACACACTATAATAAGAGCCTTCCATACCATCGTAAGGATAATACTCATTGTACTCTTCCTGCGTGATACTGCCGTCATTCAAATGGTTCTGTAAATTCTGCTGTGTGGTAATCATCCCTCCTGCCTGACACTTTGCTGTTGCAAGTGACACAACATTCTGTGGACTGTATGCCACGGATGCAGGCTGTGGATTGCTCACATTGTCTTTCGGACTGTCTGTAGTCTGACCACCATTACCTGCATTACTCTGATTTCCACCAGCTTCCTTATTACCACTTGCAGGAGCTTTCTGTTCCGGCTCGTCATTTTGATCTGACTTTTCTTCCTGCTTTGAAGCAGTTTCATTATCAGCGGACCGGTTATCTTCTTTATCAGTGTTCTCTTCTGAATCTTTAGCCTCGACAATATCTTTCTCTGTCTCTTCACTTCCAGCTTCGGTTGTTACCTCTGTGACAGCTTCCGTTGCCATTTCTGCTTCTTCAGTTGGCTTTACGCTTTCCGTCTGTTTCTCTGTCTGATTATCAGCCTTTTCCTTACCACCATTACAGGCAGCCATTGAAAAGACCAGTACTGCGGATAATAAGATAATGCTTATCTTCTTCATAGTAATTACCCATCCCTTCTCCGCAAGATGGACGGGCTTTGTGTTCCGTGCCATCCACCCTTGCAGTGAACTATTTATCTGTAATGCACGGGACACATAGGACTGTCCCGTATTCTGTGCATCTTAAACTCCTTTCATTATACCAGCTCTCTTATTTTAAAGAAATACTGCATAAGTCTTCTGTTTTTCTTATAATTTAAGAATAAACCCTTTACCTGCATACGCTCACCTCCTCTCAGAATGTGCCCATTCTTACGAATGAAAGAAATACCCTTGCCACCATTGCGAATAGAAGAAGAATTATTCTGGCAAGTCCTAAGACCAGCTTCAAAGCTCCAAGAATTATCCTTAATATCCACTTGAGTATCTCTAAAATCACTGTTCCTACGGCTCCCATAACTCTTCTCATAATAATCAGTCTCCTTTCGACATCCATCCCATTGCAAGACCTGCAACATCTGCATCGTCCATAACATCTTCTGTAGGTTCCTGTGCTTCACTATTGGCTGCCTGCATAATTACCGGCTGACCAACATTCATCCCGGATATCACTCCGCCTAACAGCTTTATTACCTCTTTTCTTGCCTCATTGGTTGCTGCTTCAATGACTTCTTCCTTAATGTCATCAATATCTTCTGACCGGATATATTCAGCCCTCTCTTTTTCCTTCTTCTTGATAACAAAGGTTTCTTTTCCATAATTATCAATGTAAAACTGAATCGCATCTATGATGAACTGGTTCTTAGATTTGAAAATCTTCGGATCAAGGTTCTGAATCACATCATTGATTTTCACATGCTGAGGATTACTCATGTTGAGGCGGACAGAAGTTTTTACTTCATATTCTAGTCTTCTTCCCATCATCTGCCTCCTTATGATAATCGCTTAGTGCTTTTAAGTCCCATCGTGGCAAGTTGCTCATATCCTCTTGCATTTGCCTTTACATCAAGGTTATAGGAAATGTTCTTGGCATCGTGACTACCAAAATTCTTCATCACAACAGCACCACCTCCGACAAATACAATCGGTGTAGTCTTTAAGTTATACCCAAACTCACGGATTGAGTTATATACCTTATCAACAAAATCCTCTATCTCTGCCTTGATAATGGCAAAGTATTCATCATCAATATCTGATCTGCCATATCGCATGATGTTCTGTATCTCTGACTCATCTACCTCTCCGTTAAGCTGTCTTACACACTGCTCATTGATAGAACGCATACAGGTAATAAGACCTTTGGGAATCGTTACACACTTTGATTCATCCGGTGACTTGTTGATTACCGGCATAATGTCGATTGTCCAACTACCAATATCAACAATCAATGTCTTCTTTGCCATTGTAGGAATCTTGTCCACTACTGCTGCATAACACTGTGGGAATACTGCCACATCATCAATTTCAATATGATACGGCTCATTCTCATATTTGAAGCTTACACGCTTATTCTTTGTCAGGTACTTAATAAAGTCATTCTTCTCAGCTCCAAATCTTGTAAGTGGAAGTCCTACAGCAAGGAATATCTTTGCCTCTGCAAGACCTCTTCTTTTAAGTTCCTTAGCAACTGCTGCAAGAGTAAGAAGATAAAAGCTGTCATCTTCGACCTTTGTATCTTTAACCTCCTGCCTCACAGTTCCGACCTTGTAAAACTTTCCTTCATACTCAAGTACATCACCGAAAAGTGCCGGAGTTGTTGTAATCTCCTTAACGCCTGTGACAAATACCTGAGAGATTGTTTTCATCATTGACCATCCATGATCAATGCCGATTACTTCTAATTTGTTATTCATATGTTCTGCACATCCTTTCTTCTTAAACAGCCACTTGAACATCTTAACCACCTACTTTCCTATCAGCTTTCGCATACAAGGAAAACAATAACCATTCCCTTGATAATATGGACATCCGACACATTCCGTCGGAAGTTTCTGTTCTTTTTTCTTAGATGATTTACAACATGTTCCATTGGCACATCTGTTGTTATGTCCCCAGAAGAATCTACAATGCATACAATCTTTTAAGTCTCTCTCAAGCTTCTCTTCTGGAGATACAAACCTGCGTTTCTTATGCTTATCTCTTTTTTCAACTGTTCCCACCAGAGCTCTCCTCCCTTCCAAGGAGTGATTGCTCTCTTATATTTTCCAATATCTGGTCCGATTCACCTGCCGTCCTTGCTAATGAATACAATACGATAAGAACAATAATTATAAATGCTATGCTAAATCCCATCATCACTTTATCCTCCTTCAAATTAGTTGCCATATAGACAAAATTTGAATTTGGAAGTGATATAGTCTACATGGCTATGCTTAATTCTAAGCATGTAGGTACACGCCAGTCTTCTAGACTCCTATATCGCCCCGTGTACAAAGAGGTGTTCTCACCTCCGGGAGTTACAGACGAGCCACTAAATGTGTTTCACGACGCCCCTCTGAATTATCAGAAGCACTTTCTCCTCTTTTAGCCTTTTGAGGATAAGGACGAACTTCTCGCCCTCTGTGGTTGATTATCCTTACGCAACATGCCGAATCCCTTTACCAGATTTCCATCCAACTTCTTGCCCTTCATCTTTCGATCCGTCAGACTACTAATATGATAGCTGTGACTTTCATCTTCCAGGTACATGCCCCGTAAATTTACTACCTACAGATACTCTGCAGTGCAAACTACTTTGCAAATCTGTAACTGATTATTCAATTGTTATGTCCAATCTCTCTTGGACAATTGATATTCTACAATGTACTTTAATTTTACGGAAGTGACACCACTGGTGTATTTTTACGAATTTTCACCAGTTTTTGGTGTATTTGTCATTTCCTTTAATTTGTTCCATGTATGCTTAGGCAGTTCTCTTGCCGGCTCTCTGAATCGTTCAAGATATTTCTCAAATAATTCCGTATTGATTAATGCTGAATTACCGACTTTATAGACTGCTCCTGCCTCTCTCGCAATTACTATGATTCTAGATTTACTTATCCCATAAATAATCGCTCCTTCCTCTGCATTGACAAATTTTTTCATAAAATCCTTTGTATCTGAATAGCACTTATATGAGTAACTCATTCATCAGTCTCCTTTCACATTTGGCAATGGATGTTTCATTTCTGTTGGCGGTTCTCTGAATTGCTCCATATAATCATCAAAAATTTCCAAATTTATTAATATAGTATTTCCCTTAGCTGTTCCAATCTTATATACAGCACCCGCTGCTCTAGCCATTTCAATAAATCTATGATGCCCTATGCTATATGTCATTGAAGCTTCCCCAATTCTTACAAACTTCTTTTCTACGATTTTGTTTGAACTAGGCACTCTTGCAAAATGTTTCATAAATTTCATCAACCTTTCCTTATGTACTAATATAATCTTTGCAAGCTGATATCTTGCTCCAGCAGCTAATGCTATATCCATTGCCTCATCTCGCGTTACATTAAATAAAGCCTTTACTTCATCAATACGAATAAATCTTGGTTTTACAGTTTCTTTTCTATAGGCACTAACTGAACCACTCAATGTATTTACCATAACATCACCTACTTATAAAACTCAGAATCTGTAATATGAAAAGTTTCAAGATACTTATCCAATATTTCTGTATTAACAAGTACAAGCTGACCAATCTTATAACAAGCCTTAGCATACTTAGCCACTTCTTGAAATTTTGTCATTCCCATACTGTACATCTTTGCACCATCAGAATATCTTACAAACTTTTTTGCAGCCTCATATCTATCTTTCTTCTTTGATTCATCCATTGCTGTGCTCCTTTCACTTTGACTTCATAACAAATGACGTATTTTCTCCATAACGCAAAAAAGAGGACATCTTCTAAATTTCTTTAGAAAATGTCCTCTTAGTAGTTCATATTCGATTGAATCTTATTCTTTTCAGATTGTGTATTCTTTCATACTGATGTAAATGACTATGCCAAAATACGTCTTTTAATGCGTCCTTTGACGTACTCAAATGCCTCAATCCCGCATAAACACTGGGTTTATTTATCCAAGCTCTTCATTGTCGGGAAGAGTAATACGTCACGGATTGCTGGTGAGTCTGTCAGCAGCATAACCAGACGGTCGATTCCATATCCGATTCCACCGGTAGGCGGCATACCAATCTCCAATGCATTTAAGAAATCTTCATCGGTATGGTTTGCTTCCTCATCGCCAGCTTCGAATGCAGCATCCTGTGCAGCAAAACGCTCACGCTGGTCAATCGGGTCATTTAACTCGGAATATGCATTACACATTTCCCATGTATTGATAAATAATTCAAAACGTTCTACCTTGGTTGGGTCAGACGGTTTCTTCTTGGTAAGCGGAGAAATTGCTACCGGATGATCCATGATAAAAGTCGGCTGAATCAGTTCTTTCTCACAAAATTCTTCGAAGAAGAGGTTGATGATATCACCCTTGGTATGACGCTCTTCGAATTCAATGTGATGCTCTCTTGCTAAAGCTTTTGCAGCCTCATCATCTGTTATGGTGTCGAAATCAATGCCGGCATATTTCTTAATGGCATCGTTCATGGTCAGACGCTCAAAAGGCTTTCCAAGGTCGATTTCAATGCCATTGTAAGTAATCTTTGTAGTGCCGCATACTTTTTCTGCAAGATAACGGAACATGCTCTCGGTAAGTTCCATCATGCCTTCATAATCAGTGTATGCCTGGTATAACTCCATCAATGTAAATTCCGGATTATGGCGGGTATCAACACCTTCGTTACGGAATACCCGTCCGATTTCGTAAACACGCTCCAAGCCACCAACAATCAGTCTCTTTAAGTATAACTCAAGAGAAATACGGAGCTTTACATCTTCATTTAATGCATTGTAATGTGTTTCAAATGGTCTCGCTGCAGCTCCTCCGGCATTGGATACAAGCATCGGAGTCTCTACTTCCATGAAGTCACGTCCAGCTAAGAAATTACGGATTTCCTTGATAATCTGGGAACGTTTGATGAAAGTCTGCTTGGAATCCTGATTCATGATAAGGTCTACATAACGCTGACGGTATCTGGTATCGGTATCAGTAAGTCCGTGGAACTTCTCCGGTAAAATCTGTAAGCTCTTGGATAATAAAGTTACCTCAGATGCATGGATAGAGATTTCTCCTGTCTTGGTCTTAAATACCTTTCCTTTGATTCCTAAAATATCTCCGATATCATATTTCTTGAAATCTTTATAGGAATCCTCTCCGATTTCGTCTCTTGCTACGTATGCCTGGATGCTTCCCTTTAAATCCTGTACATTACAGAAAGAAGCTTTTCCCATCACACGCTTAAACATCATACGGCCTGCGATAGATACCTCTTTTCCCTCAAAAGCATCAAAGTCGTCTTTGATATCTGTGCTGTGGTTTGTTACATCATATTTGGTTATCTGGAACGGATCTTTTCCATTTTCCTGAAGTTCTTTTAACTTATCACGGCGCACCTTGATTAACTGGTTAATATCCTGTTCCTGTACGTTCTTCTGTTCCGCCATCTTTGTTCTCCTAATCTGTTAGTTTGATCTTTGGATTCCTAATACTTTATATTTTAAGTTACCCATCTGGGTCTCAACTTCTACTACGTCACCAACGCCGGCACCGATTAATGCTTTACCAACCGGAGACTCGTTGGAAATCTTTCCCTTTAAGCTGTTTGCCTCTGTAGAACCAACAATTTTATATTCCAGTTCCTCATCGAATTCCATATCAAGGATTTTTACCTGACATCCGATGTTAATCTTGTCTAAATCAACTTCTTCTTCTACTACGACTTCTGCATTCTTTAAGATTTTCTCGATCTGTTCGATTCTTGCTTCGATATCACGCTGCTCATCTTTTGCTGCATCATACTCAGCGTTCTCAGATAAGTCTCCCTGCTCTCTTGCTTCTTTAATCTTCTGTGCAACTTCTTTTCTTCTGACCACTTTCAGATTCTGTAACTCGTCTTCCAGTTTCTGTAAACCCTGATAGGTCAAAATGTTTTTCTTATCCATGCTTATTAGCCCTTCCTTTTATAGATTTTCTATTCTGCATAAAATTCTCGCTCTAATCGATCTGAAACCGCTTCACAGCCTGTAAAACCGGTTCCCTTAACAATCATAATATTATACCCAATAGGTACCTCAATGTCAAGATTTGCCCGCTGATACCAGTTCCTTTTATAAATGGAAATATAGATACTTTTTTCCGATAGAAATTCTTCCCGGATTCTTCCGTCAGCTTCAAAATCCAGTATCAGTCTGCCCTCTTCCTGGCCGGTTCCCTTTTGAATTGCATTTTCCTCTTTTCCAATCACTTCTACAATCAGTCCCAGTTCCTCATAGAGATACTCTATTTCCCCTTGGTGATGTTCTGACTGATCGGTGCAAAGCGTATATACATTAAGTCCCGGATAAAGCTGCCGGAGCATATACTGTTCTTCCTCCTGCTGAAGATATTCCCCCGCTTCCGCATCAATGACAAACAGCCGCATGTCCCGGTAGGAAATGCCTTTCTGCTCTAATACTGCTTCGATTATTTTCCGAAAAAATGCATTGCAGGGAAAATAAATTTCTTTTTCAATAAAGTTATTCTGTTCCTGACGGCTGTTCCTGTTTTCTGATTGCAGATTGCTTTTATTTCTGCGTAAAAGACTTTTTAATTTTTTCCACCATTTCATGCTTCATTATATGATGCAAAGGTTTCTAATAATTCCTCCAGCTGTTCGTAAGTCTCCACTTCATTGAGCAGGCTTCGAAGCCTGGATGCATGCTTGTAGCCGCCGGTGTACCAGGCTGCGTGCTTACGCATTTCCCGCATTCCGGTAAATTCGCCCTTAAAGGCAATCTGCATCTTTGCATGACGCAGCACCATATCCACCATTTCTTTGGCGGATGGCTTCGGCAGTTCTTCACCTGTTTCTAAGAAATGGTTAATCTGTGCAAATATCCACGGATTTCCCTGTGCTCCCCTTGCTATCATCAGCCCGTCACAGCCGGTTTCCTGCTGCATCCGGTACGCATCCTGTGGGGTAAAAATATCACCATTTCCAATGACCGGAATCTTTACTGCTTCTTTCACTTTCCGGATAATCTCCCAGTCCGCTTTGCCGGAGTAATACTGTTCCCTGGTCCGTCCATGCACCGCAATGGCAGCTGCCCCGGACTCTTCCGCAATATGTGCCATTTCTACCGCATTGACATGGGCATCGTCAAAGCCCTTTCTGATTTTTACCGTCAGAGGCTTCTTTATGGCTTTTGCTGTTTTTTCGATGATTTCACCTGCCAGAATCGGATTTTTCATCAGTGCAGAGCCGTCACCATTATTGACTACCTTTGGCACCGGACATCCCATATTGATGTCAAGAATATCAAACGGTCGATGCTCGATACGCTTTGCCATCTCGCTCATAATTTCCGGGTCGGAGCCAAAAAGCTGCAGGGAAACCGGATGCTCCCGCTCATCAATGGCAAGCAGGCTCTCGGTATTCTTATTATTATAATAAATGCCTTTAGCACTGACCATTTCCATGCAGATAAGTCCTGCTCCCTGTTCTTTGCAAAGTACACGAAATGGCAGGTCTGTTACCCCTGCCATTGGTGCTAATATCAAATTATTATCAAGTGTTACATTTCCTATTGTCAGTTTCATCGTTTCTGTTTTGCGTAAATAAGACGCATTCCTTCTAATGTCAGTGTCGGATTGTAGTACTGAATATATTTTGTCTCATTTGCAATGATTTTACCCAGTCCGCCGGTTGCAACTACTTTTACATCCTTAAGTCCGGATTCTTTTATCATATTTTTTACGATATATTCTGTCTGTCCAATCTGTCCGAATATCAGTCCTGCCTGCATACTGCTGATAGTTTCTCTTGCAAGGATGGTAGACGGTTTCTTAATCTCGATTTCCGGAAGCTTTGCGGCATCTTCCCAGAGTGCCTTTGCAGAAATGCGGATTCCCGGGGAAGTTACTCCTGCGAAGAAATCTCCATTTCCATTGACGAAGTCATAGGTGGTTGCTGTACCATAGTCGATTACTACAACCGGTCCGCCATAAAGCTCATATGCACCTACAGCGTCTACGATTCTATCCGCGCCAATCTGCGCCGGATTCTCGGATGTGATACGGATTCCTGTCTTCACGCCCGGCTCCACCACCATTGGCTGAATCTCAAAATATTTAATCATTCCACTGCAGAGGGAATGCATGACATTTGGTACTACCGATGAAATGATGGCATCCTTGATTTCATTATGGGAAATCTCGTTATGCTCTAATAAATCAATGATTGTAATACCGTATTCATCAGAAGTTCTCTGCATTTTTGTTGTCATACGAAATGTTGTGATTAATTTTTCCTTATCAAACACTCCAATGGTAATGTTGGTATTTCCTACGTCAATTGCCAGTAACATATTAGTCCTCCTTATCTTCTGTGAATTCTTCTCCCAGGAAAAATACACGGTAATACATTTCAAGCGATTCAAAGAGCTCTGTCTTTTCCCGCTGCATCTGTTTGATTTTTAACACACTGCCGATTTCATCATAGAAGAAATCTCCATCCTCACATTCCGTCCGGAAATTAAGATTTCCCTCTTTGTCAAATATAAGCTGCAGTGTTCCTCCGATATCCTCTGTATACAGTACACAAAGAATATTCAAGTCCTCTTTGATTCCCTCCGGAAGTCCGTTAAACAACGGATTCAGATAGAATTTCTTGGTATAAGCGCTGGAACCGCATAAAACGATTTCTTCCTGCTCCATATATTCATACTCCTTTTTCTTATTTATGCCTTTTTTATATCTGGTAAATGTGGTTTTTCCTGTCTATCCTATAAACATCTATCTCTATGCATATCTATACATATCCATAAATCCCGCGGACAGATACTTCCCCGGAAGACACCAATTTTCTTGCTTCCCAGGTATCCACGATTAATTCGCCCCGGTCGGTAATGCCCTGTGCCACTCCCTCAAATGGCTCTTTCGGGTCTAACACTCTTACCTTCTGCCCTTTATTGGCAAGACTTGCATCGTATTCCTTCCGCAGATCCCGTAAATCCTGATATGCCATAAACCGGTCATAATAATGCTCGAATTCTTCCCAGACAGCTTCTATTAATGCTGCGCGGTTTACCCGTTTTCCACTTTGTAACAGAAGTGAGGTGGCATTCTGCGCAATTTCTTCCGGAAAACTTTCATTATTTACATTGATGCCTATGCCAACCACAATATGGTTTACATAATCCATCTGTGCACTCATTTCCGTCAGAATTCCTACTACTTTCTTACCGTTGATGACAATATCATTTGGCCACTTTATCTTTGCTTCCATACCGGTGCAGCGGGTAATGCCCTTTGCCACTGCCATGGCTGCCACCAGTGTCAGCATGGATGCATTGGAAGGATTCAGCTCCGGTTTTAAAATCAGTGTCATAAAGATTCCGGTTCCCGGCAGGGAACTCCAGCCTCTTCCCCGTCTGCCTTTTCCGGCATCCTGCTGGTCTGCCACCACAAGGGTTCCATGCTCTGCACCCTCTTCTGCAAGACGGCTGGCTCTTACATTAGTAGAATCTGTTTCATCATAATAATAGATTTTCTTTCCAATCCAGTCTGTTTTACGGATGCTGCTCAATTCATTTTCGCTTAAGATATCCGGTGCGCCTACAATCCGGTAGCCCCGGTTCTGCACCGCTTCAATTTCATAGCCATCCTTTTTCAACTGATTGATTGCCTTCCACACTGCGGTTCTTGATACACCAAAGCGTTCACAAAGCTCCTGTCCGGAAACATAACCTTCCGCTTCCCGCAGTGCTGCAAGTATTTTTGCTTTCATAGGTTCTTATTCTCCTAAAGTTGCAAGCATAACTGCCTTAATCGTATGCATACGATTCTCTGCTTCATCAAATACGATGGATTTCTCACTTTCGAATACTTCATCGGTTACTTCCAGCTCGGAGTATCCGAATTTCTCATAGACATCCTGTCCAATCTTAGTCTTAAGGTCATGGAATGCCGGGAGACAATGCATAAACAACGCCTGCTCTCCTGCATTATCCATCAGCTTCTTATTTACCTGATATGGCATCAGGTCTGTAATACGCTCTTTCCAGGCCTCTTCCGGCTCACCCATGGATACCCACACATCAGTATAGACAATGTCTGCACCCCTGGTTCCTTCCATGGCATCTTCTGTCAGAGTAATGGTTCCGCCTGTGCGGGATGCCACATCTTCACAATATGTAACCAGCTTTGGATCCGGGAAATATTTTTTATTGGTACATGCCACAAAATGCATTCCCAGTTTTGCACAGGTTACCATCAGGGAATTTCCCATATTATAACGGGCATCTCCCATATATGCCAGCTTTACACCCTTTAATCTGCTAAGATGCTCTCGGATGGTTAACATATCTGCTAACATCTGGGTCGGATGAAATTCATTGGTCAGTCCGTTCCATACCGGAACGCCTGCATATTTTGCCAGTTCTTCTACGATATCCTGTCCATAGCCGCGATATTCGATTCCGTCAAACATGCGTCCCAAAACTCTTGCGGTATCCGGAATGCTCTCTTTTTTTCCAATCTGGGAGCCTGACGGGTCAAGGTAAGTTACGTGCATGCCAAGATCATGGGCTGCCACTTCAAAAGAACAACGGGTTCTGGTACTGGTCTTTTCAAAAATCAGTGCAATATTTTTGCCAATCAGGCTGTCATGCAGAATACCCTGTTTCTTCTTTGCTTTCAGGTCTGCTGCCAGATCTATCATATAGAGGATTTCTTCTGGTTCAAAATCCATCAATTTTAAGAAATTACGTCCTTTTAAATTCATTGCTTTTTCCTCTTTTCTTCTTACTCTTTGATACAAAACGGGCTGTCCTACATAGATGTGGCAGCCCGATTTCATTTTAGGTTTATGGTTTCCTTTTTAATTATTTATCTCCGGCAACCTCTGTAATTGATTTTACCAGTCCTGCAACGCCCTGTATCTCAGATGGAATGATAATCTTTGTTGCCTTTCCGTCCGCAGCCTTTGCAAAAGCTTCCAGGCTCTTAAGCTGTAATACAGCATCGTCCGGTGCTGCTTCTTTCAAGAAACGAAGTCCGTCTGCATTTGCCTGCTGAATCTTTAAGATTGCTTCTGCCTGACCTTCTGCTTCTTTTACGGTTGCTTCCTTCTGTGCCTCTGCACGTAAAATTGCGGCAGTCTTCTCTGCCTCTGCATCTAAGATTGCTGATTCTTTCTTACCTTCTGCTACAAGAATCGTAGATTTCTTCTCACCTTCTGCACGAAGAATTGCTTCACGTCTTTCACGCTCTGCCTTCATCTGTTTCTCCATGGCATCCTGAATTGCCTTTGGTGGGATGATATTCTTTAACTCTACACGGTTTACCTTGATTCCCCATGGGTCTGTTGCCACATCCAGGGAAGCTCTCATCTTGGTATTGATGGTCTCTCTTGAAGTAAGGGTCTCATCTAATTCCAAATCACCGATGATATTACGAAGTGTGGTTGCTGTCAGATTTTCGATTGCCATAATCGGATTTTCAACACCGTAAGCAAATAACTTCGGGTCTGTAATCTGGAAATATACAACGGTGTCAATCTGCATGGTTACATTATCTTTGGTAATTACCGGCTGTGGTGGGAAATCAACCACCTGCTCTTTTAAAAGAACTCTCTTTGCGATACGGTCAATAAACGGTGCTTTAAAATGAAGACCTACGCCCCAGGTTGCAAGATATCCGCCCAGACGCTCTACAACAACTGCATTTGCCTGCGGTACAATCTTGATACAGGATACAATAATTACCAGTACTAGTATTACTAAAATGATAAGTGCTATTAATCCTTCCATTTTTACCCTCCAAAACTTATATTTTGAATAACTATTCACATATTACTATACTTTTTCCAAGATTACAACAGGGTGCCAAAAACTTCTTTTGACACCCTGACTTTATACTCTCTTATATTTTCTTACATTTTCCTAGAAAAATACATGGTTTCCGATGACTACTCCTGCCTGACCGGAACTTGCACGACGGAAACTTAATGCTCCACCGGTATTATCTACACCGGATAATGCTTCCTGTGCTGCCTGTAAACAGCTTCCGCTGACACCGCTTGAAATAACAGATGCAACTTTTCCGTTTCCTGCTGGTGTAAACTGACCGCTCTGGTAAATTACATCATAAAGGCTGGATGGATATGCACCACTTCTCAGACGGTTCATAACAACTGCTCCGACTGCCAGCTGGCCTTCATAACACTCACTGCCTGCTTCGCACTGGATTAATGCAGCAAGAAGTGTTACTTCATCACAGTTTGCTGCTACAGATGCATTCTGTGTTACCATGGTTGTTGTAGTCTGTGCAGCTTTCTTTGCTGCCTCTTCTGCAGCCTTCTCTTCCAATGCAGCTCTTTCTTCTTCCATGGAAACTGCTGATGCTACATTTAAGGATATGGTTACATAATCTGCAGATACAAATGCAGTGGAATTCTTTAAGCTGACTGCGACCCATCCTTCCGGAGATTCTGTCTGTGTATCAACTACAAGCTTATCTCCTTCTGATGCTGCCTTGATAACAGATGCATCCGGATTTGCTTCACTGCGGACACGAAGACCGCCGGTGGTTACGGTTGCTACGGTGTCACATACGGTCTGTGCATAAGCATATGCTTCCTGACCTGCCACACAGTATTCGCTCTTTACATATCCGTCTACAGAACCGGATGTAATATGATACCAGCCATCTAATGTCTCTACGATATCGGCTGCTGCACCCTTATATAATTTTCCAATTACTTCAGACT
This sequence comes from Roseburia sp. AF25-13LB, assembly GCF_003478915.1. Lineage (NCBI taxonomy): Bacteria > Bacillati > Bacillota > Clostridia > Lachnospirales > Lachnospiraceae > Roseburia > Roseburia sp. AF25-13LB. Next base: position 35,845 of record NZ_QUFO01000006.1, read on the forward strand.
CTCCATCTGCGGAGCTTCTTATATATAAGAAATCATCCACATTTGCCATAAGCTTACTGTTCCATGCCTGCTGCTCCTCACTAAGCTGAGGCTCCTCTTCCTGTGCTTCTGCAACAACCACTACATCTGCACGTTCAATGGATGCCTGCTCGGTTGCCGCGTCTCCCAATGATGCCAATTCTTCTATAATGCCGGCGGAGCCATTTGCCTGTACATCTGCCACAGCCTTTGTTTCCTGCTGTGGTTCCGGTACATTTTCTACTGGTGCTGTCTGCATAACTGCTGTGACTGCGGTTACAACGGTAAGCATCACTGCTATAATTGTGCTCTCAATCACTCTTTTTCTTAAATTCATTTTGACCTCCATAACATATATCCTGTTTTTCTTTTTTTAAGGATTATTAACAAGTATATGTCATTTTATTCATTTTTATTACATTTATTACAAATTTGTTACATCACGGATTATAACAAAGTAATTTTTATTTGTCAAGTTTCTGTACTTTTTATCCAATTCATGATATAATTTCCTAATAATAATTACGCAAAATCACAAGAAAAGATTTCGTCTTTTTTCGTAATGGTTATCAAGGAGGATGTATTTTTATGAAGGAACGTAAGCAAAAAGATTCTGCTTTGAAGCAGAGTCCAGTAAAGGCTCCAAAGCCTGTGAAAGCGCAGAAAGTGCCGAAAGCACCAAAAGTGCCTAAGGAGAAGAAGGAGAAAAAGGCCGTACTTCACTCCATGCGTTTTAATGTTGTACAGTTAGTTCTGCTGAGTATTATCATCAGTGTTGTTTCTCTTCTGATTATAGTTATTCCGGTTGCTGATAATGCAATTTCCACTTTGGCAGAAAGCTATATGCGTGATGTCTGTGACACCTGCGGATTAAATGTTGATGCTGCCCTGAACCGGAGCGGTAACATTATTTTAAATCAGGCATATCTTGAAACTCTGATTGGTGATGTCCGTATCAATGATCTGGATTCCAGTTACGCCTATGTGGTTGGTTCAGATGGAACCATGATTTACCATCCGGATGCAAGCAAAGTCGGACAGCCTGTAGAAAATACCGCAATTAAACAGGTGGTAGCTGATTTGGAAGCAGGTAAAGAACAGCAGAAGGGTATGGCAATCTATGAATTCAGAGGTGCTGAAAAATATGCGGCTTACTATGTTACTTCCAATAAAGCAGCTATTTTAGTCATTACTGCTGACCGTGGAGATATTTTAAGTGCTAAAGATGTAATTTATGTCCGCGCCGTTAGTGCCGCAATTGTTATCTTTATTGTACTGGGAATCATTTCTTTTCTTATTGCAAGTAAAATGACCCGTCCGATTGTAGAAATTACCAACGTTATTAAGCGTTTCTCTTCCCTGAACTTTGCAGAAAGCCCAACTACCATCCGTATCAGCAAACGTAAGGATGAAACCGGGCAGATGGCAAGAGCTATCGGAGATTTACGTGAGAAGTTAGTCACAATTGTTTCACAGATTAAGTCCCAGAGTGAACTGCTTTACAATGCATCTACTGAACTGGATACCAATGCATCCCACACAACATCAACCGTGGGAAATGTAGAAACCGCAGTAAATGAAATTGCTACCGGAGCAACCAATCAGGCTTCCGAAACCCAGAAAGCTACCGATGATATCGTTAATATGGGTAACATGATTGAACATACCAACAGTCAGGTTGAAAGTCTTACAAGCACTGCTAACCTGATGCGTGAATCCAGCGAGGAAGCTGCTGCCACCCTGAAAGAGCTGGACAACATCAACCAGCAGGCAATTGCTTCTATTGATGTTATTTATGAACAGACCAATATAACTAATATCTCTGCCCTGAAAATTAAAGAAGCTACAACTTTGATTTCTTCCATCGCAGAAGAAACAAACCTGCTTTCCTTAAATGCTTCTATCGAAGCAGCCCGTGCTGGTGAGGCAGGACGTGGATTTGCCGTTGTTGCATCGCAGATTCAGAAACTGGCTGACCAGTCCAATGAATCTGCAAACCAGATTGACCAGATTATCCATGCTTTGATTGAAGATTCTGAAAAAGCAGTTAAGACCATGGATGAGGTTAAAACTATTATGAACCTGCAGAGCGAAAACGTACATAAGACCGGTCAGGTATTCGAACAGGTTCGTGATGGAATCAGTTCTTCTATCAGTGGCGTAGGCGAGATTGCTACCAAAACAACACAGCTTGATAAAGCCCGTGGAGATGTTGTGGATGTCGTACAGAATCTTACCGCAATTGCCCAGCAGAATGCAGCAAGTACCGAAGAAACTTCCGCTTCCGTTATGGAAGTCAGCAATGTTATGCAGGAAATCATGGAAAATGCAAATCGTCTGAAAGAGATTGCTTCCATCCTGGAAGAAAATATGAATTCATTTACTTTATAATATGCATAACAAAGAATGTGCCAAGGCACATTCTCGCGCCTGCGGCGGTCGCTTGCGACATCTACCTTATACGCCACAGTGCGCATCCTCGCAGAGCTTTTTTCTTTACAGGAAAGCAATTTCCTGTAAAGCAAAGAAAGAACTCCACCCGGCTGGATATCCAATCGGATGGAGTTCTTTTTTTGCTGTAATGCAAGGACTGATTCAAATTTAAATGATTCCATCTTACCCTGCTTCAGCAGTTTTTATAAACGTTTCATTAATGTTTCTCTTGCTTCTTCATAACCTGGTTTTCCAAGTAATGCGAACATGTTCTTCTTGTAGCTTTCTACACCTGGCTGGTTAAATGGATTTACTCCAAGCAGGTATCCGCTGACACCACATGCAAACTCGAAGAAGTAGAATAATTCTCCTAAATAGAATTCGTTCTGTTCTGGAATCTTTACCATGAAGTTTGGAACCTGACCATCGGTATGCGCAAGAATGGTTCCGTTCATTGCGCTCTTATTTACAAAGTCCATATCTTTTCCAGCAAGATAATTTAATCCGTCTAAGTCAACCGGTTCTTCCTGAATTGTGATATTGTGTTTCGGAGTCTCAACGTTCATAACAGTCTCAAACATAATTCTGGAACCATCCTGAATGAACTGTCCCATAGAATGTAAGTCTGTTGTTAAATCTACAGATGCCGGGAAGATACCCTTCTGGTCTTTTCCTTCGCTCTCTCCGAATAACTGTTTCCACCATTCAGATACATAATGAAGACTTGGCTCGTAGTTGCAAAGGATTTCTACTGCTTTGCCTTTTCTTAATAAAATGTTACGAACTGCTGCATACTGTAATGCATCATTCTCTGTGAAATCCTGCTCTAAAGCAAGTTTTCTTCCTTCTGCAGCTCCATCCATTAATTTCTGGATATCTGCACCACTTACTGCGATTGGAAGAAGTCCTACAGCGGTAAGTACGGAGAAACGTCCTCCGACATCATCCGGTACTACAAATGTCTCATATCCTTCTTCATCTGCAAGATGTTTTAATGCTCCCTTTGCTTTATCTGTGGTTGCATAAATTCTCTTTGCAGCTTCTTCTTTACCATATTTCTTCTCTAACTTTTCTTTGAAGATACGGAAAGCGATTGCAGGCTCAGTTGTTGTTCCTGATTTTGAAATAATATTTACGGAGAAATCACGGTCTCCTACTACATCAAGCAGTCCCTGTAAGTAGCTTCCGCTGATGCTGTTTCCTGCATAATAAATCTCAGGAGTCTTACGAACTTCCTTAGAAACATTATTATAAAATCCATGTCTTAAGAATTCGATTGCGGCTCTTGCACCAAGATAAGAACCACCGATTCCGATTACTACTAACACTTCAGAATCAGACTGAATCTTAGCTGCTGCTTTCTGAATTCTTGCGAACTCTTCCTTATCATAATCTACCGGAAGATCCAGCCAGCCCAAGAAATCATTTCCGGCTCCGGTTTTATCCAATAACTCTTTTTTTGCATTGTCTACAAGTTTGCTCATATAGCCAACTTCTTCTTCACTGATGAAGGAAGCTGCCTTTGAGTAATCAAATGTTACTTTACTCATTTCAAATTCACTCCTTTGTTTTTTCTATACACAATTCCCTAATTATGAATAAAATTTCATTAGAGTTTATTTTATCAAACCTATATGCATTTATCAAGGAAAAATTTCCTTCAAAACAGCATTAAATACCGCTTCTTCCTGCTGTTTTCTCTTCTTTTCAATAGAATCCCGCATCTGTTCTTCCTGTCTCGATACCAATGGTTCTTCTTTTCCACTGTCTTCTGTTAATATGACATTCAAATAATCTTCTACTTTTCCCTGTATCATTTGCAATCTGCGTCCTGTCCGGTTCACTTTAACCAGAACCTGCAGAATTATTATCATTTGTAAGAGCATTCCTGCCAGAATTATGTAATTTGCATATTCATACACCAAATTCATGAAAGCTCCCATTCTTATAACCTCTTTTCCTTTTTCTTTCTATTATAAAAAGGAACATTCCATTTGAAAAGAGGACAACGCCGTGTTTTCGCCGCATCTTTTTCCATTTTTCCCTTTGTTTCTGCGGTCTTCTACAAAAGCTGCTGATATTCTTCCCCATCCAACATATAGCCGGAAAGGCAGCAGCCATATTCTTCATTTACGCTGATAATCCGGTTATAGGACCCAGCCAGCAGAATATCTTTTAGTATCCTCGTATCCATTCGCTCATTGATATTTCCAACCCAATAACGGATACCTTCTCCTTCAAATTTCCACGGAAATTCCGGATTCCATTTTGACACATCGTCATTGCCGGGAATCGATACAATCCGTACCGTCTTTCCATAGCCCCGATAACGCGTTAAAATCTCTTCCATATTTTTGTGCATATCAATATTTCCCAAAAACAGTACGCCCATTCGAAGGGTTCTGCTCTCCCTGGTAAACTGGTTCCGGAGCATTCCATAATCATTTCGCTGGATACATTTTAACATGCATACCGTTCTGCCGGCATCCAGATACGGAGAACAATGATTTTCTCTGCCAAAAGACTGTTCATACATGGCACCATTGATTTTACTTCCGCTTTCTTTTACCTGACCCGGACCTGCATACATAATAACTGCTGCAAATGCTTCCAAACCGTAAGTCTTCTTATATGCCTCTAATAACCGTTGCATTCCCGCCTGATACTGTGTATTTTCCGGATGACGAAGTGCCCTGTCATAGCCTTCTTTCGTATAATATCTTCTGGTAAACTGATATAGTTCCATTACATTCATTCCATATGCAGAAAAATAAAATACCCACTTATTTTCAATGATGCATCCGGCCTTGACCACCGGAATGTATTCCCGTTCCATAATCTTTATCGTTTCTAAATCCTCTGCATCTGCCAGTTCGAAATAATTTCCTTTTCTGGCATTCTGCACTGCGTCCAGGGAACAGGGCGGACAATTTCCATATAATAAATAGACATTTTCCACCCCCATATTCTTTAATGCATGGTAAGGATGCCGGATAAGGCAGGAAAATTCTAATCGTTTTTCCGGTGACATTTTCGGCCCCAATATCCATTGTTCCGGTAATGCCTTCTCTTCCATATCCTGTTCCTCCGATATCCACTGCTCCACCAGCATCCGGTGAATCGGTGCTACATAAGGCATAATCACCGTCTGAATCGTCGTATTTTGCAATAGTGCATACAATATGCCAAGACAGTCCCTCGTATATTCTCCTACTACCACAAGATCTATCGGTGCCCCGGCCAGTCTTCTGATGGTTCTTTTGTCCAAGATACCGATGCCTGTTATATCATTTGTTCTGCTGTTGTCTTTGCTACTTACACCGCCGTTTATGTTACTGTTCGTAGGATTTCCGGATAAGTATACATAATTCACACTGCAGTCATTCTCCTCATTATAGATACTGCCTGCCTGAATCATTCCATTTTCCACATTTTCAAATAAGTACCGATAATATAATGCTTTCATTTTCACATACCCCCCGCTTTATTTTCTGGTATTTTTACGATTGTATAAGGTTTTAAATTGAGTTGACTTTTTTTACCAAGAGTATAATATATTATTCAGCAAATCATTTTACATTATAAGTAATCTGATATTAAAGAAAGGATTCTTTTCATGAAAAAAATCGTTTTAACAGGCGGTGGTACCGCCGGTCATGTAACTCCAAACATAGCTCTTTTTCCTGCTTTAAAAGAGGCTGGTTATGAAATCTCTTATATCGGTTCCTATGCCGGCATGGAAAAACAGTTAATTGAAGAACAGAACATTCCTTATTATGGAATTTCCTCAGGAAAACTCCGTCGTTATAAGGATCTCCGTAATCTCACAGATCCGTTCCGTGTGATCAAAGGCTACGCACAGTCTGTATCTCTTTTAAGAAAAATCAAACCGGACGTTGTCTTTTCGAAAGGTGGATTCGTTTCCGTTCCTGTCGTTCTTGCAGCGAAACGCCTCCGTATTCCTGCTATTATTCATGAATCTGATATGACACCTGGTCTTGCTAATAAAATTGCAATTCCGGCAGCCTGCAAAGTATGCTGTAATTTCCCGGAAACTGTAGACTATCTTCCAAAGGATAAGGCAGTTCTTACCGGTTCTCCAATCCGCCAGGAACTTTTAAGTGGTGACAAAGAACAGGCTGCCAGACTTTGTGGTTTCACCATGGATAAACCGGTTATCTTAGTAGTCGGTGGAAGCAGCGGTTCCAAATTTATTAATGATGCGGTACGTGGTCTCTTAGATGATCTGCTTGCCAACTATCAGATTATCCATCTCTGTGGGAAAGGAAACATAGATAAATTATATAACAACCGTTCCGGATATGTCCAGTTTGAATACGCTGGAAAAGAGCTTCGGGATATGTTTGCTTTAAGCTCTCTTGTCATTTCCCGTGCCGGCGCAAATGCAATCTGTGAATTGCTTGCTCTTCACAAGCCAAATATTCTGATTCCACTGTCTGCTGCAGCAAGCCGTGGTGACCAGATTTTAAATGCCCGCTCTTTTGAAAAACAGGGGTATAGCTATGTGATAGAAGAAGAGAATCTGACCAAAGAAACCTTAGATGCTGCCATTAAGAAAGTCATGACAGAAAAGGAGACTTATATTTCTAATATGAAGTCCAGCCAGCAGTTAGATTCTATTCATACCATTCTTAAGCTCATTGAAGAAGCCAGTGAGAAAAAGAAGAAGAAAGCATAAGTGCAAAAGGTGTAAAGTCCTGATTTTATATAAGACTTTACACCTTTATTTTTTCTTTTTATTTTACTTTTATCATATCCAGAATTTCTTTCATTTCATCATCAGAAAGCTCTAATGGGGTATATTTTAAAATATCATCATTCTTGTCTCCCTTGTATCTTGGAATCAGATGCATATGGAAATGAAATACTGTCTGTCCTGCAGTCTCTTCATTGTTCTGAAGTAAATTAAATCCATCACAGTTTAATTTTTCTTTCATATGAACTGCCATTTTCTTGGCAAGCTTCATTGCTTTTGCTGCTACTTCCTCATCCATTTCATAAAGATTTGCAAAGTGGTCTTTGGGAATAATTAAGGAATGTCCCTTTGTTGCAGGATTAGCATCCATAATGACACGGAATGTATCATCTTCATATACGGTATTTGTCGGAATATCGCCTGCTGCCAGTTTACAAAAAATACAATTATCGTCTTTCATGGTTACTCCTTCTTTCTATTCAAAAATAAAAATCTGATCTAAGGTACGCAATGTCTTAAAGTTTCCTTTTGCAGTCATCTCACCGGTCATAAATGCTCTCTGGAATGTCATTCTGCCAGCTAAAATATTATTCATGACTTCTCCCGTAAGTTTCGCATATACATCTACATTTTCCTGTTGTCCATAATAGCAGTTTAACTCTTCTCCTGCTACTTCGACTACCAATGGTTTCTTTTTCTCTTCAATCATAAAGAGATAGTTCGCCGTGAAATCCCCCTGTGGCACAAAATGGCTTTCTAATTCTGTAATATATTCTGTCTGCGTGTCATTCTGCTGTACACTTAACTTATCCTTAAACATGGACGCTAATTCTTCAATATCTTCTTTCTGTTTCTTTACGTAAGAATCATCTGCCACGTACTGTGATAACTGCTCACTCTCCTGTGGTGTTAAATCCATCTGCTGTGTCCGCAGGATGGTTCTGGTTACCGCCTGATTAGAAGTCGGCAGACTCTTCTGTTTCTGAGAAATTGTACGATAAAGATTTTCTGCTTTTTTCTCAATAATCAGGGAATAGTCATGATTCATTTCAAAGCTTACCAGATCATCTACATAGCCACACATTCCACTGCACGGCAGACCGCCTAAAATTTCCCATGCATTGGACAATGTCAGTTCCCCTTCACGTTCTCCATACGTGGTTGACATAACGATTGGCTGCATATAGGTTGTCTTAATCTTTTCCTTGTCTCCGTAAAGCCAGCAGGAGTCCAAAAACTGCTGCATATAACCACCAATTCCAAGCCACTCTACTGTCGTTGCCAGAATGATTCCATCTGCATCCTTTAAGGTCTGCGGCAACGTAGAGATGCTATTCTTGTGCTCGTATATATTATATCGTTCCACACTGACACGAAGCTCTTTTAAAACTTCTTCCATTTTCCCGATTACATATAAAGTAGGATCATCCAGAAGTCCTCTACCACCGTAATATATATTTACTTTCATTTCTGCCTCCGTATCTTAAGTTTTTCATCTTACTTCATTCAATCATATATCAACAGTATATAAATTTTCCGGAATAAAATCAATCCTTTCTGCGATATAGAAGCAGTGACAGGAAAAATCCGCTAATCAGTCCGCCTACATGACACCAGTTGTCCACTCCGGTACTGGTAAATCCATAATATAGGCTCAATGCAATCATAATTACAATTCCTCTGATATTCAGTTCTTCTACCCTTCCTCTGTTGGCAATTATTACCCAGAGTAAAGCTCCAAATACACCAAAAATGGCACCTGAGGCACCTGCTGACACCGTCAGGGTTCCTTTGCCCTGTGTTACCAGAAGTGAAAGCAGATTACCGCACAATCCTGCGCCAAAATAAATGATAAGATAGCGCCACTTTCCTATCAGACGTTCCAGTCTGTCTCCAGTCCAGAATAATACAATCATATTATTTGCAAGATGTGCCAGTCCAAAATGTAAAAACATGGCCGTAAACAGTCTCCACCATTCTCCCTGTCCAAATACATCCGGCAGAAATACTGCTCCATGTTGTTCCATAAAAGCTGCAGATTCCGTATCGCCAAGTACGCTCAATGACAGAAATACTATGATATTTATCAAAACAATGCCGGCGTTACACCAGGACGGATACTGTTTTATCCTCTGCCACAAAGTAAAACCTCGCTTCTCTTCTGTTCTACGGTAATTATCCGTCTGTGCATACCCCTGTGAAGCATAACCTCTTTGCCTTCCACCACCGGATATCTGTTCCTGTAATGTATCTCTTAATCCATAGAAATCTCCCGGCTGGTTTTCAAAAATCATAAGCTGCCCTGTCTGCTCATTAATAAGCCAGACATTCCGACAGCTGCCACAGAGCATACGTGCCTGTCCTATATCATCTGCAACCAGTAACGTCAGTAACTCCACCTGATAGATTGCCATATTCTGTTCACAGCCCGGAATCCTTCCTTCCGGATGAAGAAACAGCTCCTGCAGTTTTGTCTGAATTGCCTGCAATTTTTCTGTTTCCAGTACAAATCCCGGATGCATAAATATTCCAGCAACCACCTGTGCCCTTCCTTCTGTAAATCTATAGTATACCCCAACCTCTTCCGGTGACACTTTGATAAAGGAATATCCCCGCTCTTTTAAACATGCATCTATTTTCTGAATCAATATAACTTATCCTTCTTCCAGTCTTTTATGAATCTGACAATAACACTTTCAAAAGACACTGTCAACGAAGGAAATATAACCTTTTTCTTAAAGAAATGTAAACCTCTCACGTCCCAGCTGAATCACATCATTCATGCATAACTGCTCCTTCTCCCGATATGCCAGCATTTTCCCATTGAGCCATGTTCCGTTCATGGAATTTAAATCTTCCACATAATAATCCTCTTTTTCTCTGGTAATGCGGGCATGCATGCGGCTGACTCCCTGTATACATACATTTCCGTCCGCCTGCTCACTGCTACCTATGATAAAAGGGAAATACTCCATCCGGATATTCGAAATATCCTCTTTTCCATCATAACGCAGAACTCCTTCCGGAGCCCGCTCCGTTCCAAGATAAACGGTCGGATTTTCCTCCTGCATTTCTTTGTAATCCATAGGTGTACACACGATTGGTTCCTCCTCCTTCTCATGATTTATCTTTCCTGTTAAGAATGCCGGAATCCGGCTGATTGCAGCAATGCATTCCTGCAATTTTTCTTCCATTGCCATATTCCAGCCACAGCTTTGAGCATCCTTCTTATAATATTCATCATCCTTTTCAATTGTATCTATCTCATATTTTTTCCAATACCCCTTCTTTTTCTTTGCAGTTGGCTTTTCCTCCACAGCTGCATCTTTCTTTTCCTGCTCCCATGGCATAATGCCCTTCTGCAATGCCTCTACCTTTTTAGATGAAACAGATTTCTGCCGGACCGGTACATAATCCTCTACATCCTGCTGCCGGTACTGATATAATATCCTTAGGATTTCACCCAAAGAAAATCCTTCTTCTGTTGATTTCTGATATGCCTCATAAGATGCAAGAACCATCTGTTCATCTTCATGATTAATCTTTGCCAGAAGATATTCCATCAGCTTTCGGAATCCTTCTGTAACAGGTTCCTGTCTGCCGGGGCAATAGGTGAAATAGAACTTCTTGGTTCCATTCTCAAGATAAATACTCTCCGGGTCTAATAGAATTCCCTCTTCCTCCAAAAGATATGGCCGGATTTCCTGACAGATTCCCAATAAAGTTTCTAACATTTTTGCAAACATATCTATGGCAAAATCACTGCTCTCCAAAACATGATCCAAAGAACGTTTTCCGGTAATTTCATATCGAAACTGTGTCTCCCCTTCTGAAACTACCGGTTCAAACTGCAATAAATTATGAATATGATTCTGTCGGCACATATGAATCTGATATCCGGAATACGCGGGATCTGATGTAATAAACATATAACTCTGATTCAGATTTCTCTTATAACATATCTCCAATATAAATTTCCTCCATACATTCTATTTTGTTCTTGCTGCTTTCTTCCGCCGCCAGCTTTACCCTGTCATGCAGTTCGTAGCTGACTACAATCAGGGTACAGAATAGTGCCAATATCATTGGCACTATAACTGCTGCCTCTATGGTATAAGAAGCCGGCAGATAACATTTCTTTTTCCATTGTCTTATAAAATCAACAGAATGAGATATGCTGCCAACAGAAACGGAATAAAAGGAATGGTGTCTTTTCGTCTTTTTCTGTGCATGAACAGCAATACCAGTGCATACAGAGAGGACAGGAAAAGTCCTGTCAGAAGCAGACGCATGGTATTGATTCCTCCAATGTAAATTCCCGCTACACAAAGTACCAGTCCATCGCCAATTCCAATAATTCCACCAGACACCAGTGACAGAATAATAACTGCTGCCCCGACGGCAATCCCTCCTAACATGCTGTATAATGACTGGTTTCTCTGCCAGAGATGCAGTAAAATCCCACCAATGCCAAAACACAATACTCTTACGCTTTGTATTTCTTTTTTTCGGATATCTTCGATGGAACATATCCCCAACATTCCAAGTACAGAACATATCGTCACCATCCCCTTATCTCCTTATTATTCGTTATTTGCTAGCTACTACTTACTGCTTATAACCTGCTATCTGCCGTTTCTTTATCTGATACGTTTCTTTATCTGATACATTTATTTCCTCAGGAAGCTTTTCTCTTTTCACATTTTCCACAGGGTGAATGATTTCCCGCTTCTTCCAGCAAAATACGGTATACGGTACGCTTTAACCCACTGCAGGAAAGACTATTGTGCACTGCCTCTCCATATTCTGTTACAAATACTGTTTTGGTATCTTTCTTTCCTATGCGGCATTTTTCGCAATCTTTATATTTCGCCCCGGAGTCATTCCGTAATCCGGATACCGTCTCTTCCGGCACTGCCAGAATGCTCAAATCCAAATAGGTACAGTCCGAAAACCAGTGATAGGATTTCCCTGTCTCTGTAATATAGACATAAGTTCCATCTTCATTTCCACTGCCTGTATAACCAATCCATTTATGCACTTTTGCCCGCTGATCCATGTCATAAGAAAATAGTCCCAATAACTGCAATGGATTTTCAATCCGATAAGATACACATAAATCAATATCATTTCCCATTAATTCAGAACGCCAAAAAGAGAACCCCTTTTCTTCCCCTTCCACATAAATTACCGGTGCCTTCAGTTCTTCTAATTTTCTTTGAAACAGGATTTTTGCTTCTGCAATTGGCACAACAGATTCCAGCCCGCTTTCATGTGTCATATGTGCATGAATGGCACTTTTTCTGGCGGCATATTGCAAGGCATATTCCACATCCTGCTGTAATTCCAATACCCGGAAAAGAAAGATTACCGATAGTATACAGATTACAAACAGTGGCAATGCGATAGCTGCTTCTATTGTCATAGACGCCGTTGTGGAGGCACATAAAGGTGTCTCTTTTCTGTTTGTAGAATTGCTATACAATAGATTTGTATTATCTGGGTTAGAGAGAGTTTTTTTATATTGATTTTTTATTTGAATTCTGAGAAGAGACACCTTTATGCACCCCCTTTCTTCTTTTGTTAATAAACATAGGAAAATGAATTTTTTTCCTGAAAATGATAATCTCCTTTGAAGCCTTCGCCACTTCCAAACCACCCGAAGAACAATGGTTTTGACAGATAACTGCACTGTATTTCCATACTACCAATCATGCAGTCCATCCGAAAATTCTCCCGGTCCGGCAGCAGCCTGACATTCTGCTCCATCAGATTCATTGCCCGATAGGTAAGCTTCTCCTGTCCGGTAAGATATAATAAAATTCTTAAATAATCCCCATAACTTAAACCACTTTCACTGGTCTTACTTTCCTCTTCTTTTGCAAAGGATTCCGACAATGCTCCAACGTCTAATGTCCACTCGGCATTTCCTTTTAAAAAAGGAACCTTGCCACCCTTTAAAAGCGTTTTTACATCTTTTATGCTTTCTGAAAATGCCCATGCCACAAGAATTCCTTCTTCTACCACCTTGACTACCGCCGGATTAGCTGTCCAGCCCGCAGTTACAAGTGCTATGGTATTCGCCAGTGCCGTTTTCTCGGCATCCCCTTTCAAATAAATATAGTTTGCCACCTCACGAATCGCCAGCATGCGTTCTGCAACGCCAGCAAGGTTTGCCACATCAGAATCTTTCCCTGCAATGAGATATTCCATCTCATATTGCAACACTTTCGACTCACTCTGATTTCGGTAATCACTAAACTGCTTCAGTAAATATTCCCGGAAGAAAAGTCCCGTTGTCATATCCTCCTGCTGTGCCTGCCCATTTCCTGTAAAACAGGTTCTCTTTGCAATATCATCGGATAAATCAATGGTCTGTGTCGATACCGCTGATACATCTTCTACCACCAGTGACAGGATACTTTTATTCTTAAGTTCTTTTACATAATCCAGTGGATTCTCATTCTTCTGATTTGCGGCATTCCGTTTTGTGTTTCTTTCCAGCCCACTCTGTGTATCGGTCTCCTGAATAGCAGCTTCGAACTTCTTCTCGATGTCTTTATTGTCTTCCGTCAGTTCCTTTGCTTCTGTTGCCTTTTCATATAATTTTTCAATGGCCGCAATTCCCATGGTACGCTTTACATAATCTGCTGCCTGCCTTCGAAATTCAGCTCCCGCATCATCGGTTGCCATTGTATAATTCGTAATATAGCAGTTCTCTAACTGCATCTCATAAAGATTGGTATATGACATTTTTAAGAATCCCGGCTTCGCCTTAAGGTTCTCTTCTCCAAGTTCCTGCAATGACTGTTCCAGACTGCTAAGTTCCGGCTCTCCTTTCCTGCCTGCCTCCAGAAAATAGAGATGATACTGCTCAAGAAGTGCGGTATCATACTCTGCCATTTTGGATTCCAGCAAAAGCTCCGTTTCCATTTTGCTCTGCGCCTCTAATCCATAGAGGCGTGCAGATTCCAGCAGAGTAAATACCAGACTTAAAATCATCGTCAATGCAAGGCTTAAGAACAATGTAATACCCCCTTTTTCCCTTGCTCTTTCCATTTTCTACAAAGAACCGGTCCGCTGGGTAATTGTCGAAAAGATACTGTTTAAAAGAACCGTCAGTTTTGATTTAAAAATAACAATCAGTCCAATCAGAACCACCAGAATCAGAACCACTTCCACAACACCTACTCCATCTTCCTCTTTTAAAAACCGGGTCAGACTTCCTTTTATTCTTTTTACAACGTTCATTGGATTTGTTCGTTTTACATTTACTACATCTTTCATGTTCCTTCCTCCTTTATTTACCTATTGTTTTAGTTACCTGTTATCTCCTTACAGCCGAAGCCTGCCACCGACAGCTTCTTACGGCTGCCTGGTACTTATATGTGCATGGTCATACATGCAGGCACAACAAGAATGACCATAATCACCACCATCATCATTAGCATGGGAAACAATAATTTTGTTCCTGCTTCCTCTCCCAGTCGCTGCGCCATAGTCTTTCGCTGGGAAAATGCATCCTCTGATTCTTTTGCAAGAATTCTGCCGATTCCTACCGTTCCCTTCTTGAGATTCTGTGTCAGAATAGATGCAAACCTGCGATAGGATGCCAGCCCGCATCGTTCTCCAAACCGCTCATATGCCAGGCTTTCCCCCATTCCATCCTCTAATTCTCTTCTGGTAAGCAGCATTTCCTCGTAACCGGCACGTTTTGGCAGTCTTTGCTTCTTCTGCTTACTCTCATATGTATCTGTCAGCTTCTTCCACGCCTGACGCAATGACATACCGGCTTCTAATAATAATCCCAATCGACTAACCATTTCCGGATAATCTTTTACCAATTCCTCTTCCCAACGTTTTTTTGCATCCTGCTGTTCCTTTTTCCCACTCCATAGAATCACTACTGCTGCAAATATCCCCAGGAAGAGAGAAATAACCAACGGCTTCTCGGTTTCTTCTTCCCAGTGAAGTGCTACACCATCCATATTCTGTGGCAGCTCCACTTCTTTTTCTTCTGCATTTTGATTATAAAGATATTGTTCTATCTTTTTCCCCAGATTTGTTTCATTCTGGTTTTCTGAAGGATAAAGACAGATAGGAAAGGAATACTCTGCCTGATTTTTTCCATTCGATAAAATTGCGGTAGCATTCACCACCTGCCCCGGCAAAAGATTTTCTTCCTCTATATTTCCCTGTAAATCAATCCAGATATCCGGTTCTAACTTCCATTCCACAGAAATGAGACCATTTTTAACACGTTCGCATAAAACCACCTGTCCACTGACATGGTCTGCCTGCTGCCCGTTTCGAAATACTTCTTCTGCTTCTTTTTCTGCCTCCGGCAATATCTCTTTCCATTCCGCTGCTGTTAAAGTACGTTCCTGCAGATTTAATACAATCTGCCCTTTTTCCCCACTATCTTCTTCTATATAATTTAAAGATTCCTGATAGTCTCCTTCCCCCGGTTCATTTCTTATTAAACGGTTCTCCTTAAAATGAGATTCCTGCTTTTGCATCCACTCCGCTGCAATTCCCAGTAAAACTGCTGCCAAAAGTACCAGAATTGCCAGCTTTTTCTTTTGCTTCTTCATTTTCTTTAACATATACTTTCTCCAATACGTCTTACGATTTTCTCTGACCAAAGATATGCCAGTCCATAGAGAATAAGACACCCTGTCATAATCAGCACCCCCGCCACATTCCCATACAATGCTTCCAAAAAGCTTCCCGATGTCACATTGACAAATGCCAGTATAAATAAGGGAATTACATTCATTACCTTCTGTTCCATCTTCCTTGCTGTCAATGCTGTCTCTATGGTTTCCTGCAATTCCATCCGGTCTGCCATCTGCCGAACTGTATTTCCCATAATTGCAGTAAAATCCCCGCCGCTCCGCTTGGCATAAGAAAAAATTCCCGCAAACTGCTCTACATCCTCTATCCGGCTCCGCTCTGCAAAATCCTCTAACAGCTGCTCCAATGGCACATTACAGTCCATCTGGTGTATCATCTGGCGCATTTCCACCGCCATATCACTTTCCATGCCATACTGCTGTATCACATCTTTTTTTGCTTCCCGCCACGCATTTTCAATGGAATATCCTGCCCGCATTGCTCCTGCTGCCGATAGCAGTGCATTCTTAAACTGAAGCTTTAAATCATTCTGGCGCTGTATCTTAGCAGAATTCCTTTTGTTTCGAAGAAATACTGGACATAAACCAAATCCTGCAAGAATTGCCAGAATGGACTGATAAAACAGCCAGCCTATCAGAATATCCAGCAGCAGAAATTCTCCAACATATAATAAAAACTGTTTTTTCCTAAAATGATATTTACGATAATCCGGCAGCCTGTAATTTTTCCTGATAGAGAAGTTCTCCTTTCTTCTCCCAGATTCCGCCGATGCTTCCCTGTTCTTTTTTCTCCCGGAACCGGAAGAGCTCGTGTAAACATACCTTGCCATTTTCTACCCCCTTCACTTCCACAACCTGCAGCAATTTTCTGCTGCCATCCCGGATTCTGCCAAGTTGTATGATAATATCAATGGCCGATGCTATCTGGCTCTGGATTGCTGCCAGCGGCATATCCATTCCCATCAGCACCATCGTCTCAAGGCGGCTTACCATATCCATTGCCGAATTGGCATGTCCGGTACTCAGGCTGCCGGAGTGTCCGGTATTCATTGCCTGCAGGACATCCAGTGCTTCTGCCCCACGGCATTCCCCGACGATAATCCGGTTTGGCCGCATACGAAGTGCGCTTTTTATCAAATCCCGGATGGTAATCTCCTCTGCCCCCGGAAGCTTGATATCCCGGCTCTCCAGACGCACCAGATTGGGCAGCCCCAGCAACTGCAGCTCCGCTGAGTCCTCAATGGTAACCACACGTTCTTCTTTTGGAATAAATTCCGACAGGGCATTTAGAAATGTTGTCTTGCCGCTTCCTGTTCCTCCTGACACAAAAATGTTATAACCGGCACATACCAGATGCTTTAAAAAATCTGCCACTTCCATTGAAATAGACCCCCATTCTATCAGTGTCTGCATCCGGACAGGCTCTTTGGGAAAACGGCGGATGGACAACGCTGTTCCATCTATGGCAATAGGTTTTAAGACAATATTTACCCGGGAGCCATCCGGCAGTCTGGTATCTACAATAGGATGTAATTCATTTACCATACGGTTACTGCCTCCTGCAATCTGCTGTATGACATCCTGAAGCTTTTCTTCTGATGTAAAGTGTTTGTCCCACTGATAAAGCCTCCCTGCCTTTTCATAAAAGATTCCTTTGGTCCCATTTACCATAATTTCTGTAATGTCAGCATCCTCAATAAGCTCCTGCAAAATATCCAGCCTCCGCAGGGAATGAAAGATTTCCCGAATCAGATTCTGCCGCATGGAAATACTCATAGGCATTCTATGGCTGTCTTCTTCCAAAGTCTTTTGCACCAGTTCTAAGATTTCTTCATCTTCCATGGTTCTTGAAATGTCCATCCGTTCCATTACCTGATGCTTCAAGCGTTCCTTTAAATTCTCCTTTGTCTCCATCTGAATGCCTTTCCCCCATACATCTTCTTACGCATTTACTTATGTACTTTCTTATTCACTTTCTTATCCATTTCCTTATCTACTTCTTTCCTAAGGCATTCCTTTTTCATTGCCTTCTTCTCTTTCTATTTCCTGCGCTATCCAATCTTTGAAATAGCCTGCTGCTGCAACCGGACTGCCGGAATTTTCATATCTTTCACCTGTCTGCAATCGTTCCGGAATCTTTACTATCTGAATCTTTCCTTTTACTTCCTGTGACATAAGCTGTTGTTCTACCGTATCCATTCCATATTCCTGCTTTAAAAATGCATACACCCTGTCACACTCTTCGATAATTCTTCCCGTATCAGCAAGCTCCGGCTGTATCTCTAATATCACATAATCAAAGGACAATTC
The DNA here is from genome assembly GCF_003478915.1 of Roseburia sp. AF25-13LB. Lineage (NCBI taxonomy): Bacteria > Bacillati > Bacillota > Clostridia > Lachnospirales > Lachnospiraceae > Roseburia > Roseburia sp. AF25-13LB. Next base: position 53,959 of record NZ_QUFO01000006.1, read on the forward strand.
CTGCCATATAATTTCTAAAAGCCTGTGATAATCCTGTGCTTTTACTTCACCCAATAAAACTGCCTGTTCTACCGGAACCATAATGCCAAGTTCACCCACAGTAGTAATTCCGCTCATCACACTGGCACCCCCATTGGTACTTCCAAGCCGGAGGGATAGCAGAACATCGGATAAATTATGGCTTTCTTCCATTTCCGGCAGCTTCATGCCGCAATATCCTCTGGTATTAATGTATAAAACCTTTCCCTTCTCTGCCAAAACCTGTGCCACAGCCAGTCCTGCCAATAAAGACAGCCCGTCATACCAGGGTGACAGCAGTCCTATGGTACGCCCCTTCCTGCTTCCCCGCAGACAGATTTCCGTTGGATGCTCCGCCAGTAATGCATACATTTCCTGAAGGATGGCATTGGCAGACTGGTACTTATAAATATGCGGCAGTGCCGCCTCTCTTGCTCCCAGCCGTTCTTCTGCCAGACATACCATTTCTTCCTTTAAGGGAAGGGTTTCTGCTTCTTTCAGCAGCCCTGAATTAACCAGCCAGATATCTCTTTTTTCTCCATTTAAATCTGCCTCTACACTATTCCAGTCCGTATATACCTCTGCCTTTGCCACATTTCCTGTCTCTAGAAGATATTCTGCCAGTTTATTTCCATAGGCACTGTCCGCATCGCAGATTGCAATTGATATCTGATTCATTACACCACCCCCAATGTCAGTAAATAGCCGCCCAGTACCGCCGGTGCCAGATGCATGCAGGAATCATCCATACCGGACTGCTCCCGATAAGGCACCCACTGTTTTCTCACCAGACTGCTCTGCATATAAGTTCTAAAATACAATATACGCTGTATTAATGTTCCCTGCCTTATCAGCCGGAACAATCCGTATACTGCTGCCAAACATAAGGAAAAAATAATTGTGTGAAGCACAATAGAATAATCTGTCATGCAGGAGAGTGCCATAAAAAGCTTAATGTCTCCGGCTCCCATTGCATGCATCAAGAATAATAAATAGAATAGAATCACGGGAATTAACATCATTACTGTTACCAGTATAATTCCCTTTTCTCCTTCTCCCCGGATATGTGCTGCATATCCTGTCATCACCCCCATGCCCGTCAGCCAGTTCGGTATTTTTGACTTCCATAAGTCAAAGCAAACTGCCAGTCCAAGCATAATTATCACTAGTATTGTTATAATTCCTTCCCCCTTCGCTGTAATCGCATTATACGATGTCCCCATGACCTTGTACATGTCGAATTGGGAAAGTTTTTTCTTTCGTCACATTTCACAAATATTACATCAGACGATATGCCATAATTCCATAAAGCAGGGTAAATCCTCCTGCTCCCAGCAGTCCCACCGTTGTAAGGCTCCATGGATTCAGTCCCACCATAACGTCTATGCCATTCTTCGAAAGCAGCTGGTTGCAAAAGACAATTGCCACCGCTCCTGCTGCCATCCGGACAACAAAATTTAAGACAAGGTCTGCCCTCTGTTTTAAGATTCCGATAAACAAAACCAGCAGACAAATGCCTATAATCACCATAATTCCTGTTTCTTTACTCATTACACTGCTTAAAATCCTTTTCAAGTATCCATTTCCTTACCATTAACATATTTTTCTGCAAAAAAAAATATTCCTTTTTTTGTATAGATTGGATTTTTCTGATTATACTTAGTAAAAAGAGGATTTATTTTCCATAAAGAAAGTGGGGATCGTATTGTTTGGAATTGTAAAAAACACACCTGCGCCGGATGCCGGCTACCGCTTACTTTTAGATGATTTAAACCGGACAAAGAATGACTTAGACTTCGCATATGCGAATTTTCAGAATGTTGTAGAACCGGATCTGATTGATGCCTATATTTATGAAGTAAATGCCATGCAGCTGAAATATAAATTTCTGCTACGCCGCTTAAAACAAAAAACAGAGGATTCTTACGCGAAGAATCCTCTGGAAGTATCTGACTCCTGAAAATTTTCATTTAATTGTTCTTTTCCATACGTCATACCCGCATATACCTGCTGGGTATTGTGCATTAAGGGTTCTGAGGTATCCTGCTTTGCGACCTCGCAGAAGGCCTGATACAAACCGCTCAGAACTCTTTTTGCATGGGCAATGCCGTCACCGCTCTGCTGATACATACTGCGCATCAGCTCTCTTCTGCAATAGGAATAAAGCGGATAAAGCTGTGGGGAAAGTTCATATTGAAAATTCAATGCCGCCTGAAGTTCTCCAATCACTGCATCAGCTTTCCGGACGGCTTCTTTGTATACATCAAAATCTTTTTCCTTCAGATTTTTTTCTGCTTCATCAAGATAAGAAAAGCAGATATCATATAAAACCACTACCAGTTCACTGCGGTTACTCTGGGTAATCCTTCTGGTAAAGTCCTGCTTTGTTCTACTATCCATGACAGTCTCCTTTGATTACTGAAGTAACTGTAATACCTGCTGTGGAATGTCATTTGCCTGGGACAATACGGAAATTGCTGCCTGGGACAATACATTCTGCTGTGTATAATTGGTCATTTCCTCTGCCATATCTACATCTGAAATACGGGAAAGTGCAGATGTCATATCCTCGCTGGTCTCATCAAGACTTCCTACAGTAGAATCCAGACGGTTCTCACAGGCTCCAATGGCAGAACGTACGGAAGATACTCTTGCCAGTGCATTATCTAATGCAACGATTGCCCGGTCTGCTCCGGTTACAGTTGTTACATCTAAATCATCCAGATATAAGGTCTCGGTATCAATCTCCGGAATATCTACTTTAATGGTCTGGTTTTCATTGGCTCCTACCTGAAGATCCATGGTTCCAATGTCGGTCACTTCTAATTTAGCAGTACTTCCTGCGGCAAGTCCGCTCTTGGTAAGAAAAGACATTTCAAATCCATCACGGTCTGTAATAGTTACTTTATTGCCATCGACTGCGGCAGTTGCAGTGGTTGAAAATCCGCTTCCTGCAGCATGAATATCTACCTCAGCATTGGTTCCGTAAGATACTGCCGGTGTCATGGAATTAAATCCAAGCTGTGCTGCCAACGCAGCATCGCTGATTGTGATTTCTACTTTGCCTGTCTCGCCATATGCAGTGGATTCAAAGGAAAGCTTACCGCCATCTGCTTTTACGGTAGTCTCGCCTAACTCACCGGCTGTTCTGATTTTCTCAAAGACCTGCTCATAGGTATCGGTTGCTTCTATTTCTACGGATGAACTGTTAATTTTCATTTTACCGGACGCTCCGATTGTTGCTGTCATATCATTAAATGCAACGGTATCTGCATCCTTCTTTGCAGTCTCAGCTGCCTGATTGATGGTTACGGTATAATCTGCTGCGGTTACATTACTGGATACTGCCATTCTTGTAGCGTTGGTTCCATATACTCTTCGCTGGATGCTGCCATCCAGTAAGGATTTGGTATTGAACTCGGTATCCTTGCTGACACGGTTAATTTCTTTCTTTAATTCTTCTACTTCCTGCTGAATTGCTTTCTTATCATCCGGTGTATTGGAATCACTGGCTGCCTGTACAGAAAGCTCACGCATTCTCTGTATCAGGGAAGTCACTTCATTTAAGGCTCCATCGGTTGTCTGTAATACGGAAATACCATCAGACGCATTCTGGGATGCCTGGTCAAGTCCTTCAATCTGTAAATTTAATTTATTGGAAATTGCCATACCTGCCGGATTATCTTTGGAATGATTAATCTTTAATCCGGAGGACAGACGCTCCATTGCCTCGGTTACTTTATTTTCTGTACGCAATAACTGTTTATTTGTAATTACAGCTGACATGTTATGGTTTACTTTCATTTATCCTGATTCCTTTCTTCCATTCATGCCCGCATCCTTGCGGTCTATCGACGTTCCATGTCTTATGTATTGTATATCGGACTACCTTTCTAAGGACTTAACCGCTTTTAGGAAACTTTCTGCCATTCCATAAAGCGTCTTTGTCTGGATTTCCATATCCGAAGGATTTTTTTCTTCCGGCTTGTCTGGATTTTTAGAAAAAGCTTCTGTGTTGTGACGGATTCCGTCTTTCTTTATTTCTCCGGTCATATAGCTGATGCTGACTTCCTGTCCCGGCTCCTGTGCAAAAAGATTTTCCCACTCTTTCGCATAGCTTTCAAATAATGCCGTTGTCTCTTTGGATTCTGCTGCAATATAACCGGAAATCTTTTCCTTGCCGGCACGAAGCTGCGCTGCCACTCTTCCCAACCGGTCTGTCTCAAAAACAATATCCACCAGACCTTTCTTTTCTTCACCACGGACAATCTTAAGTGAAACGTTACAGGTCTCGCCCTGTACCAGCACCGGAACTGCATATTCTTCTTTCTTTGCTGCCGCACTTCCCAATGCAATCTGGGTATGCATCATTTTCAGTTCCTGCAAATCAAGGCTTGTAAGATTATCCTCCGACATCATCATGGTCTTCATGACATTCTCTGCGGTATCTGCCAGCTTCCGCTGAGCCTCTGCCATTTCCTTCGGTGTCTTAACTGCCTCTGCAAAATCAGAAAATATTTTTTCTTTGATATTTTCCAGTTCCTCTGACAGATTTTCGCTCCGGTCTGCCATCTTAAACAGACGGTTAAATACCTGATTCCGGTTATTCATATAATCTGCCGCTGCAAGCACCCGGTTGACGGTTGCCGGCATATCAAGCTGTTCTAACCACTCATAGACTTCCTGTGGTGCCGCTGCTGCCCGGGACAGCTCCTGTACCTGTTCCTTCCGGTAAGCTGCCTCTGTTTCTTCTTCCTGCTCCACTTCTTTCATGGCATCTGCAAGTTCTTCCGGTGTCATGGAAAGCCATTTTTCATCTTCCATAAATGGTGCAATCTTCTCCGGTACCAGTCCATCTTTCACATCAGAAAGCCTATTCTTCTGGTACGCTCCCTCAATCTGTTCCGTAATGGAAATGCCGGCTCCTTCTTTGGTCTGTACGCCTCCAAAATCATCATCTACCTGATAATCCATGGCACTATGCTTTGCGGAACGAACCTGGGTCAGAAGTCCACGCAATGTAATATCTCCGCCCTGCTGCAGCAAGGCTCCGATTGCTGCGCCGTCTGTCTTTTCTACCTGACGGATCAGCCGGTATACACCGATATAAGCACTTCGTTCTTCTTCGCTGATTTCCTTATTCTGCTCTAATTTATAAAGGTATTTACTGAATTTTTCCTCTTCGGTAATGCCCTGTTCTTCCTGAATCTGCTCAGATACGGTATTTATCTCTTCAAAGCTCATATCCAGTGGATTCATGCCTTCTTTTATCATGGTACGAACAACTGCCGGTTTTAAATGGTCAAATGCCCGCTGCACTTCTTCATCCGCAGCTTTCATTTCCGCAATATTTTCCGGTGTCAGCTCCATCTGGTTATAAGCTAAGATTCTGACGGCACGCTGATTTCCATAGCTTGTTTCCAGGTCTAAATCCTTTAAAATATCATCCACATTGCGGAATGCCTTGGAAATGGAATCTCCCATGTCCTGACGAGGTGCGGTCATCATAGTCTCATATCGTTCTCCTGCCTTTTCAAAGGTATCCTTTAAGGCAGCTCCATCTTCATAGAGACTCTGCAATGTTGTTTCATCTACCGGATGGATTCCAAGAGCATATGCCGGCATCGCTTTTAATGCTTCAGATGTGTCCATGACATTCCGGAACAATGCCACATCCGCTTCCTTTGGTGCAATGCCATCCCCGGAAAGGAGTCTGCTGTAATATTCATTTTCCTGTGTTTTCAGTTCTTCCACCAGCTGGGACAATTCCATGGTATCAATGGAAATTCCTTTTTTCAGTAAAGAAAGGTTCGCTTCACTGGTCATTTTCAGTCTGGTTTCCTCTAACTGTCTTCTTGCAGTCAGAAGGTCTAAGCCGCTTTTCGTATAAGCTGTTTTATCCGCTGCCGCTGAAACTTTTGTGTCCTTGTTCTTTATCTCATCCGCAGCTTTTTTCAGATTCTCAATAGTAAGTGGTTCTCCGGAATTTACCACATAGGCAAGTTCCTCATCCGTTACATTGGTAATGACGTCCAATGCATCCTGCGCCTGATCCTTGAAATCATTTCCGGAAAGTACGACATCCTGCGGACGGATTCCATCGGAAATTGCCTCTGCCGATACCGCTACAATTTCTTCCTCACCAAGCGGAAGCTGTAACTGCTGCAATGTGGATAACTTCTCTAAATTCTCTGCAGTCAGTGGAATACCATTTTCAATGAGCCATCTGCCATCTGCCATATTCTGCTCATTGACATCCATACCGCTTTCGGATATTACGGCTTCTATCTGCTGCTTTAACGCATCATAATCAAGGTCTGTCATCTGCTGCATTCCGGCATAGGTTGCACTCCCGGAAAATTCTGCTTTATATAAATTTGCAGTGGTAACCGGCAGCTCATTATCCAGCATATATTTCATGCTTCCTTCATCCGGTGTATGAAGTTCTTCCATCATATTGGCAGTCTCTGTAATATCTTTTACATTATTCTCCGTCACCGGGATATTTACGGTATTCAGGGCTGATTCTATATGCTGTGCCATTGCAGTGCTTCCTGCCATCGCTTCAATCTGGGCATCACTGAGTCCGTCCCCGAAATAGCTGATGTCCTCTCCTGATTTTGCCAGACGCATCTTCATCTTATCGGTCTCGGTTACTACAGTTGGAATCTCCGTATCTGTCAGGGAAAATCCATCCTCTTCCATTGCTTTTACATCTTTTCCCGTAGTATGGTCTGATGCAAAAAGCATCTCATTTTTCATCTGGGTCGCGTCCAGATTGGATGCCTGCTCCTTAATCTCCTCTAAGGCACTTTCCTCTTTTTCCGGCTTGCCATAAGTCGGCTGCTCTAACAGACGGTCTGCCTTTCTGTCTTTTTCTATTCTTACGATGGATGCATCCTTCTTCGCAGCTGCCACATTCTCCTGTCTGGCAGTTCCTATCATTACAACATTTGCATCTGTTTTCTGATTCTGTTCTATCCGCATGAAATTCCTCCATTTTCACGGTCTTATCAAATGTCCTGCTATTTTATTATGTCGGCTGATTGAGTGAAAAACTTAAGTAGGTAGCGAAAAACCAGATAGCCATTTTCTTATGAAAGAAAGAACTATCTGGTTTTATACACTTTTTATTTTATTACTATTTTTCTATAAATTACTTTTGATTTACAGCTCTTCCGGCTTTGTCAAATCCGAAAGGCTCATCTCCTGAGATGGCTTCTCCGGTGTTTCGCCATTTCCCAGTGCGCCACCCATTCCCTGACGGCTGATGGTTGTATCATCCGTTACGGTTATGGTCTTTTCTTCTCCGCTCAGTGTAAGCGTTCCGTCATCGAAACTGTATGCTCCAACCTCTATCGTAGTGGAATCATCACTGACGCTACTGACCTCGCCATATAAGGTATCGCTTTCCTCTGCCTCCGTAGAAACCTCCGTGTGGGTTGCTGTATTGTTTCCGCATCCGCTTAAAGTTGAAAAACTAAGTACAAGTCCTAACATTATAATATGTGAAGTTTCTATGTTTTTTAATTACAAATTTCCAATCTTAAAATTCTACGATTACCGTCTCGTTCTGTACTGCATCCATTCCGGTATGAAACTTCATATCCGGGTACTCATCTCCGTTGGTAAATACCAGAATGCAGGTTTTCTCATATCCCTGGGCTTTGATTTTCTCCGGGTCAAATTCTAAGAGCTTGTCTCCCGCTTTTACTTTCTGTCCCTGTTTTACAAAGTAGCGGAAACCATCGCCCTGCATATTTACGGTATCGATTCCTTCATGAATCAGGACTTCTGCTCCGTTTGATAAGGTTAATCCAACCGCATGCCTGGAATCATCCATTAATAAAGATACTGTTGCGGCACATGGAGCGGTAACAATATTTCCTTCCGGCTCAATTGCCAGTCCATCACCTAACGCCTTTGAGGAAAATACCTCATCCTTTACTTCTTCAATCGGAATTACTTTTCCCGACAGATATGCTTTCAGAACCGGTGTCTGGTTCTCTTCTGCAGAATTTTCTTTATTTTTAAAAATGGAAAACATCTCTATTTCCCGCCTTTCTTTTCTTTTTTCACTTCTATGCTGCCAAGCCTGGTTGGTTTACATAACTATAGACAACATCCTCGTCTTTCTACTGCTCTTTGCTTTCTTTTATGAAATACGCCTTTTCCTTTGTCTCCTTTTCATTGCTTTCATAATCAAGCTGATACAAAAATGAAAACATGCAATCCAATATAAAATGGAATGCGCTATATACCGCAAACGTATCTATTTTCTCTTCATAAGAGCCCTGCTCCTGGATGTCCACCAGGACGACTTCCTGACACATTTTCGCCACGGAGCTGTCTGGAGTTGCCGTAATTCCTACGCAGTACCGTTTATTCTTTTTCAGAAGCTTTAAGCTTTCTACCACATCCCGGTTTTCACCAGACTGGGAAATTGCAAGATTGACGGTGTGCTCCGTTGCTGTCAGCGCATAGCCCGGCAGGAAACAGGAACTCATCGTCAAGTTTACTATTTTACCAAAACGCAGCATTTTCTGTTGAAATTCCAGTGCTACTGTGGCAGATGTTCCAACACTGAAAACATTAATCATATCAGCTCTGCTCATCCGCTGTACAATGCGGTGCAGCTGGTTATAATCAAATCCAGACACTGTTTTTCTTATAGTCTCATTATTTAATTTTGCAAGTTTCCTTGCTATCTGTTCAAAAGAGTCATTTCCCGAAAAAGGATAGTTTGCATCTACTACGCCCTGATTTGCAAATGCTTCATATTCTGAATAAAACAGAATCTGAAATTTTTTATATCCATCCAGTCCCAGCTTTCTACAAAATCTTGTAATAGTAGACGGCGACGAAAAAGTCGCACGCGCCAAGGACTGAATGGACATATTTTTTACATCAAACCCATTTTTCATCAAATAAGCTGCAATACTTTTTTCAACATCTGTAAAGTCTGCCTGCTTCATCAGTTTTTCTATAATCATAGCACTTCCCTTTCTTCCGGCAGCTTTTGCCAAATAATTTTACATTTATTTTAGCAGAGAATCCACCGAAAAAAAGGGAAGATATTGTAAATTACCTAAAATATGCTTTGCGGGTTTCCCGCATCAATTATATTCTAGTCATATTCTTTTACCTTTCCGCTCTTAAGCAGGAATGCTGTAATTCCGAATCCTAAAACAATGGATACAATAATTCCTACGCAGTACATCGGGAAGTTGACACATCCAAACCAGCCACTGAAAGCAAGAAGTCCTGAGAAGGAGAAGTTTGTTGCTGCAACACCGCCGATTCCAAGAACTAATCCTGCTGCTGCACCGGAAACAATCATTGTTCCAAGTAACCATTTGCTTCTTAAAATGATACCGTAAAGTCCAGGTTCTGTAATACCACAAAGTGCATTGGTAAATGCTGCTGAACCGGCAGTTGTCTTGTCTCCTGCATTTTTTGCAAATACTGCTACTGCAAGGCAGATTCCAAGTGCTGCATAGTTGCCCATTCCACCTGCTGCCAGTGCCGGCTCAAAGCCCTGCTCTGCCATAATTCCAAGGAGAATCGGAGTAACTGCCCAGTGCATACCAAGAAGGATTACCAAGGAGAATAATCCACCAAATACAATGCCTACAAGAATCTTGCTTGCGCTTACTACACCGTATACAGCATTAATTCCGTTTGCAACAAGTCCGCCCAGTGGTCCAAATACAAGAATGCTAAGTGGAACAAATACAATCAAACATAAGAATGGAACAAGGATAAACTGCACTACCTGTGGCAAAATCTTTTTCAGCCATTTTTCAAAATAACTCATGCAGAATATTGCCAGTAAAATCGGGATAAAGGAACCGCTGAAATTATATGTGGTAAAGTTAATTCCCAATAAGGAAGCTTTCTCACCGGTTACCAGAAGGTCTGCTACGCCAGGATACATAATGGATGCACCCAGTGTTACGGCTACATATGGATTACATTTAAAATGCTTTCCTGCTGTAAATGCCAACAGAATCGGGAAGAAATAAATCAGCGAATAAAAAATAGAATAAAAGGTCTGGTAAGTAAGACCTGTGCTGTCTACTACGCCAAGGTTTGCCAGTAATCCAATTAATCCGGATGCGATACCACCGGTTGCCAGAATCGGAATATACGGTGCATATACATCGGACATCATTTTTGTAAATCTGTCTAAAAGTCCGACTTTCTTCTTCCCGTCATCCACAGCTTCTGCTGGATTTTCTGCTTTTAATTTGGATTTCAGTGCCGGAACTTCTGCAAGCTGTGCATAAACATCACCTACATTTGGTCCGATTAATACCTGATAATATCCGGAGCCGATTAAGGTTCCCAGTACACCTTTTACTTTCTTTAAGGAGGCCTGATCAAATTTTGCTCCATCCTTTAATGTAAAACGGAGTCTTGTTGCACAGTGAATACAACTTTCAATATTATCTGTGCCACCCACGCCGGCGATAACCGCCTGAATTAATTCTGAGTAGTCTTTCATTCGTATTACCCCTTTCTTTTGTGTAATTCACATTTTTCTTATATATTTAATCCTGCTGCAAACCCTTCAAAATTTGCATTCATAATGTTCGATGGACTGATACAGTCCCCAATTGCTATGGTATCTTTACAAATTCCGTAAAATGCTTCTACAAGCTTTTTCTGTGCCGAAAGTCCGGTAGAAAGAATCAGGTTGTCATAGGAAATACTCTTCTCTTCTCCCTTTTCATCCTTATAAACAACAACATCCTCTTCGATTCTGCTGCAACCGCATTTTAACAAGCTGTGAAGATTCTCATACTGCAAAAACTTCTGACGTAATGCTTCCCGGTATAAAGAGTTGGCATTTGCTGCCAGTGTATCGGTCAGTTCCAGAATGGAAACATTCTTTCCCTGCTCGGCAAGCTCTAATCCTATCTCGCATCCAATACTTCCTCCACCGAGGATTACTATCTCCTGTCCTAGCTGTTCCGGATGCATAATCGCTTTTGTTGCAAGCTGTACCTTGGGATTATCAATTCCCGGAATCGGAAGAATCCTCTCTACGGCACCAAGGGCAACTATCAATGAATCCGGCTGAAGCTCTTTTATAGACTCCGGTGTTGCTTCTGTGTTCAGACGAACCTCTATCTTTCTTTTTGCCATCTGAGTCCGATAGTAATTTAACAGCCGCTTAATTTCTTCCTTGTGTGCTTCCTTTTCAATGAAACGAAGCATGCCGCCCAGTTCACTTTCCTTTTCCAGTAATGTAACCTGATGTCCCCGGTCATATGCTGTCATGGCAGCTTTCATGCCTGCCGGTCCTCCGCCAACGATTACCACATGCTTTTTCTCTTTTGCTTCCGGCAAATCCAGTCCCGATGGAACAAATTCCTCATTATGATATCTTGGATTTACGGAGCAGCCTACATTCCAGTGGTCTGTGGAAATGTGATAACAGTTGGAGCATCTGAGACACGGAACAATGTCTTCCGGATGCCCCTCCAGTGCTTTCTTCGGCCAGTTCGGGTCTGCCAGAAGTGTTCTTCCAAATGCCACCATATCCACGTAACCCTTTGCAATAATTTCATCTGCCATTTCCGGCGTCATAACGGCGCTGACCACAGAAACCGGAATCTTAAGCTCCTGCTTTGCAATTTTTGCCCATTTGAGATTCGGCATTTCTTCTTCCAGATTGGTTGTGATGCAATGCACATTTGCTTCAAACACTTTATCAATTCCAGATGAAATCTGAACGGTATCCACATACTGCTCTGCCTGCTTCAGGAAGTACATCACATCCTCAAAGCTTATGGAATCTTCAATCCATTCATAAGCACTGACACGCATATCAATCGGATAATCTTTTCCAACTGCTTTCCGGACGGTTTCTAATATCCGAAGTGGAAAACGGCTGCGGTTTTCGATGCTTCCGCCGTAGGAATCTGTCCGGTGATTGTAATGTGGGGAAAGAAACTGTGCTGGAAGCCAGCCATGTCCGAAGTGAAGAAAAATGGAATCGAAACCAATTTTTCTTGCACTTGCTGCGGTCTCGGCATACCACTGCAACGTTTCTTCCATCAACGCTTCATCCATTTCCTTTACTTCCACTCCATCCGGGCGGATAAATCCAGACGGTCCTTTCGCATAATCCACCGTTCTTGCATCCTGTCCGGCATGAAAGATTTCGATAGAAGCTTTCGCTCCGCCTTTGTGAATCTTCAGCACTTTCTTTCTGGTGTCTTCTCTTTCATACTTGGCAAATGGATACGGTTCTTCCGGACTTGCAAAACTGGAACGTCCCGGTTCTACTATTGCATGTCCCGCAATTACAAGTGCTGCACCGCCCAATGCTTTTTCTTCAAAATCATCACCTGTCGGTGTTGCCACAATTCTATTTTTTAATATCATTCCATTAATAGAAATTGGCTGAAATAAATGATTATACACGTTCTTCTCCTTTCTGCTGTATTTTATTTACCTTCATCTTAAGGCACTTAAACCGCAGAAACAAGCCACTGAAAACAACTGGAAAATATTTTTCACAATCTGTATTTTTTCATCATTTATTTATGAAATTTATTATCTTTTTATAATTTTGGGCTTCACTTTTTGCTTTACAGGAAAGTAATTTCCTGTAAAGCAAAAAAGCACGTTAACCAATCTGGTTAACGTGCTGCTTTGTCTTGTGATTTTCTGTCCTCTACATTACCCGGAACACTGCGACACCAAATGGCGGCAATGGATAGGAAATGGAATACGCTTTGCCATCGCATTCCGACTTCACTGCCTTGTAGCTTGCCGGTCTGCTCTTATCTGCTTCTGTACCGCCGAAACGGACTTCATTGCTGTTTAACAGCAGATGGTAAGTACCTTTCTTTGGTACACCTACACGGTAATCATCTCTGGCTACCGGTGTCATGTTGCAGACAAAGAGAAGAGAGTTCTTGCCATTCTTGCTCTTGCGGACGAAGCTGTAGATGCTTCGGTCTGCATCATTTGCATTAATCCATTCAAATCCGTTCCAGTCACTGTCCTGCTCATACATTGCCGGATATTTCCGGTAAATATGAAGCAGTTCACGGAAGTATTCATTTAACTGTCTGTGACGTGGTTCTTCCATAAGATACCAGTCTAATTCACGCTCTTCGCTCCACTCACGAAGCTGTCCGAAATCCTGTCCCATAAAGAGGAGCTTCTTGCCCGGATGTCCCATCATAAAGGAGTATGCACTCTTTAAATTGCGGAACTTGTCTTCCTCATCACCCGGCATCTTCTCCCACATGGATTTCTTCAGATGCACCACTTCATCATGAGACAGCACCAGAATGTATTTTTCAGAGTTGTTATAACTCATGGCGAAAGTCATCTTGTGATGATTATTTTTACGGAAATATGGGTCTAAGGACATATAATCTAAGAAATCATGCATCCATCCCATATTCCATTTGTATGTGAAATTCAATCCACCCTTGTCTGCCGGTCCGGTTACCATCGGCCATGCAGTAGATTCCTCTGCAATCATGACAGTACCATGATTTCTTCCGGTGATTAAGGTATTGATATGGCGGAAGAATTCGATGGCTTCTAAGTTCTTGTTCTCGCCATATTTATTGGCAATCCACTGTCCGTCCTTCTTGCCATAGTCAAGATATAACATGGATGCCACCGCATCTACACGGAGTCCATCAATGTGATAATGTTCAATCCACATTAAGGCACTTCCAATTAAGAAGTTCTTTACTTCTGATTTTCCATAATTGAAAATCTTGGTTCCCCACTCCGGATGCTCGCCCATCCGCGGGTCGGCATATTCATATAACGGGCAGCCATCAAAGTCAGCCAGTCCGTGGGCATCCTTCGGGAAATGTGCCGGTACCCAGTCTAAGATAACGCCGATGCCATGCTTATGCAGGTAGTTTACCAGATAAGCAAAATCCTCCGGCGTTCCATACCGTGAAGTCGGTGCATAGTAGCCGGTTACCTGATAACCCCAGGAACCATCGTATGGGTATTCGGAAATTCCCATTAATTCTACATGGGAATATCCCATGCCTTTAACATACTTCGTCAGTGCCTCTGCCATTTCACGATAGGAATAATATCCATCATCCTCTCTTCCCGGATGGCGCATCCAGGAACCCAGATGTACCTCGTAAATCGCCATTGGCTCTGCATACACATCTTCTGTCTGTTTCCGTTTGTCCATCCACTTATCGTCAGTCCATTTGAAATGCTCAATGTCTGCAATACGGGATGCTGTTCCAGGACGTACCTCTGCATAGTTGGCATATGGATCTGCTTTATACAATTTCCGGCCATCTGGTGTGATAATCAGATATTTGTATAAGTCTCCCAGCTCTGCCTTTGGAATAAATGCTTCAAAAATTCCTATTCCCGCCGGTTCTAACCGCCGCATCGGATTTGCTGTCTCATTCCAGTCATTAAAAGTTCCAATGACATAGACTTCTGCAGCATGTGGTGCCCAGACATCGAAAAGAATCCCCTTTTTCTTCCTTATCTCTGCCGGATGAGCTCCCAGTTTCTTGTAAATATCATAGTGTGTTGCCTGGCCAAATAAATACATGTCCAGTTCTGTGAAGTTCCCCATTTATACTACACCTCGTTTCTTTCTTTCCTATTCTTCGAAATCCTTTTCATGGAGAATGACATAATCATCATCCTTGTATTTCTTTGAAAAAAATACTTTCTTAATGCTGAATTTCTCGGAATTGGCAATTGCTTCGTCCACGATTTCTTTCACCTCGGTCAGCGTGGTCGCTCTGTCTAAGCGTTGAATGTTACTAATTCTGTTGTATAGAGCAAGAACCGCCATCTCATCTATTTCATAGGTCAGTTCGTGGGCATACGATTTTGCAAAGGATACCAGCTCGTCACTGGTAAATATCGGAAGCGTAATCTTCTCGGTAAATCGTCTGGCAAAGGACTCATCTCTTCCCATTGCTTTGGTGATTCCCTCTCTTGTATCTTCTGCGATTACAAGAATTCCGGTATCATCTGCTTCTAATGCCAGTGATAATTTCACGGCTGTTTCCCGGCTGATTCCTCCGATTTTTTCTATAATAAGACATCCACCGGCAACTTTCTTTAAAAGCTCCGGGATATTTTTCTGATTTAATGAAACGGCATCTATCTTTCCGACACGCTTGCCCGGCTTTCCGATTTCATTCTGGATTGCCTTCACCAGTGCGGTGGCAAGTACGGTCTTACCGCTTCCTCTTGCTCCCTGAATCAGGATGTTGCCACCTTTGATTCCCTTTTCTAAATGTTCAATGGATCCTTCCATTGCCTGACAAATCTGCGGCTCCATTCCGGATACCGGAACAAAATAAGTAAAGATAGCTTTCTGTTCCTTGGAAAGATGGGTAATCGGTTTTCTCTCTCCGATGTTATCCTCATCTAAATCCGGCTCTGCAATCTCCGGAAGTTTCTCCTCCGGCATTGCATCCTCTGTCTCAGCTTCCGGTTCTAACTGTATCTTCGGTAAGACTTCTTCTGATTCTGTTGCTGCCACTTCTTCTGCTATATCGTCCGGCAGTGCAATCTCTGGGAGTTCTTCTTCCGGCGAAAGTTCTGTCATTTCTTCTGTGCCAGCCGGCTCTTCTTCATCGGCAACTGCAATACCTTCTCCTTCCGGAATTTCCATCGCATCTGCTGCACCTGCAGCCGGCTCTCCGTTCTGTCCCGATACACCGGCCGCTAAGAATTCATCGATTTTCGCATTTGCCTGGCTGATAGAATCAATCTGCTGCTGCAAAATATCATTCATATTGGCAACAAGTTGTCCGGCTTCTTCCTCCGGCAGCTTGCCTAAGTATTCTTTTTCTAATAATTCTTTGGAGGTAAGTCCTGCATCCAGCTGTGGAATTACATCTGCAAGACGCTCCATGATATCTCCGGCTTCTGCTAATGCCTTTGCCTTGGCAGATTCTAACTTCTGCTGCTCCGCTTCCTGTAATGCTTTCTCTGCGGCACGCTTGGTCTTCTCCCACTCCTCTAAAATATCCTGTATGCTCATCTGTCCGGTAATCTGTGCTTCTAATGCACTCTTCTCCGGAACTACCATACGCATCTGACCATCATAATCTTCGCCTAACATCTCCTGGAAATTAATTTTCAGGGAGCCATCGATTTCTTCATCGGTTGGGATATCCGCAAAACGCTCTTTCTGTGCTTCTTCATCCTGTGGGAGCTGTAAATAAGGAATCTCTTCTACAATTTTCTTGATGCCCTGCATGGTATCTGCCACTTCTTCTTTCTCTGTGGCATTCATAATCTGCTGCATGCTGCGGGCTAATTCTTCCTGCAGGTTTACCGTATTAAATTTCTCTGCATTGGTGGTTACCGGTTTAATCTGTACCGGCTCCTTGATAATCTCACCGGATTCCAGATAATCCTCCGGCCGCACTTCCACGATTCCGTCCTTCCGCTGTTTAAACTGGCGGTACTTGTCCTCCTGTGCCCGATTTAATGGCTGATAAAGCATCTTTAATTCCAGTGCTTTCTCTACATATGGACCATCGCCAAACCAGAGAATCAGTTCATCACAGGCATTGATACATTCTTCGCTGCGTCCTGCCTGATGATATAAATATGCCAGTTCAAATGCCCATTTCTCGGTATATTCCTGTTCCTTTAATTCTTCGAGAATCTGAATTAAGACATCCAGACCTGCACCCTTTGCTTTATTCATCTCATAGCGGAGAATATATTTCAAATTATCATGGGGTGCAATCTCTACAAACTCATCATAATATTCCTGTGCTTCATCAAATTCCTTCGTTTTGATGGCAATCTCTGCCAGCTTATAGATAATCATTCGTCCGATCGGAGAACGGTCATATGCCATCAGGAGAATCTCTTTTGCTTCATCATAACGACCAATCTGTGCATAAATATCTCCGGCTTTCATCAGTGCGTTGACATTACGGACCTTTCGCCAGTTGATACTGTCAGCAATTTCAGCAGCTTCTGTATACTGCTTCTTCGCCATCAGATTTTTTATTTCATCTAGTTTTAATTTGTATTCATATTTATCCAAAATATGTCACCTCAATATCTATTTCAAGTAAACTTAAATTCATCTTTTTTCGTCAGGGTATACTGACCCCAATTATTGTTTTAAGTGTACCATAAGGGGTGCCTTCTGTCAAAAATAATCGAACCGGCACGACGGACTTTTTCATGTTTAACAAAGAATGTGCCTTGGCACATTCTCGCACCTGCGGCGGTCGCTTGCGACATCTACCTTATACGCCGCAGTGCGCATCCTCGCGGAGCGTTTTTTACTTTACAGGAAAACAATTTCCTGTAAAGTAAAAAATCCGAAGAATCATAACATTTTATCTGCTATCATTCTCCGGATTACTTATTTCTTTACCAGAATTTACTTTTTCTCTTTTTTCTTTAAGGATGGAATATGAAGTTCCTTTTTCTCAGAGGCTTCCTCTACCGGCTCCTTCAAAAGTACGATTTCATTGGTCTTTTCATCGACTTTTTCCAGGCGGATATATTCGTCCGTATCCTCCGGCAGCTTTCGCTTCCGCAGACAGTAATCCACGGTCTTATCAATAATATAATAGATGACTGCGAAGGTCGGAACACCAAGAATCATTCCACCGATTCCAAAGAGTCCGCCGCCTACCATGATGGCAAATACCACCCAGAAGGAATTCAGTCCGGTGGAATCTCCTAAAATCTTCGGTCCGATAATATTTCCATCTACCTGCTGCAAAATAAATATAAATATCAGGAAATAGATTCCCTTAATCGGATCTGCCAGTGCGATGATAATAACGCTCGGTATTGCTCCGATAAAAGGGCCAAAAAACGGAATAATGTTGGTCAATCCCACGAATACGGAAACCAGCAGGGTATATGGCATCTTCATAATCAGAAGACAGATATAACATAATACACCGATAATGGCGGAATCCAATAATTTACCGGAAATAAATCCACCGAATATTTCATTACTCTTCCGGAATGTGTCAATAATTACATTGCCCCGCACCGGTTTGAAAATGGCATATACAATCTTTTTGGACTGACCGATAAATTTCTCCTTCGTCATCAGCACATAAACGGATACGATAAGTCCGATGACTGCATTCATCAGCACCTTAACCATATTGATTACACCACTGGTAATAGATGTAATGTAGGTCTGGATGTTTGGCAGGAAAGACTCCTTTACCCAGTTTTCAAGGTACGTTACCATATCCATCATGTTCGTTTCTAAGGACTGTATGATTTCATTATCTGAATTTGTCAGTCCATTGAACCAGTCAATAAATGAATCCACCTGCTTTGGCAGGGAATTTACCATTCCGGAAATACTGCTGATTAACTGCGGAATCATCATGGCAAATAACAGGATTACAATTAATACAAAGACAACTACGGCTCCACCGGTTGCGATACTCCTTGCAATCTTCCTGCACTTCTTCTCTTTCTGCACTCTTGGTTCTAAGAAATGCAGCAAATGCTTTTCAAAGGATTTCATAATCGGATTGATAAGGTATGCAATCACAAGTCCGAAGGTAATCGGCTGCAATACCTTCATTATAGTGTCCCAGCCCTTTGAGACACCATTGTACCGGTATATCATAAAGAAAAACATTGTGCAGCAGCAGAACAGTACAAATATCAGCACTGCAAGACTGATGTACCAGCGCATCCCATGTTCTGTTTTCCCGCTCCTTTTCTTATCTTCTTCCATTCCGTTCTCCTTCTTTTTCCGGATATTATTTCCGGTTATAGTTAATGAGGCATCCTTTACGGATAATCTCTCTCTCTTCGTCTGTAAGGTCACCCAAGGTTAATGAGAACTCAGCTAACTGTCCGTCTTTTACAGCATATGCTTTTACTTCCGGAGCTTTTTCTTCTACTGCTTTGCGGATTTCCGGTACAAAGAGATAGTCTCCGTTGGCAAATGGCAGTTCTCCTTCTTTGATAATAAATGGAAGCATACCCCAGTTAATCAGGTTGGAACGATAACGCTTGGTTGCATATTCGTTGGCAATGTTTGCCCAGCCGCCTAATACTTTCTGGCAGGATGCTGCCTGCTCACGGGCAGAACCGTCGCCTGGTTTTACTGCAAAAATGGTACTTCCGATTCCGGTATTCTCTTCATTGATATCCGGGAACTGTGTACGGATTGCATCTACAGCTGCCTTTAATTCCGGCAGCACTGCGTATGGTTCTTCGCCTGCTTCTCTTGCTGCTTCTGCCTTCTGTACTTCTTTGGCACGTCCAACGTATGCAGGGTCTTTTCTGGAAAGTGTGAACTCTGCCAGTCCCAGCGGATTAGAACGATAAGAAGATGTCTCTCCGGAAGGAATCAGCTCATCGGTTGTAGTTACCGGATCATGAATCTCGGATACTACTTTTAAGATGAGGTTATCGGTTAATGCTACCATCTTCGGCCAGTCTTTAATGTTTGGTCCCATCTGGATTTCTACGGATGGATCTGCTACACCATGGCTGTCAAAGACACGGTTCTCATATATGGTCTTATCAAAGAAATATTTTGGCTTGCTGAAGTTTACATCCACATCAGTTGCTGCGGTTAAATATCCCTTGTTTGCTGCGGTTGCTGCAATAGAACGGGCATCCATCAATGCTACGGATGCAATCTGGCCGTTCTGTACCTTGGAGCCTTCACGGTTCGGGAAGTTTCTGGTAGAATGCCGGATGGAGAATGCATTGTTAGCAGGTGTATCTCCTGCTCCGAAACATGGTCCGCAGAATGCAGTCTTAACGATTGCTCCTGTCTCCATTAATTTTGCTACAGCTCCGTTTTTCACCAGTTCCATGTAAATCGGGGTACTTGCCGGATATACGCTTAAGGTAAATTCATCCGGTCCGATGCTGCTTCCCGCTAAGATGTCTGCTGCATCACAGATATTTTCAAATCCACCACCGGCACAGCCTGCGATGATTCCCTGGTCTACATATAGTTTTCCATTGCGGACTTTATCCTTAAGATTTAAGTCTACTGCTCCATTGAAGCTTACCTGTGCTTTCTTCTCGCAGTCATCCAGAATGTCCATAAGATTTGCATTCAGTTCTTCAATGGTGTAAGTGTTGCTCGGGTGGAATGGCATTGCAATCATTGGACGAATGGTGCTTAAGTCAATTTCAATCATGCCATCATAGTAAGCAACCTGTCCCGGATTTAATTCTTTGTATTCTTCTACTCTTCCGTGAATATCATAAAATTCTTTCACTTTCTCATCAGTTGCCCAGATAGAGGAAAGACAGGTAGTCTCTGTGGTCATTACGTCTACGCCGATGCGGTAATCTACGCTTAAGTTTGCAACACCAGGTCCTACAAATTCCATTACTTTATTCTTTACATAGCCATTGGCAAATACTTCACCAATGATTGCCAGTGCGATATCCTGCGGTCCAACGCCTTTTACCGGTTCTCCGGTTAAATATACGGCTACAACGCCCGGCATATTGATATCATAAGTCTGCTCTAAAAGCTGTTTTACAAGCTCCGGTCCACCTTCGCCCATTGCCATGGTTCCCAGTGCTCCGTAACGGGTATGGGAATCAGAACCAAGAATCATTTTTCCGCCGCCTGCAAGCATTTCACGGGCAAACTGGTGAATAACTGCCTGATGAGGTGGTACATAGATTCCGCCGTATTTCTTTGCACAGGTCAGTCCAAACATGTGGTCATCTTCGTTGATGGTTCCACCGACTGCACAAAGGCTGTTATGACAGTTGGTCAGTACATAAGGAATTGGAAACTTTTCCAGTCCGGATGCTCTGGCTGTCTGGATAATTCCAACATATGTAATGTCATGGGAAGTCAGCTTATCAAATTTGATTTTCAGCTTCTCCATGCTGCCAGATGTGTTGTGGTCCTTTAAAATACCGTATGCAATGGTATTTTTTGCTGCTTCTTCTTTGCTTACCGCAGTGCCTGTCATGGATGCAATAGCTGCGGATGCTTCGCTATTGTCTTCTACTACGGTACATCCGTTTACGAGATATGCCCCTGTCTCATGTAACTTCATGAATGTTTCCTCCTGTTTTCTGAACTGATTACTATTTTATACCTCTTCCTATATAGGAAGAAATCGGCGGGGAAAAAGCCACCGCCGATACTCTTTTTCTAATTCGTTATTATAAAGAAACGTCTGTTAAAAATCAACCCTTTTCAAGGATTCCCCACGGTTTGCAAGGTTCCTTATTATGCCAGTGGAAAGGTAATGGTAACAGAGAATAAATCACCGTCCAGAGTTACTTCAAAGGTTCCGCCCATAATCGTGGTAAGATTCTGGGCAATGGAAAGTCCCAGTCCGCTTCCTTCCGTGGTTCTGGATTCGTCTCCTCTTGCAAAACGCTCCGTCAGCTCTGCCGCACTTCCATGCAGTGGCTGCTCGGAAATATTTTTAATAGAGAAGATTACCTTCTGCTCCGATGTCTCCATGGTCACATAGACTCTGGTATGTGCCATGGCATATTTTGCCACATTGTTATAAAGGTTCTCTACCACACGCCAGATTCGTCTGCCGTCTGCCATAATGACAACGGATTCCTTCGGCAGCTTTGTAATTGTGGTCAAATCCTTGGCTTCGAATTTCTCATTAAATTCACCAGCAGTCTGGTAAATCAGTTCCACAAAATTAATTCTTGTCATCTGAAGTGTAATATTTCCGGAGCTGATTCGCGATGCCTCTACCAGATCTTCTGTAAGCTGCCTTAACCGCTGGGATTTTTCTTCCAGTACATTCAGATAATTCTGCATCCGCTCACTTTCCGGCTTCTCCATTTTCATAAGGTTTACATAATTCAAAATAGAAGTCAGCGGTGTCTTGATATCATGGGATACATTGGTGATTAAGTCTGCCTTCATACGCTCGTTTTTGGTATTCTCTTCCACCACAAGATGCAGGCTGTCTCCAATGCTGTTTACTGCCTCTGCCAGCTTTCTGCTGTCGCTGTGAAGATTCTCTAACGGAATCTTATAGGATAAATCTCCTTCCGTAATCTGTCTGATTCCCTTCATGATTTCCTGCTTCTGTACTACATCCCGGAGATAGATTACACCGATAACAATAATCTGAAGTGCCAGAAGAATTCCACCTAACAAATGTCTTCTTGTAAAGAACTGATACGCCAAAAACAAAAATAACAACGCATTAAATACAAAGGTAACAATGACACGCACCGATGCTTTCCATGTTCCAAGTACTCGCAAAGTGCTGACATATACCCAGTTGGTAAAGCTGTATTCCCAGAACACGCCGGCTTTCATACGCCTTATAACACTGGTATAGAAAATCTGGAACACGCCGTCATAGATAAAGGAAATCACGCCTACTACCACAAGCATTCCCGGAATATCCCACTCATAGGATGCCGCAGAAAAACTTAAAACCAATATCAGTACAGAAAATACAATAAATATCAAAAAGAAAAATTCTGTCTTAATATGGTCAATCCAGTTTAAATGAATCTTATCATCCTTATGATTACGTCCTGCTGCAAGAGTCAGATAAACCAGTGTTACAATCCAGCCCAAAAGACTTACCACAATGGTTACAATCGAAATCATGCCCCAGGGATGTAGCGTCATAAATTCCGATTTTGCTTTTGTAAATCCATCTTCATTTGGGAATGTGGTATCTACTGCCACCAGAAAGACTGCATTATTTCCTATGCCGGACATGGTTCCGTCAATGTATTTGTAATAATAATCTTCCATTCCCTTTACATTACTGCGGAATTTCAAATCCTTATCATTACAGTAGAGATAGCTTCCCTTTTCTTTTCCATAATCCAAAAGATTATGTGCTTTGTCTCCAAATACATAAGAGGTAATATCTTCTTCCGTATCCTCTAACATATTTGTGTAGATAACCTGCTCATTTTCAATAAAGACATAAGATAAATTCGTCTCAGAATCATCAAATTCATTCAGCGCTTTCCGGTAGGCAGTTTCTTCCTGTCCGATACGGTCCAAGGTCTTTGCCAGTGCCTGATACAGCTCCTGGCCTTCCTCTTCCGTAAGCCTGCCCTCCTGTACGCCCTGGGCAATGGAAATACCGCTCTGTGGCAGATATTTTTCCTCAATTTTATCAGAATACTGTACATAGCCTTCCTTCGACCATGCCACCAGATCACTTAAGGTATAATTTTCAAACTGTGCCTTGTCATTTTCCCCGTCATATTCTTCTGCGTTGGAGATACTGCTGTCATCATACATCCAGTATGCCGAGGCACCATTCCGCACCAGTGTCATGGTATAGCTTTCTTCTGCGTCGTTACGGATAATGCCGCTTCTTGCGTATTTGATAACATTGACCGGTTTCTCCGAATCGTATTCCCCGTTGGTCTCAAAATTTTTCCGGGTCATTAAGAAATTAGTCAGTTCCGTTACCTTCTGCTCATAGACATAGCTGTAGTAACTGGAATCCACATAGCTCTGATTCGTCAGATTATCCATGTCTATCATGTGCTTTCCGTTTAATGCCGCTACCATAAAGACGGACATCAGCAGCAGGACAGAAAACAGTAACTGCAGGAGAATAATGGTATTTTTCCATACATTTCCATAGTGTCTGTTCTTCATATTTGCTTTCCTTCGTTAATTCTTCTCAACTTTATATCCAACGCCCCATACTACTTTTAAGTATCTTGGCTCCTTCGGATTAATTTCAATTTTTTCACGGATATGACGGATATGAACAGCAACGGTGTTATCTGCACCAATTGCATCTTCATTCCAGATATTTTCATAAATTTGTTCAATAGAAAATACTTTACCCTGATTCTTTACCAGAAGCAGAAGAATATTATATTCAATCGGAGTAAGCTTCACTAATTCACCATCCACGGTGACTTCTTTCAAATCATCATTAATCATAAGACCGCCAACCTGATATACTGTCTCATTGCTTTCGCTGACATTGCCAAGCTGGGTATAACGGCGAAGCTGTGATTTTACTCTTGCTACCAGTTCCAGCGGGTTAAATGGCTTGGTCACATAATCATCAGCACCGATGTTAAGTCCTAAGATTTTATCAGAATCCTCGGATTTTGCTGATAAAATAATAATTGGAATGCTGCTTTCCTCCCGAATCTTTAAAGTTGCCCGGATACCATCCAGTTTCGGCATCATGACATCAATAATCAGAAGATGCACCTCATTTTTCTTAAGCATATCCAGTGCCTGTTCTCCATCATATGCTTTCAAGACATGATAGCCTTCCTGTTGCAGGTAAATCTCGATTGCTTCTACAATTTCTTTATCATCATCACATACCAGTATATTCATTTCGTCCTCCTGTCCTCATGCTCTATCTTTACTGATTTTTGAATACTTCATACTGCGAACACATAAACTACCTCATAATTATCTATAGCGTATCAGATTTTTCTTAATAGGAAAAGCGTACTTTTCTTAAAAAACATTTAAAATTGTGTTATACTATATTAGATTCGTATCTTTCATAGCATTTTGTTGTGAAAATATCTGTTTTATGATTGATTATTTTTGAAAGGATTGTTTATGAAGAAGCATTATACCTTTATTCCTTTAAAGGAAAAAGATTTATCCTCCTTCCGGAAAGCATTAATCAGCAGCCTGTGGTTCCGCCCCTGTGCCTGCCTGCTTGCCCTGATTGTCATTGGCATTATCGGTTACCGGAAGCTTGCGGTGCTCACCAGTGAGATGTATTTTCTCATTCTCTATGGAATTGCTGCCGGTTTCATTCTCTACCGCATGATACGAGAACTTGCCAATCTGCATCAGGTCAGCACCCTGCGTAAATCCAGCCTGCTTCCTTTTATTCATACTGCCAAAGAAGACGATACCTTTTATTCGGAGGAATTATCCGGCGGGTTTATTATCCAGACCGAGCCAATTAATCTGGTAGAGTTATCTACCAGCAAAGAAGTACTCGCTGAGCTTGCCGCCAACTGCGAAACTCAGAATCCACTCTTTGCTTATCTGGAATCCTGTATCAACAGCGGTGATGAAAAATTAATAAACAAAGGCGTCATCTATATTGAGATTATTAAAAAACAATTGGAAAAAGGAAATGTGGATATTCTTGCCACATATGACAAATTAAAAAATTGCAGGGAGGAACTTCTCTAAAGTCCTTCCTGCAATTTGGTTTACGTAGTTCTATTTCTTTTTGTTATCTTTTTCTTTTGCTTTCCACTTGAAGTACTCTGCATCCAGATCCACCGTAACTTCCGGAATCTCTTTCTTTCCTTCGGCTGCATCTTCCTCCGGTTCTTCATCCTCTAAAGGAATTCCGGCTTTCTTAAAGTATTCAGGATTAATCCGGATTTCCGGCTTGATTGCCTGATATGGGGATTTCTTTTCTTCCCTCGGCTCTTTCTTCTCCTTTTCACGTTCCTTTTCCAGTTCGTGATTACGTTCTTCGATTAACTTCAGATACTTTTCGGTATCTACCATATCCTGAAGCTGGCTCTTAAGCTCTGACTGGTTCTCCCGGATAACCACCTTCTGGGTCTTCATATCATCCTGGGCTTTCTTCAGAATATCCTGAAGGGCATCTGTTGTATCCTGCATAATATGCTGTACCCGCTGAAGGGCATCATCGGTATACAACACAGCGGCTGCATAGACATCTTCAGCATTCCGGCTTGCTTTAAAAATCATGGCATCGCCTTTTTTGCGTGCCTCCCGTTCTGCCTTGTCCCTGCTCTGCTGTGTCACTTCATATTCATCCATCATCTCGTAAATACAGGCATTCAGATGATTGAGATATTCAAACATTTTCTTCTTCTCAACAATAATCTTCTCACCGGTATTGTCATAAAGTTCACTTCTGGATATTAATACATGTATATCCCGTAATACCCTCTCCAGTTTGTCCTGTGTACTCATGATATTCTCCCTTCACCTTGGCTATATATATCGTACAATGTCCGAGCCTGTCTCTGCAAGACCTAATTCCACCGGTTCTTCTCCCGCTGCTTCTAACAGTTCTACCACCCGGTCTGTATCTTCTTCTGCCACCAGTATCAGCATCCCGATTCCCATATTAAAAATATTTCTCATCTGCTCTTTGCTGATATTACCATCTTTATGCAGCATATCGTAAAGTGGTGGAATATCTTCTTCCCGCTGCTTTATCACTGCACCGGCAGCATTATGCATCAGAGTATGTACTGCCTTATCAATACCTCCATGAGCCACCTGTACGCAGGATTTGATTTCTATCTCACTCTGAAGCAATGCTTCCATGGCATCCCGGTACATACGGGTCGGTGCCAGAAGCAGATCTCCTAACGTAGAACCTAATGATTCATAATAGATTTCCATAGAAGTCTTCGTCAGATATAGTTTTCTCCGGGCTGCCACATAGCCGTTATTATGAAGTCCATTGGATGGAAGTCCAATAATAACATCTCCAGCTTTCACCTGTGCTATTCCTATTTTCTTCTTTTTCTCTACAACTCCGGCAATAAAGCCAACCAGATCATACTGGTCATAAGAGAAAATATCGGAAAGCTCCTTAATTTCACTTCCGGCATAAGTCACATTTCCCTGCCGGCAGCCATTTTCCATACCCTCTTCCATGTCCCGGATATATTCAAACTTGGGACGGGCACAGGAAATATTGTCATAAAAAAGAAGCGGTTTTGCTCCCATGGCATACATATCATTGATACAGACAGCTGCACAATCATAACCTACCGTGTCAAATCTCGACATTTCCGAAGCCAGCAGCAATTTTCCACTTACCGCATTAGTTCTTGATACCAGCATCGGCTCATCATATTTTAAGAACTCTCCCAAAGGTATTTCATTTGTCAATTCTTTTAAGTCAAACTTATCTCGCACTCTCTAACTACTCCAAACTTTTTTCATCTGTTCTATAGCATACCACACTTCCACTCATGTGTTAACTTTTTTTCAATTTTCTTCTGCGGATGCGGCGTATGACTTTGACAATCAATACGATTATGAAAATCAGAACAAGGAGTACCACAAGAACAACTCCCACAATCATTGCTGCATATTTATTCGGATTTTTCAGTCTTGCGCCAAGGCTCTTATCATCATCTACCACCTTGCGGTCATGAAGTCCGTTATAATATTCCGGCATCTCTGCAATACCATTTTCTCCTTCTTCAAAGGATTCCATATAGCGGGCAATGGATACCCATGCCTTTAATTCCTGGTCACCATCATAAATAATGCAGTCTTCAAAATCTTCTACTTTACTTCCATCTGCATTCTTTGGCACAATGGAAAGCAGTCCATATGACATATCCGTTACTGCACTAAGCATCTGGCCGCTGTAAAGGTCAGCTACGACGCAGTATAATTTGTCATCTTCAATTTCTTCTCTCTTATCATTCTTCGTCAGATATACATCTGTTACCCGGTTTAATATCAGACGGTTGGGATTATAGGTCATATTCAGTCCGGAGCAGTAAAGTCTTGCCGTTGTCATATAATCGGAAATGGAAGCATCAATCTCTGCTACCGTCTTTAATTCTTTTCCGGTCAGGTATACCTTAATCAGCGGGTAACCCGGCACACCATCTGCCCCGATTCCAAGGGAGAAGGAGTTAAAGACATCTGTTACCGTAATATCCCCCGGCACATAGGTATCACGGACAGTTCCGCTTGGAACGACTGCCACATCAATTTCTTCTCCATCATAATCCTTCGTATGGGTTGCCCCGTAAATATAGGCATCCGCCATAATATCTCCCAGATTATGTTCCGTATGCTTCGTATATAAATCATCTACTGACGCAAATTCATAATCATTTTCACACAATACTTCAGAAGCAGTGTATCCAAACTGTTTCAGGTAAGTATCATCAATATTGGCTTCAAAAGCATCTATCTTCTCCTGGGCCGCCTCATCTGCCTCAATATCCGGGCGAATCGGAATCAGATTATAATCCTCTACCTCCCAGCGTCCTTCGGCATTCTGGGAAAGGTGCATACTTCCTACATTAATGCCATATTCTCCGGCAGATACAATAGCTGTATTTCCTTCGATAATCGGCTCTTCCAATGTGGTATGGGTATGTCCGCTGATGATAACATCCAGCTCCGGCACTGCCTTTGCAAGAAGTTCATCCTCAGATTTCTTCGGGTCTTCACTGGTTCCACTGTGGGAGAGGCAGACAATCATATCCACATCTTCTTTTTCCTTTATGGCTGCCACAGTCTCCCTCACCGCCTCGATCGGATCTTTAAACTCAAGCGCACAGGTTGGTGCACAGGAAAGGGAATCCTTGCCGAATACTCCAAGCAATGCGATTTTTACACCGCCCTTCTCGATGACTTCATAATCCTTTACACCATAATGATCAAAGGCATCTTTTAAAAGCTGTCTCTCATCATTCATCTCTGACCAGTCAACATTACAGACCAGCAGGGACGGCACTACATCACCGCTGGCTGCCGCTGTATCAAGCATCTGCGCTAAGCCTTTGCTTCGATAATCAAATTCATGGTTTCCAAAGGTCGTTGCATCATAGCCAAGATAGCCTAACATCCGAAGCTCAGATGCCTCTTCTTCATAAACTGTCTGGAACAGTGTTCCCATGGAAAAATCACCACCGTCTACCACCAGTGTATCCGGATTTTCTTCCTTCTTCTCATCAATGACTGTTTTGATTCGTGCAAATCCGCCTGCTTCCACATTTTCTCCATCTACTACCGTACGGAAGCTGTTCAAATGGGAGTGGGTATCATGGGTAAATACGATATCCACCGACTTCGGCTTTTCTTCTGTTGCGGATGCTGTTGTTACCTGCAGACTGCATACCCCCATGCATGCTGCCAGTAATAGTGCTTGTAGCTTTGCTCTTATTTTTTGTCCCCTCATATTGTTCTCCTTTTTTTCTATTTTAGATGCGAAAGAAATTTTTAGGGTATTGTAATTTTGTTTTCTGGATTTATCCATTAGATTTTCTTTTAAGCAGAATACGCCTGCTTTTGGAAATCGTTGGATAAATCCAGAAACCGAAAACAATACATAAAATCTCTTCCGTATCGAAATTCGTTTAAATACGGACTAACTCGTAGTTCCGGGTTCCAAGTCCGATTTTTTCTGCATGCTCTACACAGGATTCCCAGTTGGTATCCGGATGCACCATATGAAAATGGTCTTTCTCATGAACATGCTGCATCTGTTCTTCCAATACACTGCCGTGTACTACCGGCTGCTTATTGCAGGCATCTGCACATGCCATGTCCAGTGCTACCGGATCGAAGGATGCAAACATTCCTACATCCGGGATAATAGGAATATCATTTTCTGCATGGCAGTCGCAGTTCGGTGACACATCACATACCAGCGAAATATGGAAACACGGGCGGTTCTGGCAGACTGCCTTGGAATACTCTGCAATCCGGTAATTCAAAAGATTGGATGCATCCCAGTTGGTTGGGTTGACTGCGTCTTTTGGACATACGCCGATACATCTGCCACAGCCCACACATTTATTTTCATCAATACCTGCCTTGCCATCTGTGATATGTGGTGCATCATGGGCACAGATTCTTACACAGGCTCCACAACCTACACACAGGCTCTGGTCTACCGCCGGTTTGCCGGAGCAATGCATTTCCATTTTTCCGGCACGGGACCCACAGCCCATTCCGATATTTTTTAAAGCACCGCCAAATCCGGCTCCCTCATGTCCTTTAAAATGTGTCAGGGAAATAAATACATCTGCATCCATCACGGCTCTTCCGATTTTGGCTTCCTTCACATATTCCCCATCTACCGGAACCAGTGCTTCGTCCGTTCCTTTCAGCCCATCTGCGATAATCACATGGCATCCGGTGGAAAATGGTGTAAATCCGTTTTCATATGCTGTATCCATATGATCCAGTGCATTCTTTCTGCTGCCTACATAAAGGGTATTGCAATCCGTAAGAAATGCTTTTCCTCCACATTCTTTTACAAGATCCACCACTACTTTGGCATAATTCGGACGCAGAAATGCAAGATTTCCTAACTCTCCGAAATGAATCTTAATTGCTGCATATTTATCTTCAAAATCAATATTTTTCATTCCAGCTGTAATACAAAGGCGACGCAGTTTCTGCAACAAATTTTCTGAGCCGCTGGTTTTAAAACTGGTATAATATACTTTGGACGCTTCCATACGTTTTCCTCCTACTTGTTTTTACTTATTATTTACACACTTTTTATACTTCATATCATAATATAATCCGCCGCTTTTTTCAATAAAACGCAGACTGTTTTGTATCTTTGTACGTTCTTAAAATCATTGCAGCACTCATTAAATCTGCATGCAGGTTTGAATTTTCTTCTATTATTCCACCAGAAAAAAAGCAGCATCCGGTTTCGTGGAATAAAACTTTCGCTTTTCCTCAATCGTGACGCTGCTTCTGTTATTTTTATATTGGCTACATTGCTTTTCTCTGTTCAAAATGTACTTCTGTCATCATTTCCGGATTCAGCACATGCTCTAAATCTGCTTCGCTCATCAGTTTCCGTTCCAGAACAATTTCTCTTACACTCTTGTTCTCCCGGAGTGCTGTCTTTGCGATGTCGGCAGATTCCTTATATCCAAGATACGGGCAAAGTGCTGTGGAAATCCCAACACTCTTGTCTACCAGACTGCGGCAGTGTGCCTCATTGGCTGTGATTCCATGTATACAATTTTTTGTCAGTGTCTCAACCGCTTCTTTTAAAGTATCGATGGAATCAAAAAGGCTGTAAAATACCACCGGCTCAAAAGCATTCAGTTCCATCTGTCCTGCCTCTGCCGCCATGGTAATTGCTGTGTCATTTCCAATGACATGGAACGCTACCTGGCTTACCACTTCCGGAATAACCGGATTTACTTTGCCCGGCATAATAGAAGAACCATTCTGTCTTGCCGGAAGATTAATTTCACCAAACCCGGTTCTTGGTCCGGAGGATAACAGTCTTAAATCGTTACACATTTTTGAAAGGTCTACGGCGCATGCTTTCAGTGCACCGGATACCATCACGAATCCATCCAGATTCTCTGTAGCATCAAATAAATCCTCTGCCTGCTTCAGTGGATAACCGGTTATCTTTGCCAGTGTCGGCACCACGTTAGATAAATATGCCGGAGAAACATTGATGGCAGTTCCAATTGCGGTTCCCCCCAGATTTACAGTAAACATTTCACATCTTACTTCTTTCAGCCGCTCATAATTACGTTTTACCATGGTTGCATAGGCATGAAAGGTCTGTCCGAGGCGCATCGGCACTGCATCCTGAAGCTGCGTTCTTCCCATTTTTAAGATTCCATCAAATTCTGCTGCTTTAATCCGAAGCTCCCTCTCCAGTCCATCCAGTTCTGCCAGCAACGGTTTTAACAGTTCCAGCACCGTAAGTTTTCCGGCTGTTGGAATCACATCATTGGTGGACTGGGACATATTCACATGGTCATTCGGATGAATCCGGCTGTAATCACCTTTTCTTCCTCCCATCCATTCATTGGCACGGTTTGCCAGCACCTCGTTCATGTTCATATTGGCACTGGTTCCGGCGCCACCCTGAATAGCATCTACAATAAATTCATCGGCAAAACATCCACGAATCACTTCATCACAGGCTCTTATAATTGCTTCTGCCTTATCTGCCGGAAGAGCCAGCGCATTCCGATTACTCTGTGCCGCTGCCTTCTTTACTTTTGCAAGGTTGCGGATAAATACAGGATGCAGACTCTGTCCTGTAATCGGAAAATTCTGTTTTGCCCGCAAAGCCTGTACGCCATAATAAGCCTCCTTTGGCACTTCCATTGTTCCAATTGAATCGGATTCCATACGCATTTCTTCTGTCATGATGTTTCCCTCTCTCTTTCTTATTTTTTAGCCCTACCTAGTAACGCAAATAGCGTCAAGACAGTCTTATCCTGTCCTGACGCCATTGTCACAAGGGTTTGTTTTCAATTTTTATTTTTTGTTTTTTGGTTCTGTCAAAGACTAGCACTCTTTGACCAGAAGGTAAATAGTTTTAAGTTAAAACGTGCTTTATATTTGTTTTTTGCTTGTTTTTTATTAATTATTTTAATATTGTTTGTTGTTTTCTTTATTTTCTTAAGTATCTGTCTTTTCAACAAAATAGAGGTATGATATAATACTTGAAAATAAGCCAACATACTTGTATGTGTAAAATCCAGACAGTGTATACAGCAAAATATTCTCCTGCCTCTGCGCAGATATGTATTCCACGGCAAGGGGCACTAAGGCATTTTGATAGGAATAGAAAAATAACCGGCAACCGGCACAAATTCACATCCATGTTCATCTGTGCCTCGCTGGTGCGTCCATGCACCAGCGTTGCCTATGTTTCTACAAAATGCCAAGTGCCTCTAACCGTGTCATAAATATATCTGCCCGCAGAGGCAGGAGGATATTTTCTGCAGCTGCCTGCCATTTGATATTCACCGGCTACAAAATTTTATATATTACTTTACCTGCTATTTCATTTGTCATTTTTCAGCATTATATTTGCAGATAAATTCATTTTTTACATCAACTGTATTTTTCAGGAAACGAAAGGAGCCTCTATGGAAAAAGAATTAGACAACATTGACAAAAGCATCATCCGAATCTTACAGGAAAATGCCCGCACTCCGGTCAAGGATATTGCAAAGGAAGTCTTTTTATCTTCCCCGGCGGTTTCTGCCCGGATTGAGCGATTGGAAAAACGAGGTATTTTAACCGGCTATCATGCCACTGTAAATCCCATGCTCTTTGGCTATCACATTAAGGCTTTCATTAATCTCGAGGTGGAACCGGCACAAAAAAAGGAATTCTACCCTTTCATCGATAGAATTCCCAATGTGATTGAATGTAATTGTGTCACCGGTGATTATGCCATGCTGGTGGAAGTCATGTTTCAGACTACCATCCAGCTTGACCACTTCATCAACGAACTGCAGCATTTCGGACGAACCAAAACACTAATTGTATTCTCTACTTCTGTGGAGCACCGTGATGTGCCTGTGAACTGATGAATTTTGCAATTCCTTCCACCCCGATTGTCAGGTAACGGAGCAGTGACTCTGCAGCAAAAGCAAATACAATCATCAGAAGAATACTGATTTTAGACATCTGGCTCATGGCAAATAACTGGTTTAAGCAGATGCCGCAGAAAAGCAGCCCGGCGATATTAAAAATTAAAATTCCATATTTAAACTTATTCATCGGATGGCTGATTTTAATCAGAATCATAAATCCTACAACACATAAAAGCATGGTGGATGCAGTTGCCACATCGGAAGCAGGTATAGAAAATACTTCTCCGCAGACTACCAGCGAACCAACGATTAATACATCAGTCAGTCCTGCCGGAAATGCTTTTAATAATACTTTCCGTAAAAACCGTCCTTCAATACGGTTGCGGTTTGGCTCCAATGCCAGTAAGAATCCCGGTGCCCCAATGGTAAACATACTAATGAGGGAAATCTGTGCCGGCTCTAACGGATAAGTAATTGTCGATACCACTGCAAAGATTGCCATTAACAGAGAGAATATATTTTTTACCAGAAACAGGCTGGCAGAACGCTGCACATTGTTTACTACCTGCCGTCCTTCTGATACCACATCCGGCATATGGGCAAAATCGGAATCTAAAAGAACTACCTGTGCCGCCTGCGCTGCTGCTTCACTTCCGGACGCCATCGCCACGCTGCAATCCGCATCCTTCATTGCCAGAATATCGTTAACTCCATCGCCGGTCATTGCTACGGTATGTCCCGCATCCTGCAATGCATGTACCAGCTTCTGCTTCTGTTTCGGAGTTACCCGTCCAAATACGGTATAGCGGTCTGCCGCATCATAAATTTTCTCATCGGTATCCAGTGTGCCTGCATCCACATATTTCTCCGCATGCTCGATTCCGGCACATCGTGCCACTTCGGATACGGTCTCCGGGTTATCACCGGAAATTACTTTCACTGCTACACCCTGAGTCTTAAAATAACCAAAGGTCTTCTTCGCATTTTCACGAATTGGATTGGAAAGAATCACATAACCCAGCGGCTCCGGTTTTTCGGTCAGGGTTCCCTTGATATCACTGCCCGGATATTTTGCCAGCAAAAGCACACGATAACCTTTTTTCGTATATTCCCTGATTTCATCTGCAATTTCTTCAAAGGCATTTCCCATGACAAATTCCGGCGCACCCAGAAGATATTTTCCATCCTCAAATACAACGCCACTGTATTTTGTTGCAGAAGTAAACGGCATAACCTCCAGTGCTTTCCGCCGGGCAGCCATAAAGGTCTGTACTTCCACTGTTTTATCTTTATTGCTGTCGGTATCGGTATCACTATCTCTATCCTTATCTTTGCCCTTCCGCTCCAGATAATCACGAATTGCTTCCATAGTAGCATTATTATCCGGCACTGCTGACGCATAATCCCGAAGCAGAGACTGAAGAAACGTATTTTCCGCATCCTTCGCCGGAACAATTTTTGCCACTTCCATACCTGCTTCCGTTATGGTTCCGGTTTTATCGACACAGAGCACATCAACTCTTGCCAGTGCTTCGATACTCTTCATGTCATGGAGCAGTACATGCCGCTTTGCCAGACGCATGGTTCCAAGTGCCAGGGCAATGGTCGTCAGAAGATATAATCCCTCCGGTATCATTCCGATAATTGCTGCCACCATGGAAACGATGCTCTTCTGGAAAGTCTCTCCATTTACGATATAGCCCTGCCAGAATAAAATGATTCCAATCGGAATAATCACAATACCAATCCATTTTACCAACTGGTTAATAGAGCGAATCATCTCGGACTGTTCTTCATTTCCCATCGCTTTTGCTTCTGCAGTCAGCCTGGAAATGTAAGAATGCTTTCCTACCTTCTCCAGTCTCGCATAACATTCTCCGGATACCACAAAGCTTCCGGACATCAGCCTGCTTCCCGGTGTTTTCTCAATTTCATCGGCTTCTCCGGTCAGCAATGATTCATTTACCTGAATCGTGCCTTCCAGAACAACGGCGTCTGCACAAATCTGGGTTCCTGCAGTCAGTAAAATGACATCATCCTTCACCAGCTGCTCCGATAAAATTTTCTTCTGCTCTCCATCCCGAATAACAATGGCATGGGGTGCATTCAGAAGGCTCATCTTATCCAAGACTTTCTTCGCCCGCAATTCCTGAATAATTCCAATCAGCGTATTTCCGATGATGATTGGCAGGAAAGTCAGGTTCCGGAAAGAACCGACCACACAAAGCAGAATCGTAATGACTAAGAAAATAAAGTTAAAGTACGTAAATACATTGGACTTTACGATTTCCTTTGCACTCTTCTCCGTGCTGATGTCTGTTTTATTTACAAATCCTTCTATAAAGCGTTCTTCTACTTCTTCCTTTGATAATCCCCGCAGGATACGTTTTTCTTCCGGCATTCTGTTTTCACTCATAAACTGTTTCTTCATCCTTTTCATTCTGTTTGAAATTCATTATATAGCTTTCCCCTATGGTATGGTATAAATATTTTCTTAAATTATTATAAACTATGTAGAAACCTTTCTTAAAACATATCCCCCTTTTTCACTCTACTAGAAAACAGTTTCCTGTAAGGGAAACAAAGAATGTGCCTCGGCACATTCTCGCGCCTGCGGCGGTCGCTTGCGACATCTACCTTATACGCCGCAGTGTGCATCCTCGCGGAGCGTTTTTTACTTTACAGGAAAGTAATTTCCTGTAAAGTAAAAAATACCCTCTCTGCCGGTTTCTACGGTAAAGAGGGTATCTTCCTTACATCATATTTTATCTTTTGTATACACCGTTTTTAGTGTTTCACTTCAATTCGCACCAACGCCTTACGCAATGCAAATTCCGCACGAAGCATATCTGTATCTGCAGCCTTAGCTGCAATACGGGCTTCGGCACGCTCTTTTGCTGCCTCGGCACGCTTCTCATCGATTTCATCCGGCCACTCGGCAATCTCTGCCAGCAGTGTTACCTTATCGCCCAAAATCTCTGCAAAGCCTGCATGAACCGCAGCTTCTTTTACATCTTCGCCATTGGTAATGGTCACAACACCGGGAGCAAGCACCGTTGTCAGCGGAATGTGGTCCGGATAGACACCGATTTCTCCTTCTGTTGTATTGAATTCTATCATGGTTGCTTCCCCGGTATAAAAGATTCTCTCCGGGGTAATGATTTCTACCTCAAATGCTTTCTTCTCGTCTGCCATGGCTTCACCCCTTACTTCATACGGGCACGTACTTCGTCAATACTTCCGGCATTCAGGAAATAGCTCTCCGGTACATCATCATGCTTTCCTTCTAAGATTTCACGGAAGCCGCGGATGGTCTCGGCTACCGGTACATATTTTCCATCAAGACCGGTAAACTGGGTTGCTACGAAGAATGGCTGTGACAAGAAACGCTGTACTTTTCTTGCACGGCTTACTACCAGCTTGTCCTCTTCTGACAGCTCATCCATACCAAGGATTGCAATAATATCCTGTAATTCTTTATATTTCTGAAGAATCTCCTGTACTCCACGGGCTACCTCAAAATGCTCCTGTCCTACGATACGAGGGTCAAGGATTCTGGATGTAGAACCAAGTGGGTCTACTGCCGGATAAATACCAAGCTCTACGATAGAACGATCCAGTACAGTAGTGGCATCCAGATGGGCAAATGTAGTTGCCGGAGCCGGATCAGTAAGGTCATCCGCCGGTACATAGACTGCCTGAACGGATGTAATGGAACCATTCTTGGTAGAAGTGATACGCTCCTGCAATGCACCCATCTCAGTCTGTAAGGTCGGCTGATATCCTACTGCGGAAGGCATACGTCCTAACAGTGCGGATACCTCAGAACCTGCCTGTGTGAAACGGAAAATGTTATCAATGAATAACAGTACATCCTTTCCACCTTTATCACGGAAATACTCCGCCATGGTAAGTCCGGTAAGACCTACACGCATACGTGCTCCAGGCGGCTCGTTCATCTGACCGAATACCATGGTGGTCTTATCAATAACTCCGGATTCCTTCATTTCATAATAAAGGTCATTTCCCTCACGGGTACGCTCACCTACACCGGTAAATACGGAATATCCACCATGCTCGGTTGCGATATTATGAATCAGCTCCTGAATCAATACGGTTTTTCCTACTCCTGCACCACCGAAAAGTCCGATTTTTCCACCCTTCTGGTAAGGGCAGAGAAGGTCAACAACCTTGATTCCTGTCTCTAACATTTCTGTAGAAGTTGCCTGTTCATCAAAGCTTGGTGCTTTCCGGTGAATCGGCATATATTCCACATCCTGTGGTGGAGCCTCATTGTCAATTGGCTCGCCTAATACGTTAAACATTCTGCCTAAGGTATGCTCGCCTACCGGCACGGAAATCGGTGCACCGGTTGCTTCTGCATCCATACCACGGATTAATCCGTCGGTAGGTCCCATGGCAATACAACGTACGACATCATCTCCTAAATGCTGTGATACCTCTACTACCAGAACTTCACCATTTTTTCTGGTAATACGGATTGCTTCATTGATTGCCGGAAGCTTTCC
Organism: Roseburia sp. AF25-13LB; assembly: GCF_003478915.1. NCBI lineage: Bacteria > Bacillati > Bacillota > Clostridia > Lachnospirales > Lachnospiraceae > Roseburia > Roseburia sp. AF25-13LB. The sequence continues at coordinate 91,515 of NZ_QUFO01000006.1, forward strand.
TTCGGTAAATTTAATATCCAATACAGCACCTATTATCTGAGTGATTTTTCCAATATTTGTTTCTGCCATCTTTTTCTATCACTCCTTATTCTCTATTCTTATGAATATGATCAGGAAATTGCCGATGCTCCGGCTATAATCTCTGTCAGCTCCTGTGTAATAGAACCCTGACGGGCACGATTATACTTCAGTGACAGGTCACTAATCATATCCTCTGCGTTGCTGGTTGCAGAATCCATTGCCTGCATTCTTGCACCATTTTCACTGGCTACTGCTTCTACCAGTGCTCCATAAAGAAGGCTCGTTACATACTTTGGTATGATTAAATTAAGCGCCTCCTCCTGGTTTGGTTCATAATTCATCAGCACATTGTCTTCTTCCTGCTCCGGCATATCTTCGATATCCACCGGAAGAAGCTTGATTAATTTCGGCTCATGTACCACCGTATTCTTAAAATGTGTATAAGCAAGGTAAATTTCGCCAACTTCACCTTTTTCATAGGCTGCCAGCACTTCCCTTGCCAATGCGGACGCCTCATCATAAGTCGGTGCCTCTATCAGCTCCGGAAGTCCCTTTACAATGGAATATCCCTTATGTTCTAAGGACTCTCTTCCCTTATTACCAACTGCATAAATGGAAAGCCTGTCCTTTGGAAGGTCACTCTCTGTAATCAGCTTTACGACATTCGCATTATAGCCTCCTGCCAGTCCACGGTTCGAGGTAATTACAATCACTGCCTTCTGCTCGGAATCTTTCCCGGTAAGGTACGGGTGATTGATGGAACCGCTCTTTGCCAGCATGGAAGTTACGGTCTGATACATATAATTAAAATACGGATTTGCCTGTTCTGCATGTCCCTTCGCTTTCTGCAGTTTTACGGTAGAAACAAGCTTCATGGCCTTTGTAATCTGCTGTGTGCTGGAAATACTGCTTTTGCGCCGCTTTATATCACGCATGGACGCCATAGTCTCTCACCGCCTTTTACCATATTACATGCCTATTTGAAATCTTTCTTACATGCTTCAATTGCTGTAATTAATTTCTGCTCTGTTTCTTCGTCTAACTGTTTTGTTTCACGAATGGATTCAAAAATCTCCGGATACTTGGTATCAATCAGTTCTAACAATGCTTTTTCAAATGACAGAATCTCATCCACCGGAATATCCAGTAAATATTTCTTGGTTGCAGCATAGATAATTGCTACCTGTTTTTCCACCGGCATCGGCTGATACTGTGGCTGTTTCAACATTTCACGGATTCTTTCACCCTGTGCTAATTTCTCTTTGGTATCAGCATCCAGCTCGGAACCAAACTGTGCAAATGCTGCCAGCTCACGATACTGTGCCAGCTCTACTCGGATTGGTGCTGCAATCTTCTTGATTGCCTTAATCTGCGCAGCTCCACCAACCCGGGATACGGAAAGTCCTGCATTGATTGCCGGACGGAAACCAGCGTTAAACATATCTGTTTCCAGATAAATCTGACCGTCTGTAATGGAAATTACGTTGGTCGGAATGTATGCGGATACGTCTCCCGCCTGTGTCTCGATAATCGGCAGTGCAGTCAGGGAACCTCCACCCAAAGCATCGGAAAGTCTTGCTGCACGCTCTAATAATCTGGAATGCAGATAGAATACGTCTCCCGGATAAGCCTCACGTCCTGGTGGTCTCTTAAGCAGCAAGGAAAGGGTACGGTATGCAGCAGCATGTTTACTCAAATCGTCATAAACGATTAATACATCCTCTCCGTTCTCCATCCACTCTTCACCAATTGCACATCCTGCATACGGTGCAATATACTGTAATGGTGCCAGCTCACTTGCTGTTGATACAACAACTGTGGTATAGCTTAATGCACCGAATTCTTCTAATGTTTTTACCAGGGATGCTACGGTAGATGCTTTCTGACCGATGGCAACGTAAATACATTTTACGCCCTGTCCCTTCTGGTTAATGATGGTATCAATTGCAATTGCCGTCTTACCGGTCTGCTTATCTCCGATGATAAGCTCACGCTGTCCACGTCCAATCGGCACCATGGAATCGATTGCCTTAATACCGGTCTGTAATGGTGTATCTACAGATTTTCTGGAAATAACACCGGATGCCACACGTTCAATCTGGCGGTATTTCTCCGTCTCAATCGGTCCTTTTCCATCAATCGGCTGACCCAGCGCATTTACTACTCGTCCCAGTAATGCATCTCCGACCGGAACCTCTACTACACGTCCGGTGGTCTTTACGGTATCACCTTCGTTGATGGAACGCTTATCTCCTAACAGAACCGCACCTACATTATCTTCCTCTAAGTTCAGCACCATTCCATATACTTCGCCCGGGAATTCCAAAAGTTCTCCCTGCATTGCATTTTCAAGGCCGTGAATTCGTGCAATTCCATCTGCCACCTGAATGACAGTTCCTACGTCTGCCACTTCCAACTGGGATGCATACCGCTCGATCTGCTCTTTGATAACGGAACTGATTTCTTCTGGTTTCAATTTCATGAAGCGGTTTCACCTACTTTCAACTGTATTTTGGATAATTCACTGGTTAGCTTCTGCAGCCTGGTTTTGATACTGCTGTCCACTACCCTGTCTTTTATGCGGATGACCATTCCTCCAATGAGTGATGCATCCACCTCATAATTCATTTCAATTTCTACATAATGTGTGGTTTCTAATAGTTTCTTTACGATTTCGTCTTTCTGCTGCATTGACAGCTCTATCGCAGAAATGACATATGCCGTTCCGATATTTTTATATTCTTTTACGGAATCCACAAAACATGCAAATACGCTTTCCATATCTTTAAAGTGGTCTTTTTCTATCAGCTGGCACATCAATCCCACGATCTCGTCCGCGGTCTTTCCCTTGAATATGTTTTCAATAATCTGAAGCTTCTCTTCTTTTACAATCTGTGGATGATTCATCAATTTTGCCAGTTCCTCATTCTCATGGAGAATCTCAAGAAGTGCTTTCGCATCTTCTAACCAGGCATCTTCACATCCCTTTTCCACGGCGAGTTCAAACAATGCATCTGCGTATGTTTTGGAAACTAATTTTGCCATGTTGTATCACCCATCTCTTTCAAGGTTTCTTCCACGAGGGCATCCTGTATTGTTGTATCAATGGATGCGGCTACCACTTTGCCTGCCATCATAGATGCAATTTCTATCATTTCCTGTTTCATCTCATCCATCACGCGTTTTTTCTCCAGTTCTGCCTCTTCATTGGCACGCCGGATAATCCGCGCAGCCTCTTCCTTTGCCTCGCCAATGATGCGGTTCTCATTGCGCAGGGCTTTGGTTCTGGCTTCACTTAAGATAACCTCCGCCTCTTTATCGACGTTCTTAAGCTTCTCTTCATACTGCTGTCTTAATTCTGCTGCTTCTGCCTGGTCGCTTGCCGCAGATTCCAGTTCCGTCTTTATCTTCTCCTGACGTCCCTTTAACATCTTACGAACCGGCTCGAAAAGGTTATAAGACATTACGGTAAACAATACGAAAACGGATATCGCCATAAGGATGGTATCATGCAATAACTGAAAATCAAGATTAAATAATCTGGTCATTTTCTTCCTGCTGTGCCTCCTTTCTTTTCGTAATCATTTCTTCGCACTTTATACCAGTGGTTTTACGAAAAGCAGAAGCATTGCAATCAACAGACCATAAAGACCGGTAGTCTCTGCTACTGCCTGTCCAAGAAGCATGGTTGACATAATATCTCCTTTTGCTCCCGGGTTACGGCCTACAGCTGCTGCTGCGTGTCCTGCTGCAATACCCTGTCCAATACCAGGTCCGATACCTGCGATAACTGCAAGTCCTGCACCAATTGCTGAGCATGCTAAAATTAAATCCTGTCCTGTAATGTTCATAATTATAAATCCTCCTTATACTGTTCTATTCTGTTTCCATCTGCTGGTTCACATATGTCATAGTCAACATACAGAATACATACGTCTGAATTGCTCCTGAGAACAAATCAAAGTACACATGAAGCGCTGCCGGCCAGACAATTGCAATCTTGGACAACAGTCCATAGACCAATGCCATCATTACGGTTCCTGATAATACGTTTGCAAACAAACGAAGTGACAGGGAAATCGGCACGGCAATCTCGCTGATGATATTGATTGGCAGCCACAGTGGCAGCCATGGTGGTAACGGCGAACACATATCTTCCCAGATTTTCTTTGGTTTCTGGTACTTTATCTGGCAGATATGGATCAGCGAAAAGGTGATAAGTCCCAACGCCAGTGTCGTTCCATAATCTGCGGTAGGCGGTCTTAGCCCGAATAATCCAGATATATTACTCATGAGAATAAAGATAAAAATGGTGCTGATGTAATTCACCAGCTTCGGTGCATTTTTCCCCATGACACCGTCAACCACGCCATCTAATTTTTCCACCATAAGTTCTACTACATTCTGAAATCCGCCCGGTACCTCCGTTGCCGCTTTCATCTTATGCTTTACAATAAATGAAAAGGCAATCAGTATCAGCATGATTATCAGAATACATACATGAGAAGTAGTAATCCATACCTCATGTCCGAAAATCTTATAGGAAAACAGTCCATGAATCATAAAATCTATATCCTGGGCACCCGCTGCTAAAATTCCGTTATCCACGCTTTCACCTCCTTATATTATATTTTTCTTCACCCTAAGAAGATTCATCACCTCTCCCTAAAAGTTTTAAAATTACTTTATGTGTAAAGGGTTGAACGTAAGCTCCAACCTTCAATCCCATTACTCCCACAAATGCTACCATCACATTGCCTATTTCAAAGTATGCCGTAACAAAAAAGACTGCTACAACTACGAGATACCGCAGCACATACTGCAATGCGATCCGTCTTGTCCTTCCGGATTCTGCCATATCCATACTGTCCCGCAGAACCACTGCCATATGGACTGCCATTCCGATTGCGGTTGCTGCTCCAATCAGAAGGCCGATGGAATATCCCAATTTGTCCTTTACAAACCAGATACCGGTAAATTCCACCACAATTTCGTATATAAGGATTCCCAGAATCAATTCCGGTAATGCATCATTTATCCTTTTTAACATCTGATTTAACCTTTCCCGTGTCTTTTTTCTGCCAAAGCCTCTGTGCCATCCGGTAACAATTTTGGAATCCCGCTGCCGCACCAAGGAAAAAGAGCAGAATCACCAGCCACGGATGTCCATATCTTTGATAAATAAAAACCCCGAGTCCAATACACAAAAAAATAGGAACTATCATGTTGATACCGAACTGCATGATTAAAATCAAGGAATCATACATTTTATTTCTGTTCTTCATGAATAGCTCCTTCCCTTACATTTTCGTGAAACGCTCTGCAAATACTAAGCTCATTATATCATTTTTTCATAAATTGTCTATAAACATTTTATGAAAAATGTCTATAAATCAGCTTTATCATTTTACAATTTTACATAATTTTAACAAATATTACCAGTGGGTTTTTCCTGCACCTTCGTCATTTGTTCAATTGGTTGTAAACCTCTGCCATTGTTCGTTATTTCTCCAGTCGTTACAAGGTAATATTTATTTCCCGGTTGGTGTGGGTGTACTGATAGTAGCGCACGCCTGCCGCATCTAACATCCTTTTGGAAGCAATAACTGCCGGTGTATTCTGATACTTGTCACTGTCATATACGATAGTCTTGATTCCAGCCTGAATGATTGCCTTGGCGCACTCATTACAAGGGAACAGGGACACATACATTTTCGCTCCCTCCAACGAACCGCCACGGTAATTTAAAATTGCATTTAATTCGCTGTGGGTAGTATAGAAATATTTATTTTCCAGGGGTGCTCCTTCTCTCACCCACGGAAATTCATCATCGGAGCAGCCCTTCGGCAGTCCGTTGTATCCCATGGAAAGGATCTTGTTATCCTCACTGACAATGCAGGCTCCCACCTGTGTATTCGGGTCCTTGGAGCGCATTCCGGATAACATTGCCACGCCCATAAAATATTCATCCCAACTAATATAGTCTTCCCGTTTCTGGCTCATTTTATTTCCTCCTTGCTGCGGTTTTTCTGTTGCTATTTTACCATATTTTTTTATGGTTTTATACGGTTTCTGTGAGATTTTTACGGAAATGACACAGTTCTTAGCTGAATAAAGTACTTGCCGGGGCGAAGCCCGCTTCCTTCACTTGGGATACATGATAAAGGCTGTTAGGGGCACTTGGAATTTCGCCTGTTTCTAGGCAACACCGGCACAGGGATGTGCCGGTGAGGTGCAGATGAACATGGATGTGAATTTGCACCGGTTGCCGGAATAGACTGTATCTTTTTCGAAATTCTTAGTGTCCCTTGCAGGCTTTATGCCGTATTCAAAGTGAAGGATGTGGACTGCGCCAGACAGTAATGTAAAAAAGGTTCTCAAGCCTTTCAACTTAAGAACCCTTCACATTTCATATATCTTCGAACTTATTTTGTTCCGAATATTCTGTCTCCTGCATCACCAAGTCCTGGTACAATATAGCAGTGCTCATTCAATTTCTCATCTAATGCTCCGATATAAATGTCTACGTCCGGATGTGCTTCTTGCATTGCCTTTACGCCCTCTGGCGCTGCAATGATACACATAAAGCGGATGTTCTTTACACCTCTGTCTTTTAACATCTGGATGGCTGCTATAGAAGAACCACCGGTTGCCAGCATCGGATCTACAACAAATACTTCACGCTCATCGCAATCCTCCGGAAGCTTGCAGTAATATTCTACCGGTTTTAATGTCTGTGGGTCACGGTAAAGTCCGATGTGTCCGACTTTTGCTGCAGGAATCATTGCAAGCATTCCGTCTACCATTCCAAGACCTGCACGCAAGATTGGTATCACTGCCAGTTTCTTTCCTTTTAACTCTTTTACAGTTGTCCTGCAGATTGGAGTCTCGATTTCGATATCGGTAAGTTTCAAATCCCTGGTTGCCTCGTAGCACATTAACATAGCGATTTCGCTGATTAATGTACGGAACTCCTTAGAACCCGTTTCTTTTCTTCTTATCCAGCCGATTTTATGCTGAATCAGTGGATGATCCATTACAAATACTTTTGACATATCATTCTCCTTCGTTTAATAATTTCACTAATTTTTTTATACTCTTATTCATGGTCTCAAAGCAAAGCCCGTATGACTGAAGTGTGCCGCCGTAAGGATCTAAGATTTCCAGTTCATCCCCTACTAACTCCGTCAGTACCTGGACATTTTCTTCCTTCGCCTCCGGAAACATTTCCAATAATTTCTGTCTCTGCTGTGCTTCCATTGTAAGCACCAATGTATCTTCGCCAAAATCCCCTGCTGTAATCTGGCTTGACATAAAACCTTCCATGTTAATGCCATTGCTTATCATAACAGCTTCTGCCTTCTGATTCAGTGGTTCCGGGAATAATACCACAAGGCCTCTCACCAGCACTTCTACCGGATGATTCAGGGAATATTCCCGAAAAATACCGGCCGCCATGGGTGCCCTGCATGTTCCGCTTTCTGCCACGAATACAATGCGATTGTATGGCTTCATAAAAACCTCCTCTAAACTGTAATCACCTGATGTCCTGCAGCCTTCAGCAGACGATTCATAATTGCCTGCCCAATACGCGGAGTTGCAAAACTCTCAGAGTAAATAATATCTACTTCTTTCTCATCAAAGTCCCGCAACAGTTTATACAAATGCTTTGCAATTGCATCCTCATCACTGCGTGCACCAATACTTACCACTTCGCCTTCCGGATAACGGTCTATCGTTTCGTCTGTTCCGATGATTCCTACCTTCTTCCCCAGTAGAACCGCTTCCTTTGTCAAAGCATTAATCTTTGCTACTACCTTCTCTTCTTCTCCATCTACCAGAATCAAATCTGCTTTCGGTGCATAATGCTTATATTTCATTCCCGGTGCTTTCGGCTTCTGCAGCGAATCCGAAGCAATAATTCCAGGATCCATTTTCACTTCCCCGATTACCTTTTCTAACATTTTCGGTGTAATATAGCCCGGTCTTAAAATCATTGGTATGTCTTCTGTCAGATCAACAATCGTGGATTCAATTCCAATTCCCACAGGACCCCCATCCAGTATCATCGGAATTCTGCCATCCATATCAAATGCTACATGCTCTGCCAGAGTCGGACTCGGTTTACCGGATGTATTGGCACTCGGTGCCGCAATATATCCACCGCTTCTCCTGATCAGTTCCAGTGCAACCGGGTGATTTGGCATGCGGACTGCCACCGTATCCATCCCCCCTGTAGTTTCATATGGAACCTTATCATTCTTGCGCACAATCATGGTCAGCGGGCCCGGCCAGAATGCATCTGCAAGTTTCTTTGCTTCTTCCGGCATCTCCTGTGCGATTTTCTCCATGTCTGAAAATTCTGCCACATGGACAATCAAAGGATTATCAGATGGTCTTCCCTTTGCCGCATAAATTTTCTTCGATGCCTCTGCACTCAGTGCATCTGCGCCCAGTCCATATACCGTCTCAGTTGGAAATGCCACCAGCCCTCCATCCCGGATAATTGCGGCTGCACGTTCCAGTGCTTCTGTATCCATATTATTCTGATCTATTTTTATCACTTCTGTTTTCATAACGCCTATTATATCACGTTCCCTTTATGTGTTCAAGAACTGGAATTGTTTTCAAAATCCATTTCCATCGAAAATCGAAAACACCCGAAAACCGCACTTCCTACTTGCTATGTAGCCCTAAGTGTGGCATAATCAGTATGTTCACTAGAATATTATGGAAAGGAGTTTCCAGATGAAAATTACAAAAAGCGAATTTGGCATGACCAAAGATAATAAGCCGATTTCCCTTTATACTATTGAAAATGCATCCGGTGCTTCCGTTACACTTTCGGATTATGGATGTCGTATTATTAAGATTATGGTTCCGAATAAAGAGGGAAAACTGACCGATGTAATTTTAGGCTTAATGAATGCCGATGAGTATCTTGCTGATGATGCCAGCCTGGGAGCTGTTGTCGGTCGATGCGCCAACCGTATCGCCAAAGGGCACTTTACCTTAAATGATAAAGAATACAATCTTGCCATTAATAATGGGCCAAACCACCTGCATGGTGGTCCTACGGGATTTGGTCAGCGTGTATGGACCGGAAAAATTACAGATGATAAAGTTACTTTTACCCGCATTTCTCCGGATGGAGAAGAAGGTTATCCGGGTAACCTTACAGTTTCCGTTACCTACGGATGGTCTGAAGACAATGAATTATCTATTGTTTACGATGCAGCCTGTGATCAGGATACTGTATTCTCTGTTACCAGCCATGGTTATTTCAATCTGAATGGGGAAGGAAACGGTACCGTATTAGATCAGGAATTACGCATTGATGCAGATGCGATTACAGAACTGGATGACACACAGTGTCCTACCGGTGCATTTCTCTCTGTGGAGGGAAGCCCATTTGATTTCCGTGAGATGAAGAAAATCGGTGACGGCATTCACTGTGACAATGCCCAGTTAAAATTAGGTGGTACTTACGACCATAACTTTGTAATCAACGGGGATGGCTTAAGAGAGGCGGCTGTTTTACAGTCTAAGGAAAGCGGCATACGGATGACCTGCTTTACCGACCAGCCGGGTGTACAGCTCTATGTCCCTTGTTATACCCTTCATCAGAAAGGAATTGATGGCAAAGATTATCCGCCATATTCCGCAGTATGTTTAGAGACACAGCATTATCCAAATGCAATTAATATCGAACATTTCCCTTCTGTTGTTTTAAAAGCAGGCGAGAATTTCCGTTCCAAGACACTCTATCATTTTTCTGTGATGGGCTAAACCCGGAAAAAATATAAGAACGCAAAAGATTCCAGACCATTATGGCTGGAATCTTTTTTGTAATCTTTCTTTATTTCTGATGCATTTCAATGCTGTTTCACTTTCTGTTTTTCTGTATCTGCAGTCTCATTACTCATGCCGGCTTCTTCTGTATCTGCTGTTTCATTGCCCAGACAGTCTAGAATTCCATCTGCAATAGCTTCTGCCACTGCCTCCTGATATTCCCCGGTAGATAATTTCGCGGCCTCCTCAGAATTACTTAAGAAGCCGCATTCTACGATTACCGTAGGATATGCCGTTTTTTTCAGGAGATAATAACTCTCATTGGCTTTTGCTTCCCGCTTATTTTCCGTATCCAGATGCGACCGCAGGCTTTCCTGCATAATCCCGGCAATTTTTCTGCCCTCCTCGGACTGTCCAAAATAGAAGCACTGAGCTCCGCTTATGGACTCTTCCGTATAACTGTTCTGATGGACACTTATGGTAAATAACGGCTTCGCCTCATCAATCAGCCGGCAGCGGTTACGCATATCTGCCACCTTTTTGCTGCCGCTCTCCCCTTTATCAAGACTTTCGTCTGTCTCCCGGGTCAGAATCACTGTTATATTTTCTTTTTCCAGACGGGCTTTTACCTTCTTTGCAATGGCAAGGTTAATGTCCTTTTCCAGTTCGCCGTGAATCCCGATTTTGCCCGGGTCATCACCGCCATGGCCTGCGTCCACAACGATACATGGCTTTTCTTCTGCTGCCCGCATGCTGCTTACCAGCACTGCTCCTTCTTTTGATAACAGGCATACTGCCACCAGTAGAAGAACTGCCATATATAATTCCATTCTTTTTTTCAAACCACACTTCCTAATTTTTTTCTTTATAATAAATATGAAAGTGCCGGCTCAATTATCCTGTTTTATCTGTTAATCTACTTTAAACTTCGCAATTTCTTCGGTAATCTCTACTACAATCCGTTTCAGTTCCTGTCCGGCTTCCACTACTTTGTCGCCATCCTTGGAGAATTCTTCGGAAATATCCATAACAACTTTTTCACGGGCCTCTCCTTTGCGGTTTTACACTTTAGTTATTTGTATATTTTATAATGGTATCCCAGATGCTGTCTGTCTCAAAGCCAAGCTTCCAGAAAGATATTCCCGCAAGTTTATTTGACTTCATGACTTCTAACTTCTTCTCAAGAGAAGTTGCGTCTTCTATCCAGACTTTATAGGTAACCCCATCATTTACATATTCTGCATAATTCTGCCCATCTTCTTCCGACCAGGTCGGCGTTGCTCCATTTAATTCCAGACGTTTCTGTACCGTATCCATACCAACAGCTTCGCTGGTCAAATCATATGGTACATAATCCTCTGCTGCTGCAGCTGTTGTATCTTCTTCATCATCTGCCTTTGGTGTCTCTGCCCATATTCTTGTATAGAACGGACATCCCAGAATGATCTGGTCTGCAGGTACTTCCTTTAAGGTATCGGCTACTCCGTTGGTTACAAATCCAATGGATGCAACAGATCCTTCATCTGAACCGGCATAATGCTCATCATATCCCATAATCACTACATAATCAGCAAAATTTGCCTGTTCTTCCCGGTCATAAAATGCGGTATAAGCACTCGGCACATAGTTGTCCACGGATAATACCACGCCGTTGTTTGCACATTTTAAGGAAAGTTCGCGGATAAACTGGATATAGCTGTCTCCTACTGCTTCACTGTTTAAGGATTCAAAATCCAGATTGATTCCATCCAAATCGTACTGGATTGCTGCTGAAATAATCTGATTGACCAGATACTGTCTGGTAGAGGTATGGGTCAGAACAGCAGCTGTGTCCACTTCTTTATTTTCAAGATTGCTTACCAGTCCCCAGACCTCAATATTATTCTGATGGCAGTAGTTTACATAATCCAGCGATGCAAGGTTTGCAATGTTACCGTTATTATCATTTAAGTAGAACCAGGTCGGTGCGATTACATTGATTCCTTTGGTATTCTGCAATACCGTTGCAATGGTGCTGTTGGCATCCTTTGTTGTCACCTGATGCCATGCCATTTCTATGGTAAAGTCCTTGGAAATATGGGTAAATTCCGGCTCTGTAAAATCATTGTTCAAGGTTTCAGTGGTTACTTTTCCTACGAACTTATTCTTAAGGTATCCGATAACACCATCTTCTGTCATGGCTTTGGTCCAGCTGTCACCTGCATCCAAAATTGTCAGGGTCTCACCTTTTTCTAAGTCTTTCACGATCGGACTCTTGATACCGCCCTTTAAACGAAGCTGTGTTGCCTTCTTCGCCGGTGCTGTATCCACATCCCCCCACACGGTATTGATTACGGTACGATTCGGGCCTTCATATACTTCGTGGGTAATATTGGTATACTGCTCTACGAAATCAAGTGCAAGATACATGGTATTGCTGTCATTCCGGACAATTGTATAATCTGCACTCTGGTTTTCCTTCCCTACCTGATAAGTATTGCTGCCTGCTGCCACGGTAACGAGATTATCAGGCAGTGTATAAAGCAATACATTTTCATTGGCATCCCAGTAAAAACGGTCATTGAAGCGGTCATGTACCGTTTCATAATCCACATATACTTCGCCGTCTATATATTTGCCTGGTGTCTCTAACACTTCATGATCCACCACCAGCGAAATATCATCATCCGCCTGTAAATGATAATATTCTGTCATATCCTGATGCTCTTTACTCGGAATATATTTCTGAATGATTTTCGTTCCTACGGCAATCAGCAACACCAGTAATATCAATACGATTACCACAATAACCGGTGCTAATTTCGTGTTTTTTCTGTTCCGTCTGCAGTTCCTGTTTCTATTTCTATTTCCATTTGTCGGTCTGTTCGTTCGCTGCGTTCTCTCCAAGCCTGCGTCCTCCTGTACTTTACTGTTCTATTTTCTTATGGTTTTCCATTTTTGTTTTCTTTGCCATAAGCATACGTCATTGGTGGGAAAATTTCAAGTAAAAACCACCTGGAAACACGCTTTGCGAATTTCCCGCGTAAAAAGAGGCACAGACTATAATTTTTGTCTGTGCCTCTTACCTTTCTTTTTCTTTACATTGTGCTGCATTCTGCAGCGGTGTGAGTAAGCATTCAGGGTAACCTTCTCACATCAAAAGCATATATTTCTATTTATTCATCTTTTTTTGTTTTTGGTTTCTGTTAAATTTACATGCCTGCTTTCTACTTTCCTTTTCCAAAAGGATAAGCGTTCGTGATATGTTAAACTAAAGTTTTTAAAAACAGGCGCTCTGCTTCTTTTAAATGAAGCGGGTCCTCCATAAAAGGAAGGGTATGGATTGGTATGCGGTATTGTTTCTGAAAATCTTTTTTATCTTTTTTCATCCCAAACTGTGCCAGAAACGTCACGTTATCCAAATACTTTTCCTCTTCCCATATGACGGACATAAAATACTCTAATTCCTTTCGTTTCCATGGACTTAAGGAAACCAGAATCAGCTTCCGGTCACAGCGCAAGAATTCCCGACGAATCCTGTAAAACTCACTTCCACCGTCTATGATGTAATATTCATAGCCCTGTCGGATATATTCCGGCATATTATCACTTCCCGCATTTGCAAAATAGTGTTTTCTGTCCGGCCGCCCCCATTTACCCTGCTGCTGTTTCTGCAGTTCTTCCAATTCGTGATTTCCACTTAATTCCACCAATGCCGTGTGACTTTTCAGGCAGTCCGCACAGTAATGGGTCAGCGCAGTGCACAGATGCGTCACACCCACGCCCTGCTGCACACCAAATATTCCGATACTTTTTCTTTCTTCCATGGTTTGTTATCTTCTCCCTTCTTTCGAAAGCATTTGTGTGAAGAATGCTTCCTTTTCTCTGCCACCATCAAATGGCATTGTGTCCCTCGGATAACAGTACACTTCTCTTCCGATGAAAGCTGCAAATTCTCTCGCCTCCATGGGGCTACTGTGATTACAGATAATTTTAAGATTTGGTACACAACGTAACGTTTGCCAGGCTTTCATGGAAGCCTCCCGCTTCCACAAAGACAGATTCACTACGAGTACTGTAATCTCAGCCTCTTCCATGCAGGCTTCTTCCACTGCAGCTCCATAATCGAAAATGAGTGTATCTTCCCCGCTGCCGATAGACTCACTTCCCCGGAAATTCCGGCAGATGACGATATCTTCTTCGCACTCTGCCTCACGGCTCCGCCCAATTTGTTCCACCACATTACTTATCTTTTCCCTCTTTTCGGACTGAATTTCCCGATACAGGGCATTTGCGCCCCCCGCATTAAAAAATGAAGTCAGTGCAATGGCTATATGGGTGGTTCCGACTCCGGATTCTGCCCCCACAACAGATATGCTTTTTAAGAGATGCTCTTTCCGATTCCCCTTCTGCTTTAACGCACGGGTCAGTGCCTGTTGTAATTCCCCGGCGCTTTTGTAACGCTTGTTTGGATTTTTTCTTGTGGCTTTTTGTGCGATATGCCGGAATGCCGGGCTGCTTTTGTGGGAATGCTTCTTAATATAAAGTGAAAAAATAGCCCCGATTGCATAAATATCGCTTGCCGTATGCAGTTCATATTCCCCGTACTGCTCCGGTGCCGCAAAACCTTTTGTTCCATAGTTCTGATAATTTTTTCCACGACTGGTAATATATGATGCAATTCCAAAATCGATTAATTTTACCTGATTCCCACATACTATAATGTGTGACGGTTTTAAATCCTGATGTAATACCGGAAATGGTTTCTGGCTGTGCAGGAATGAAACGATTCCGCAAAGCTGTATGCCAATCTGTATCATATACTCCTGGGAAACTGACGTATTCCAAAGCAACTTCTCTAACGATTCCCCTTCAACATATTCCTCAATGATATAATAAAAGGCTTCGTCTTCCTCTATATCATATACAATTGGAATTCCGGGATGTCGTAACTTAGCGAGAATGTTCGCTTCAGAAAGAATTGAAGACGGCATAGAACGTGTCTTTGAAATACACTTTATTGCACGATATGTCTCCAACTTCAGATGTCTGGCAAGATACACCTTTCCTGCTGCGCCGCTTCCTAACTCCGACAACAGCTCGTATCTGTCAAACAAAATTTGTGTTTCTATATGTTCCGCCCCTTCCTTCTTTCAAAGGAACCGGAACGCATCTCTTGGAATAGTTTATAGCACAAAGCAATTATGCTTTGCAATAGAAAATCTGTTTTTTTAGACTTTTTAGAAAACTTTAATATTTTTTACCGGGTTTACAAGTATTTTGCATTCCATTATAATATAGGCGTAAACTTCATACAATTTTCTATAGATAAGGAAGTGATTTTTATGAAAATTGAAAAAGTGAATGATAACCAGATTCGCTGCACACTTACCAGAGCAGACTTAGATGACCGCCATCTGAAGCTGAGTGAGTTAGCATATGGCACGGAGAAAGCAAAGTCCCTGTTTCGTGACATGATGCAGCAGGCGAATTATGAATTTGGATTTGAAGCCGAGGATATGCCTCTTATGATAGAAGCCGTTCCCCTGACACAAGATACAGTATTGCTTATTATTACCAAGGTAGAATACCCGGAAGAGTTAGACACCCGGTTTTCCAAATTTTCAGAGCCGGATGAAAATGAATATCCGGATTTTACAGATGCAAAGAACACTCCTGCAGCCGGAGCCGATGATATTTTAGGCTTCTTCAAACAGCTTCAGGAGAAGCAGAAGAGCGAACTTGCCAAGTCAGTGAAGGCTGCTGCCCCGGCAGAAGCTCCTGTCAAGAAGGCTGCCGCTCCTGCTCCGAAGCCTGTCGTAGAACCGGTGGTAGATATTACCCGGCTGTTCGTCTTCGACAGCTTAGAGAAAATCAGCAATCTTGCCCGTATTTTAAATGGCTTTTATAACGACCGGAATTTCCTTTACAAGAATCCGAATAAGAGTGCCTTTTATCTGGTACTGCACAAGGGACACCATTCTCCGGAAGATTTCAATAAGGTCTGCAACATCTTATCGGAATACGCTTCCACCGAGAAATACAGCCGTGCTTCGCAGGCTTACTTCGATGAGCATTTCCTGCCTCTGATCAAAGAGCAGGCATTACAGGTACTTGCTGGTATCTAGGTCAGAAGATATATGCCCTGCAGTAATCTGACCGCACAACTGTGGGAAACACATTTTGTATATTTTCCGCGTACGCGTAAATGAAAAGGGAACTGCCTTTCTGCCTCATATCACATGAGACAGAAGCAATTCCTTTTTCTTATTCTCTATTCTTCTATTTTATGTAACCTTCCATGTTCCATTTCATATACTTCATCACATAGCAATTCGATGTCTTCCCTGTTATGGCTTGCCAGCAATAAAGTTTTTCCCTCTTCTTTAAAAGAAAGAAACAATTTTCTCATTTGTTCAACCCCATCTTTATCTAACCCATTCATCGGTTCATCTAAAATAAGAATATCCTGGTTCTCCATGGTTGCCTGTGCAATTGCAAGACGCTGCTTCATACCCAGAGAATATTTTCCTACCGGTTTCTTTAGCTCCGGATCAAGTCCGACTTTTCTCATACTTTCTTTTACATATTCCCGATTTTTCTTATGATTAATCATATATAACAGTTCAAGATTTTTAAGTCCGCTGTACTGCTTTATAAATGCCGGTTCTTCAATAATTGTTCCCAAATTTTGAACCACATCCATATCTTTTCCAACCATTTTCCCACGAACTGTTATTGTTCCTTTTTCTACAAGATAAAATCCACTAATGCACTTAAAAAGTACTGATTTTCCTGAACCATTATACCCTACAATTCCATATATTTTTCCACTTTCACAAGTCAATGATACATCCTTTAATACTTTATGCTTTTTAAAAGATTTCTCAATATGTTCTACTTTAATAACCTCTGCCATAGCTATTCCTCCCTGCTTATCCAGTCTATTCTCTGAATCTGTCTCTGACCTGCAACCACCAGCAGAAACAGAATCAGAAAATAACCTACATAGATATATACAAAATTTGGTTTACTCAAATCATATCCATATCTCCAATTTCCCACATTTTCCCATGAAAATGGTGAAAAATATATAAGTCCTAATTTTGCACCGGCATCCAGATAGTTTACCATTGTAGAAAAGAAAATAAGCAGAATAGTGACTATATATGCACCTACTCTTCTAACATAAAGACTTAATGTATATAATAGCATTCCAATTACTGCAAATGCTAATATATCCATTAAAATTACATGCCCCATCATCTGGTAGGGTGTAAATGCTGACATTACTTTTGTATCCACAATCAGCGGAATCTGATATTTTTCCATACCATAAACAGAAACCGTCCTGTACAGACTTCCCCATGAATTGCTAAAATCAACTGCCGGAAAGTTCAATAAAATGCTTAATAATACCAGTATTACAGCTAATAAAATACTGCTTCCGAAAATATAAAAAATATTTCGACTTCCCCACCGCTTTTTTCCTATACGCTGTACAAAATATAATTCATTTCTCTCCATAAATGGAGCATTCGAATAAAAACATAATACACTTAAAAGTACAACCTTCATAAAGAAATCATCATTTTGAATAAAAGGTAATATTGCAAAACTGTCTTTTACGTTCAATTCCATTGCAAGATTCCGGTAGAGTCTTAACATATCATCTACCATAAATCCCCAAATGATAAGTAATGTCAAAAAACGCATGGACTTCATTCTACAATAAAGATTCTGTATTTTTGACTGCAAATTCACATACTTTCCCCCCTTATCTCTTTTGTTACTCTGGCTGCAATCAAATTACCCAATACGATAACACAAAGTATTGTCATTAAGAATATGTATCCAAGACTTATCCATGCATTTCCAAATACATCTGTAGAAAACATAAACAGAGAATTCCAATCCCAAATACCACCTTGTGGAAATAATACGCCAAGATATGTAACTATAAAATAATAACCAGCCATAGGAATGCAGATTGCAAACATCTGATTCTTAGCCAATAGAGACAGCAGCATGGATACCAGACACAGAATGCCTCCTAACAATCCAAATATAATTGCAGAAAAAACCAAATATAATATTGGCATTCCATGCATTGCAAACCATCCAAAACAATTCCCACGCAAATCGACACCATTTGCTGTAAAAAATTCATCCTCTAACATCAGCAGGGGATGCCAAAAACTATCCTGCTGAAAAAAGAGTAACTGTCCTGCGAAAACAGTAATATCTGCTGCCAGAAATCCGCTTAATACTTTTGACCATATATAACTCTTTAAATCTCCACGCAAAATTTCATTCTGCCAAAAATGATGTTCCTGATCTTCTCTTAATGCATTTCCATATGCAAAGCTGCTAAATGCAAATATTGCAATTGTAACACTCTGAAATTTCATAACTTTATATCTGCTAATAACATCTATTGCCGGTTGTCCAACCTTCGCCATTAGATTCATCGTAATATATACCCCTATCACTCCAAGCCAAAATGGTGCTGAAGTAAATACCCTGTATAAATCCATTTTTAAATATTTTTTCAGCATATTACTACTCTACCTCCAGTTCAACCATCTCTTCTCCTGTGACAGCATTAATTGGAATATAATTAAATGATTCATTTCGTCCTTCTCCCTGATATTTTCCAATTTGGCATATCCATACCGGTACCATATCATATACCCCTTTTTTCTTTTGTAATGGATACATTACAAGCTGACATTTACGAACAGTTAATGGGTCTTCCGTAATAACACTTCCATAGTTCTTTTCTAAAACCTCTGCAATTTTATCAAAAGAAACCAGTGATAACTTCTTTTTTTCTAATTTGCAGGAATATAAAACAGGAATCTGAAGTTCCCCTAATCCATCTTTCATTACATACACCTGCATATCGCCATACATTCCCGGATAATCCCGGATATTTTCATACCGAAAAATTTCAATTCCCTGTAAAGTCTGAGAGAAATAGAATAGATAACCCTCCTCGTCCTTTGACCAGCTTTCTTTTGCATCCTGTGCAGATAAACTGCCATCCTTTTGTAATATTTGCGTCTGCTCTTTTAAATCTTCTGCGTGCATACAATAGCTTTCATCATATTGCAGACTGCTTTTTTCTATTCCAAGCATGCTCATTTGTTCACATGCATTTTCCCATGCTTCTTCTCTGCTAAAACCAGTCAAATCATCTGCGTCCCGAAACACACGCTCATTATCCATGGGATCCTTTGCTCCATATTCACCATTCATATGCAGTACCTGCACTAAATATCTCATTAACGGTTCTTTCCAGTAAAGTCCCTGTTCGGCATCTAAACGTAAAAATCCTTCTGATTCATTATCGTAAACTTCGGCATTCAACCTGTCCCCATTTCGGCTTTCTGTTTCAAAACAGCTTTCTTCATAGTTTAAATTATCCTTTAAGAACATTGTTTTCCACTTATCCGCATCCGGATAAACAATGCTTGCTGTTGATGCATATAAATTTTCATAATCAATATTTTCCCCTGTAATTATCTTTGCATCAAACACAAAACTATCGTTCACTGTTTTTTTATATTCTTCCGGAAAAGATACTGAACTCTGTTCCCTTTCTGTTGTATTTTCCGCTACACTCTGATATTTTGTCCGTTCATATGGCAGATGAGCCTGTTTCCATAAAATTGCTATGCATATTATTACTACTGTATAAAAGGCAATTGTTTTAATAACTTTTTTGCAGTTATTTATTTTCATATCTACTCCTTTTACAGGTGGGGCTAACCCCACCTGCAATATATATAAGTTCTTTCCATTCTTTAAGATGTGTACCTTCCAGATATTGTTATGGTATGAGAATGTGCTGCGCGCCTGTGATTCATTTTTTACAGAAACAGCAAACGGACTTGCATCATTTGTCAATTTCCAATATTTTGGAAATAAATTTAAATATCACAAAATAGAATTCTCTTTTCTTTACTTAAAGAACCGGAATCCTCTGCTTACATTTCTCTATATGATTTTATTCTGGAAAATTTGATATCCAAGACTTTGAATATCAAATATAGCGATAACCGCAACTAAGAATTTTCTTGTCATCATAACTCCCTCTCCTCTTGTTTTCAATAACTATTAAAAGCTTAGTATTTTTCATTTTTTCTGTCAATATGAATTATTATCAAAACGAATTATAAATATTTGTATATTTTATACAATCTTACCTGTATATTTTAACTTCAAAACTCACTTTTTCTATCACACTATTTCTGTATTATTATAATCTGCAGAACCTGTCACTGACAGCTTCTTACGGATGCACGACTACAAAAAAAGACCAGAACGCACAATATTTTCAAGCCTTACGGCATTCGATTATCGGACTGTTCTGGTCTTTCTCATTATATTTATTTCTTATTTAGCGTCTTTTGCAAGGAAATCATTGATTTCATCAACTAAAGACTGTGGCTCGATTCCATGAACCATTGCTGCCTGTTCAATTGTCTCCATCTGTGAAGATGGGCATCCTAAACAATGCATTCCTATGTTTAAAAGAATCGGTGCAATATTCTCATCGATCTGAAGTAATTCACCAATCATGGTATCCTTATTAATCTGTG
This sequence comes from Roseburia sp. AF25-13LB, assembly GCF_003478915.1. Lineage (NCBI taxonomy): Bacteria > Bacillati > Bacillota > Clostridia > Lachnospirales > Lachnospiraceae > Roseburia > Roseburia sp. AF25-13LB. The sequence goes on from NZ_QUFO01000006.1 coordinate 111,914, forward strand.
CCATATTTTTTTCCTCCTTCTTGTTATCAATGGTGTTATTATAATCCCTCCCGATAAAATATGCAATTAGTTTTCCCTTTTGTCCGTAATTATATACACGATTGCTTTTTCTTTAGTACATGCGGAAGAGGTATTGTAAATCATAATTTTTTGTATTAAAATAATTGCAAGCTAGAATTCTAGCCTATACATTGTTTATTATTTTTAAAGGAGGACGATAAAATGGCATATGTAATTTCTGATTCATGTGTAAGCTGCGGTACTTGCGAAGGCGAATGCCCAGTTGGAGCTATCTCTGCAGGAGATGGAAAATACGAAATCGCTGCTGATACTTGCATCGAGTGTGGAACTTGTGCAGGTGCTTGCCCTACAGGAGCTATCAGCCAGGAATAATTTTCGTACTTAATTCAAAAGAAGCTGTTGGTTTTGCCACACAGCTTCTTTTTTTATGCGGGAAACTCGCAAAGCGAGAATCTCGTAGTTATGCCCTCATTTGTGAAGGCTATACTTCATTCGGTTTCCATTCCTGTTTCTTATGAAACAGCTTCTTCTCTTTCTTTCCCTTTGCCTTCAGGCTCTGGCGAATCAGCTCGTCCAGTTTCTTATAGCGTTCCTCTTCTGCCTCATCCTGCTCACGCATTAGATAATTCATTTCTTTCAGTACATAATCTCTTACCCGCTCACTGACTTCTTTGCCAAGTGCCTGATTATTTTCTGCAATCGCACCCTTTACAATCTGCGACATCATATGCTGAAACTGTTCCAGCCGCCTTGTGTTGTCCTCTACCTCCGTGGAAAGGGTCTGCTTTGCCGGCTCCGATGCTGCTGCCGCCAAAAGCTCCGGTGCATCTTCCCTGCCACTATTATGTATCAGAAGCTTGATTGCTTTTAACTGATATCCCTGCTCTTTCCATTCTTTTATCTTCATGAATTGCTCAATATTTTCTTTTGTATAATAACGGTGTCCCATTTCGTTGCGGGGTACCGTAAGTTCTAACTCTTCTTCCCAGTATCTAAGTACATGGGATTCTACATTTACAAGTGCTGCAGCATCTGAAATCATATACCGTTGCTTGTCCATAATTGCTCCTCCTTTGCCACTGCTTCTTCCTTAAAATTATAACGCTGCGGCTTTTGTCAGTGCAATTATTTTCCATCGTATTATTCCGACATATTGTGCGTATTGAATGGCTTCTCCTACGCCGTTATGGTCATTATCTGCAGTTACAAGTTTATATCATTCTTTTATCTCTTCACCGGCATTCTGCTAAATGATTAAGCTCGATTGCCTCTTCTTTCATATTTTATCTTCTTTTTACGCTACACTGATGGCAGGTTTTTTAAATTCCTTAAATGAAAAACTCATTGCAAAATCGAAAGGTTTTCCAATACATTAATCATTGTATTTTCAGTTTTCGCAGTATTTTATGTGATATAATACGATTAAAACTGTTGAAAAAGTGATTGTAGCAATGGATTTGTTTGGTCAACCAGCTGATCATATAGAATTAAGAAATATAGCTAATCCATATGGAATGAAGATATTAGAAGATGGCGCACAAGGATTACGTTCATTAAGTGTACATTGAAAAGGAAATATGATAATATAAGAATTGGTGTAAATTCAAGATTAGATACTATTCAAACAGCAATATTATTAATTAAATTAGAGGCTTTTAAAAAGTATGAGATGTGTTACAAGAAGTTTTAAAGCAGAATGAAAATGAATATAATAGAGATGTTTGCGGATGCAGAAAGGAGTTTTGGACATTAAAAATAAAAAGGGGAGAACATATAGGACAAGCACATCCGGATCATAATTTGGAAATGTCATTTAAAGAAAAGCAAGAGTGGGCTTTACGTTTTAGTGAATTCTTTGTTTAGGCACCCTCTAGTAAGATTTAGAAAAGATATAGGGAGAAGATGTCTTGCCTATTCTGATTATATGGAAATTAAGCGTTTGATAAATTTGAAAAAAAGACATTTTTTTATGAAGAAGAAAAAACATAGTAAAAAGGCAGGTGGCTATTCTAAATAAGAAGTTGGGTACAGATTTAACTGACGCAGAGGTTATAGATTGTATTAATAGAAGTCTAACGGGCTATTTTACATATTATAATGAATATACAGTATAATATTCCCCAAAAAGATGATTTTATTCCTGATGAAGTGCTTACATTTGGAGAATATTGGAACCAGACAACGTGTTATCCTGGGAAAATGGTGGCGATAGGAAATCCCCATCTTGAGGAATGTGTTACTACAATGAAAACAATAAAGTATTTTCCAACTATTTTAATTCTTTCTCAAGGCCCAGTAGGAGAAGCATTGGTTAAATTAGCAATAGAATTAAAAAAATTAGTTAGAAAAAAGGGAATTTCTGCAAGAATTATTTATAAGCTACATCCAAATGAATATATAAGTTGGAAAAAAATATATCCAGAGTTGGTTGATTCTGAAATAGAAGTGGTTGATAATAATGAAAAAGATCTGTATTACTATTTCTCAATATCCACGCATCAAATAGGGGTATTTAGCACAGCTATTTATGAAGGAATGGCATTTGGTGTGAAAACAATTATATATAAGGCATATCGGTATGAAACAATGAAAGACATTATTGAAGCTGGTTATGCTAAACTTGCTGATGATGGAAATTCTGTGCTAAATGAAATCATGAACAAGGAAGAACAAAAAGTCCCAACGGAGATGATATGGAAGTCTAATGCATTGAGTAACTTGAAGAAAGAACTGTTGGGGTAATATATCAAAATATTAGATTGGAAAGAGAGGAAGGACAATGGTCTTGGCAGTAATACCGGCTCGTGGCGGCTCAAAAGGAATACCACGGAAAAATGTCCGTTTGATGAATGGAAAACCACTTATTTATTATGCAATTCATAATGCAAAGAATTGTCCAAGCATTGATGATGTTGTAGTTTCATCTGATGATGAAGAGATTTTGAAAATAGCTTCTTCTTATGGTGTAGAGACCATGACCAGAGATAGTGAACTGGCAAAGGATGCCGTGACATTAGACCCGGTTATCTATGATGCAGTCTGCACTATGGAAAAGAAGAAAGGGATTCAGTATGATGTGGTAATTACCTTACAGGTAACATCACCGTTACTTTCTTCTGATACCTTGGACAAGGCGTTGGAAAGCTTTTTGGCTTCTTCCGATGATACTTATATCAGTGTAGTAAATAAGCCACATTTATCTGGGCGAAGAAGGATGGCTGCTATGTGCCGAATTATGAGAAACGTCTGAACCGTCAGCAGTTACCGCCGAACTATCTTGAGACAGGTGCATTTCTGATTACAAGAAGAGAATGTATGGAGGTAAACAGCCGTATTGGAAAGAAGGTTTCTGTCTATGAGATGCCGGAGCGTGAGGCGGTGGATATTGATGCAGCTTCCGACTGGGTATTGTGTGAGCATGAACTGAAAAAGAAACGGATTATTCTTCGGGCAGACGGATACAAAGAGTTAGGAATGGGACATATTTATCATTGTCTGACACTGGCATATAATCTGACCGGACAGGAGCTTCTCTTTGTAACAAAAGAGCAGCATGAGCCGGGACTGAAGAAACTGCAGGAAGCAAATATGCCGGTACATACCATTAAGAGTGACGAAGAATTCATGGAATTCGTGCAGGGATGGAAGCCGGATGTAGTAGTAAATGACTGCCTGAATACCAAAGCAGATTATATCAAAGAATTAAAGAAATATGTAAAACGTGTCGTAACGATAGAAGATCTTGGTGAGGGAGCCGATTATGCGGATGCAGTGATTAATGCTCTGTATGAAGATCATACCAGAGGAGATAATTATTACTGGGGAGCTAATTATGTATGCCTCAGGGATGAATTTTTCTGCGCCACACCATCCGTATTTCATGAACGGGTGCAGAATGTAGTGGTTATCTTCGGTGGAACAGACCCATCGAACTTTACGAAGAGAATCTATGAGATGGCAAAACGGATTCATAAGGATTATCCGGAGATTAAATTCCATTTTGCACTGGGTGTAGGATATGACCAGAAAGCAAATCAGATTGAAACAGACGAGGCAGCAGGCATCTATGTAGAACAGAATTTAAAACACATCAGCGACCTGTTTGGTAAGGCAGACCTGGCATTTACTTCTCAGGGCAGAACCGTCTATGAGCTTGCAACCATGGGCGTACCTGCAGTGGTTATGGCTCAGAATGAGCGTGAGATGAAGCACACCTTTGCACAGATGAACAATGGTTTCTTAAATCTTGGACTTGGAATCAATGTGGCAGATGAAACCATTGAGACAACCTTCCGCTGGCTGGTTGAGACACCGCAGATTCGAAAGGAAATGCAAAGCCTGATGATGCGTCATGATTTGAAGTCCGGTATTAAGCGGGTAATTGGATTGATTTTAGAGGATGAGGAGATATAATTTATGAGCAAAATTATCGAACGTGCTCTGGCACATAAAGTAGTACTGATTGCAGAAATTGGTGTAAATTATTATGACATTGCAAAGAAAATGAACATTTCCAATATGGAAGCTGCAAAGTTAATGATGAAGGAAGCAAAAGATGCCGGAATTCATGCAGTGAAATTTCAGACATATAAGGCTGATACATTAGCAGCGAAAGATTCACCATCCTACTGGGATACAACAGAGGAACCTACAACATCACAGCATGAACTTTTTCAGAAATTTGACCAGTTTGGTGAAGAAGAATATCAGGAACTGAAAGATTATAGCGATGAGATTGGAATTGAATTCTTATCCACAGCATTCGATATCGAATCTGCAGATTATCTTGATAAGATGATGGATGTTTATAAAGTATCTTCATCCGATATGAACAACCTTCCGTTTGTGGAATATCAGGCAAAAAAGAATAAGCCAATGCTTATTTCGGTAGGTGCAGCCAATGAAGATGAGATTGACCGTATGATAGCAACAATCCGTAAGGTAAATAACCAGCCACTCTGTATTCTGCATTGTGTACTGGAATATCCAACACCATATGAGCATGCCAATCTGAATAAGATAGCAAGTCTGAAAGAGAAGTATCAGGATTTGATGATCGGATATTCAGACCATACGAAGCCGGATGTTTGTGCAGATGTGATTAAGACAGCATATAATCTGGGGGCAGTAGTGATAGAGAAGCATTTTACGCTGGACAAGACTTTAAAAGGAAATGACCATTATCATGCCATGGACCCGGATGATGCAAGAAAGATTCTTGCTGGACTTGAATTTATTGATACCATCCGTGGTAAAGGTGATTTATGCTGCTTAGAGACAGAACAGATTGCCAGAAAGAATGCAAGACGTTCTCTGGTAACGACCTGTGATATCGCAAAAGGAACTGTGATCACAAGAGAAATGCTGACCTTCAAGAGACCGGGAACTGGAATTTCACCGGAACGGATGGAAGAAATTATCGGACGCACACTGACGGTGGATGTGGCAGAGGATACGATTTTACAATGGAGTATGATGAAAAACGACTAGAAATAGAAAGGGATAACTATTATTTTACCTTCTTTTTACGCTACCCTGATGGTAGATTTTTCTTAACTTTAATATTGTAATTGCATCAATTCATTATTCAAAGAAGTGTTTTTATGAGAAATCCAAATCTTTGCAGATATATCATGCTCATTTTTATTATGCTGGGTTTAATACTTTCAGGAATTTCCGGACTGATATTCGGAATAAAGACCCTGCATCCCCTTTTTATTATCGGTATTCTTATTTCTTTTGTATCTCTTATTTTTGGTATTCTTAGCATCCGCTGTCCCATCTGCCATCGGCAGTTACATTTAACGGGTATTACGCCGGATGATTTCTGTCCATTCTGTGGGGAAAAGCTGTAAATTAATTTCTATATGTACTTGTTTTTTGCCGATGAAAACAAAAAACTACGAGAAACATGCCTTGTGTGTTTCCCGCTACTCGTATAAAAACCCCGGATGCTGCTTTTTCAGGCAACACCCGGGAATGCTTATTTCTCCATATTGGCAAATCTCGTGTACTGAGGCAGCCATACCAGGTTGACGGTTCCGATAGGACCGTTTCTTTGCTTGGCTACGATGATTTCGGAGATTCCTTTCATTTCACTGTCTTTGTTGTAATAATCATCACGGTAAATGAACATTACAACGTCGGCATCCTGCTCGATAGCTCCGGACTCTCGAAGGTCGGATAACATTGGTCGATGGTCAGGACGCTGTTCTACGGCTCGGCTCAACTGGGACAGTGCCACTACCGGCACATTCAGCTCACGGGCCAGCGCTTTTAAGGAACGGGAAATATCTGAGATTTCCTGCTGACGGGATTCGGAATGTCTGCCGGAGCCGGACATCAACTGTAAGTAGTCGATGATGATTAATTTCAAATCGTGCTCTAATTTATATTTACGGCATTTACTTCTAAGCTCGGATATGGAAATACCCGGCGTATCATCAATGATTAATTTGGAACGGCCCACGTTGCCTGCTCCTTCAATCAGCATTTCCCAGTCTGCATCTGTCAAATTACCGGAACGCAGCTTCTGGGCATCTACTCTTGATTCCAGAGAAAACATACGGTTTACCAACTGTTCCTTACTCATTTCCAGAGAGAATATTGCTGTTGTCTGCTGGGAATGAATGGCTACATACTGTGCGATATTTAATACAAACGCCGTTTTACCCATGGAAGGACGGGCTGCAATCAGAATCAAATCGGAAGGCTGCAGACCTGCCATCTGATAATCCAGATCCACGAAGCCGGTAGCAATTCCGGTTACGGAGCCTTTTTGCTTGGATGCTTTTTCAATCTTATCCAGCGCATTGATTACGACCTGCTTAATCGGGACATAATCTCCGCCGCCACGATTCTGCACCAGATTAAAAATGCTCTTCTCGGTATCTGCCAGAATATCTTCAACACTTTCTTTTCCAAGATAACATTCATCTTCAATGGACTGGGTGGTCTTAATGAGCTTACGCAGAACTGCCTTCTCTTTGACGATATTGGCATAATATTTTACATTGGCGGATGTCGGTACGGATGTTACTAAGTCTCTTACAAATTCCAGGCTGCTGATTTCCGCCGGCACATCCTTTTCTTTTAACTTATTCTGCAATGTAATCAGGTCAACCGGTTCTCCTGCATTAAACAAATCCAGCATGGATTCAAACAGAATTCCATACTGCTTGTGATAGAAATCCTCTTCAATGAGAATCTCTCCGGCTGTCATAATTGCTTCTTTATCCATAATCATGGAACCGATAACTGACTGCTCGGCTTCCAGACTGTTTGGCATAATCCGCTTTACCAGTGCCTCTTCCATGGAGGTTCCTCCTAATCTACTCTTCCGTTACTTTTACACGTAATGTTGCAGTTACCTTTGGATGAACCTTAACCGGCACTTCATATACACCAAATGATTTGATGGCTTCTTTTAACTGCATTTTCTTCTTGTCTAACTCAAGACCCAGCTGATCATGCGTTGCCTGGGAAATCTCTTTGGTGGATACAGAACCAAAGGTTCTTCCGCCTTCTCCGGCTTTCATTTTCACTTCTACGGTCTTATCCTTTATCTCATCTGCCAGCTTTAATGCTGCCTGATAATTCTCTTCTGCAACCTTATCTGCATGTTTGTTCTGCAGCTTTAAGTCATTTAAGGTCTTGCTGTTTGCTTCAACTCCCAATTTCTTCGGAATTAACTGATTTCTTGCGTATGCATCGCTTACATTTACTACCTCACCTTTTTTTCCAAGGGATTTTACATCTGCTAATAAAATTACTTTCATTCTTCTATATCTCCTTCCTCAAGCATTTCGTCTATGGTGTCTTCTATGATGCGTTGTGCCTGGGACACGGTACAGTCACGAAGCTGGCAGCCCGCCATGTTCAGATGTCCGCCGCCCCCAAGACGTTCCATGATTTTCTGCACATTGATTTCATCAATGGAACGGGAACTTACATATATTTTGCCCTGATATTCGGTTAATACAAAGGACGCTTTGATTCCGACAATATTTAACAGCTCATCTGCCGCCTGGGCTCCTACGATGGTAGGGCTTTCAATCTTATCTGCCGGACAGATGGAAATGGCAAATGCACCGCGGTATACTTCCGCATGGCGGACCACTTCTGCTCTGGCTTTGTAGGCATCCATATCATTTCGAAGCATTTTTCTTACACGGGTTACTTCCGCTCCGCAACGTTTCAGATAAGCGGCTGCTTCAAAGGTACGGACACCGGTCTTGGTCATAAAGTTGCTGGTATCGATTAAGATTCCCGCATAAATACAGTCTGCTTCGTGGGGTGCCAGCTTGATATTTTCTGTAAAATACTGCAGCACCTCTGCTACCATTTCACAGGTAGAAGATGCATACGGCTCAATATAGGAAAGTACCGGATTGGAAATGACCTCACTGCTCTGGCGGTGATGGTCAAATACTACGATACTGTCGGTCCGCTTCAAAAGGCCCGGACACTCCGTATGGCTCGGACGATTTACATCCACTACCATAACCAGTGTGTTATAATCCGTCAGCTCCAGCGCACGTTCACTGGAAACAAACATATCCGGCGGATAACCCTTCTCTGTGGTAAAACCTTCCTTCAATGGACGAAGGGATGAAGTTACCTGGTCTAAAACAATCTGCGCTTTCTTTCCTAATACTCTTGCGGCGCAGTAGATTCCGATTGCCGCACCAAAAGCATCTGTATCGGAAATAGAATGTCCCATAATCATAACATGCTCACGGCTCTCGATAATCTCCCGCAGTGCATGGGCTTTGACTCTTGCTTTTACACGGGTGTTCTTCTCTACCTGCTTGCTGTTACCGCCATAGTAGACAACATTTTCACCCTCTTTGACTACCACCTGGTCGCCGCCCCGGCCCAGTGCCAGGTCGATTGCCATACGGGAATATTCATAATTCTGATTATAAGTATCACCGCCGACACCGATTCCGATACTTAAAGTCACCGCCATTTCATTTCCCACTTTGACAGTCTTAACATCTTCAATCAGACTGAACCGGTCGCTCTGCAGCTCTGCAAGATATTTATGCTGGAATACCACAAAGTATTTGTCCTTCTCAATCTTACGCACCAGCGCATCCATTTTCGTAAAATACTGGTTTACCTTCCGGTCAATCAATGCCACTAAAAGTGAACGTTTTACGTCTTCAATACTGTCTAACGCCTCGTCATAGTTGTCTATGTATACAAGACCTGCCACCAGCTTCTGTTCTTCATTTTCACGGATGTAATTATAAAGCTCTGTCTCATCAAAAAGGTACAGCGCTGTCAGATACTGTTCATCCTCTTCAATAGATACAATGCTGCTGTTTTCCGCCATTTCCTCAAAATAAATCTTGCTCATTTCAATACGGAAATTATGCTCCTGCCAGACCATATTTACATCTTCCACGAACTGCTCCTGCTGAATCAGCTCTCTGGTAATGCCCGGGAAAATGCTGGTGATGGATTTATGGAAATTTTTGGTCTTTCCTGTAATCTCCGTAAATTTCTCATTGACCCAGAGAACCTTTCCGTTATAGTCCAAAAGTGCATACGGTATTTCGAATTCATTGAGCAGCTTCTTCTGCACCGTTCCGTACTGAGTGGCAAAATTAATCAGCTCATTCACCAGCACCGGTTTATTAACATTATAAGATATCACCACAACAATGAGATAAATCCCAAGGAAAATGGATACCAGTAACGCTGCCCCTTCATTTACAAAATACATCGGCACGTTCATGCATGCCAGCAAAATAGTAAGCATCAGCGGCCAGTACATATAATTTTTCAGATGACCCTTCAGCTTGATTTTTTTCTTCATAAATTTCTCCTATATAAATGCGGATATTTTTACACAATTGTTACGACCACATACATATACAGAGTGTATTATAGCATTGTTTTATCTGTTTTACAATTCGCTTCCGGCATGAATCTTCTTTTCGTAGGATAAAAGCAGGTTTTCATATTTCCAGTAAATACACATCTGACCATATGCCATTATCGTAGCTTATGGTCAGTACCTTATTCCGGGAACCCGGATATGTATAGCTAATCACAGTGCAATGTATTCTGTATTTTTGCTAAAAGAATCAGTCGCAATCTTATTTCTCCAAATCTGCCACCCATTTCCCGGCTAATGCTATCCAGTCCTGACAACGCTTCTGAATGCCGAAACCTGTCTCCGTAATCTGCGTCTCTTCATTGGCAAGGGAGAGTCCATGCTGTCCTTCCGGGAAAATGTGAACTTCTACGGAGACCTGATTCTTTACCAGCTCTTCCGTAAACATCAGTGTATTCTGGACTGGCACCGACTGGTCGGTTAAGGTATGCCAGATAAATACCGGCGGCACTTGTTTTCCCACCTGATGCTCCAGGCTTAAAAGCTCTTCTAATTCTTTGCTCTTTTTCGTTCCCATCAGGTTTTCCATGCTGCCGTGATGTGCATATGTTCCGGATGTAATTACCGGATAAGAAAGCAGTAATCCATTTGGCTGCATCTGCTCTGCGGTAAGTCCTGTTTCTTTTGCAAGCCAGTCCTTATCCCAGAAGACCCCAAGACTTGCTGCCAGATGACCGCCGGCGGAAAATCCGGATACGATAATTTTATCCGGCTTAATGCCATATTCTTTTGCATGCTCTCTTAAATATGCCACACTCCATGCCAGTTCGCAGAGGGACTGAGGGAATTCTGCAGGAGCTACGCTGTAGCGCAGGACGCAGGCATGAAATCCTCTGGCAATATACTGTACTGCAACCGCCTCTGCCTCCCGGTCGGAGGTAAATTCATAGCCGCCGCCCGGACAGATAAGTACCAGCGGGCGGGTACGGTTACTGTCGATTTCTTCAAAATTATCTAATATATATGTATACAATTTGGCTCCGGTTGCCTTTACGGTCTGAACCGGAATAATATTGTATTTCATAGCTTCACCTTCTTTTTATTTTCTGCTCCCAAAGTAAATAATTACCTTTGTTTAATCATCTTCAGTAAACGTATCACAGATCTTATATAAATTCAACTGAATGCTATAAAAAGACCGGGGGAGTGCCTGGATGGCACCCTGGAAGACACCGACGCAGGTCGCTAAGAACCAGAATTTCCATGCGGTATCAAGCTGCAGTGCAAACAGTGCGATGAGAAAATACGCTCCGATGCAGACTAAAATCAATTTCTCAGATTCAAATCTGCGGGCAAGCTTTCCAAAAAGAATGGAGCAAGGGAAGGCTACCACCTGTGTTAAAAGCAGTGCCAAGAGCATGCTGCTGTCACCGATTCCCACATCTTTGCCATATGCAGTGGACATTTCGATAATGGTATACACACCGTCTATGTAGAAAAAGAACGAGATGAGGAACAGGAGAATCTTCTTATTAGCTTTTAACTCGGAAAAAATATTTCCCAGACGGACAACAGTTTCTTTTACGGACACTTTTGTCTCTGCATAATAATTCTGTTTATAATTTAACAACAACGGAATGGTCACTGCCACCCACCAGATGGCGGTAATGCCAAATGCCAGCATCATTGCCATGGCAGCAGAAATTCCGATTCTGTCTGCCATGCATCCCATAACCTATCTGGTTGATGGCACTGTACTTCCTCCCTGCTATGTATGCAGTATTTTTCTGCTTTCTTCTGTTTTTCAGCATATTATGTGTGAAAAAAGCTTTCTATCATATTTGGGAGTAACTTCTGTAAAAAAAATGTAAATTTATGGGATATAAAACTTGCGCAAATAAGAATTGAAATGTTTCTTTGAAATGAAGCCGCCTGCAGAATCTGGCAGTGGCAGTTAAGATGTCTGGCAGCCTGCAAAACCTGCATAACGAACTGCAAAAAAAAGAATGTGCCTTGGCACATTCCCGCGCCTGCGGCGGTCGCTTGCGACATCTACCTTATACGCCGCAGTGCGCATCCTCGCTTCCCGTTTTTTACTTTACAGGAAAGCAATTTCCTGTAAAATAAAAACGGGAAGCCCGCTAAGCGTACTTCCCTCAATATGACTATTTATCTCAACGAGACCAGACGGTTCTCTTTTGCTACCCGTACTGCCTGTCTTCTCGTCCTGACCCGGAGCTTCGCAAATATATTTTTTCCGTGAAACTTTACGGTATTGATGCTGATTCCCATGAAATCTGCAATTTCCTGATTAGAACGCTCATCTGCCATCAGCCGCAGGATTTCCTGTTCGCTTTTCGTCAATGGCGGATAATCTTCCTTGGCTTTACGCAGATAATCCGGATAAAGAAGTGCCATTTTCTTTGCAAGCTGTATCAACCGGTTCAGATATTCGTCCTTTATCTGCCGCTCCTGCCGGTAAGCCCGCAAAAGCATATACACTTTTTCTCCTTCATCTGCTATCAGCCGGTCAAATCGTCTTTCTTTTACAATCGGAAGCAGCTCATCTATAAGCTGAAATGCATCCTCTTTCCGATCACTTAAGAAATAGCTGACTGCACATAAAAGATTCATTTCACATAAATCCATGACGCGGTCACCCTTTCGCAGCGGCTCCCTCAAATACTCTGCCAGCGAAAGCATTGCCAGATATTTTTCTTCCAGAATATATGCCCGCATCTTTATCATATATTTATAGGTATCCAGCATGTTCAGTTCTCCAAATTCGCTGGGTGCCTCATTTTCCATCCATTCCGTTACTGCATTCACATCACCATCATACAACAGTCCCCAGGCTTTCATTGCTCCGAAATTCTCTAAAAGCCATCTGCTCTGTTCCTTATGAAGTCTCTGATATATCTCTTCCAGAATCGGATATACCACCGCTATCTGTCCGGTTGCTATCATAATCCGCATCTGAAGGCTCAAAGCAATAAACAGAACAGCAATTTCGCCTTCTTTTTCTATAAATGGAATAATTCCAACTAATGTAGTAATTGCTTCAAAACATTCATCTCTCTGATAGCATACTTCTGCATAAGTTATTTCTGCAATTCCAAGGGAACTGTCTCCATAGAAGCTTTTTACCCAGCCCTTTAGCTGTTCCTTCCGGTCATGTACATAATTTCCATACATGGTCATATCCCGGAATCCGTTTATCATGGTAATTCTGCCTGCTGCCAGAGGAAGATTCGGCAAAATGCCATAATTATTATATATTTCAGCCAGCTTAAGCAATGCAGCTCTTGCCCTCTCCCGGTCAGTTCCCGGAATAATTACATCAAGATGCAGCTTCATCAGACGTTCATCCCCTACATATGAAGCATATTTCTCCGCCTTTTCCAGATTCCCGTAAATAGCCTGAATAACAGCTTCTGCTGCCGCAAGTGTTGGTGTTTTCCTGATTTCCTCTTTTGAAAACTCCCTTTTTACAAAAGTGTGTCTGATGCATACTAACTCATAATTATACGAAACACCACTCTTTTATTCATTTTTCTATTCACTTCTTACTAATGGGTATTCATTTTTACTTTAAGTTGTCGTGCAATTTATTAGAATGGAATTTTTGAAAGAGCCAGCACCTTGAATGGGCTGACTCTTTCAATGTCACTTGTAATTGACAAACTGGAATTTTACTTTTCCTTATATTCATCTGGTATTGCTATTTGAAATGTTTCACACAACAGCATCACATCATGCACATCATTTTTATCGTGTTCATATCCCAAATGAAGCATTACCTGACTCAATGGTTCAATACAAGAAACAGTTATATCTCCAACTTTTCCAATACCGGAAAAAGTTTTTGATGGAAATATATCTCCCTCATAAACAATTCCGTCATCTGTAAATTCAAAACAATGTAAATCAATGATTCTTTGTTTATCATCTTTCCAGACAGTATGACCATCCGTTGTATAATCAGTATTTACTTCCTCAAATCCATGCTGCTTAATCACATAAATATAATCATGATAATGTTTCAGTTCAACAAACAAATCAATATCATTGTGTATTCTTGATTCTCTTTTAAGAAGTGCATCAACACCCCATCCGCCATCTAAATATACTTTAATTTCGTTTTGCAAAGCATATTTTATAATTTCACATGCATCTTCTGTACGTACCATAATCTATCCTCCAAATTCAAATCTTTGTATGCTTTCCAACTCACTAAAAGCCTGAAATTTGTCAGTCTTTCATCCTTTTTGTTATCAATCACCAATTAGCTGTAATCCATTAGGATTTAGCTGATATATTTTATCGCACACCTCTTCAATATACTTTCTATCGTGAGAAATGCTAATGACAGCCCCCGGAAATTCTCGGAGCATTTTTCTTATTACCGGACCGGACAATGGTGAAAAATTTCTTGTCGGTTCATCCAGAATAAGAACATTTGCACCACTTAAGCTCATCCTCAAGAGAAGCACTTTCGCCTTTTGTCCGCCTGATAACTCCCGAATCGGATGCTCCATTTCATCTGGTGTGTATTTAAGTGAACCAAGGTATGTTCTAATTCTTGTACGCTCTTCTTTATCTCCTGTTTTATCAAGGTAATCAACCGGTGTAACATCCAAATCCAGCAGGTCTTCATAAGTTTGAGGCATATATTCTGCTTTAATGTCATTCCGATTTAGGAGTTCTTCCGCTATCTTTTTTAGAAGAGTCGTTTTTCCTGCCCCGTTGGCTCCTATCATACAGATTTTTTCTGAACCTTTTATTTTTAAATGAATTCCTTCTGCTAAAATTCTTTTGCCATCCGGAGTCACAAGCTTTGAAAGTTCATATTCTATGACCGTTTTTCCTGCGGGAATGTGTGAGTTTTCATCCCCTAATTTGACAAAGATTGCTTCTTCCTGTTCCGGCATCTGAGTCATATTTTCATCTTCTTTTTCAAATCTTCGTTCCATTGCCTTAACCGTATGCATTTTGTCCTTTAAGTTTTTGGCAACAGACGGTGCTTGTCTGGTACAACTTCTTAATGCACCTTGTACACTCTGCATAACTCTTTGATATTTTTCATCGCGAATCTTTTTCTCCCTACGGTCACTCAGTGCCCGCTGTTTTTGGATTTCAAATTTATGAAGCCGTTCTTCCACATAGCGTCTATAGGGAAGCTTTGCCACGGTATATCTCGCCTTTGTTTTTCGTATAATCTGCTCGATATGTATCACCATGTTGGCAGTACGCTCTATCAGCGTTTCATCGTGTGAAATAAAAAGCACAATGTGCTTCCAGTCATTTATGATTTTTTCCAGTAATGTAAGCGTCGCAATGTCGATGTCATTGGAAGGTTCGTCCAACAACAGCACAGAAACATCGCGAATGAAAAGCCTCATAAGTTGTGTCTTGACTTTTTCGCCTCCTGAAAGACTACCCATTGTCTGGTTACTGTAGAAAAAATCATTTTTCATTCCAAATTTTCCCGCAATAACAGACAATTCTTTAGGCGTTTTCTCCCAGAATATTTCCTCTTCAGAAAAATATTCGTATATTGTTTTTTCCTTATCTTCATCGAGCATCTCCTGCGGAAGATAACCAAGACGTTCGTGTCCCATTATCCTTTCCCCATCTGCTTCTATATAGTTTTCTACAAGCGACGGATTGTATATCCACTTCATTAATGTCGATTTCCCATTTCCCTCTTCTCCAATAATAACTGCCTTATCTCCATCATTTAGCACAAGGTTGAAATCATTAAGAATTATTCTCAGGTCTTTTTTATGTGTTAAATTTAATTTTTTTATCTGCAACATTAAAGTTTCTCCTTTTCGAAGTCTGAGCCAATTATTATTTTGAACACACAAAAACGAGTCTTTTTTGCATACGCAAAAATAGACTCGCTAAATAGACCCTTATTTCTTTTCCAAAAGGAAAACAAAGGAAATGCCTCTTGCGATAATCCAACTTAAGCGTACACAAAACAAACCTATTCTCTACAGGCTCAATAACTATATGTGTCTTACTTAAATCAAATTATCTATTAATCATTTCCTCACCTTACACAAAATGTGCCTTTCTTTCTTCTAATGGCAATACTATCATACTGTATTTTTTGTGTCAATACATTTCACCTTATGGAAGTGCAAATTCAAATTTGTATAACAGTAGTCTAACACACGTTGTTTAAAAATACTACAGCCAAGCCAATGTCTGTAATTTGCCCTAAAATTTCATTTTATGGAATTTGGACTACTTGATTTTCTAATTGCTTACGCAATTCGTGAAATGTATAATTATACTGTTGATACATCAGACACACAAATGTAAATAGGGACTTTGAAA
>NZ_QUFO01000006.1:128139-176229 GCF_003478915.1 Roseburia sp. AF25-13LB
AATGTATAATTATACTGTTGATACATCAGACACACAAATGTAAATAGGGACTTTGAAAAAACTTCGAGATATTTTCTACATGCTTAAATCCATTCAGACAGCACGGACAGGCAAAAATCCTGCTCATCTTATCCCGAAGAGTTTCATAATCTCTCTTTTCTACCAGTTCATCCAGTTCTTCTTCTCTGAAAAATTCATTATCCCGGTTTTTCATGCATTCCCCTCCGACACGATTCGACACTTTTTATCTGTTTTTATAATAATTACGAATAACCTGCCTGTAAACTACCCGAAAGTGTAGGTTTTTCATTTACCCGGGAATTTTTTAAAACAGGGAATTTAAAACACTTGACCGGAAGATAAGTTCAAGTGCAAGAATTGCACTGCACAGTAAAACAGCAAGAGTCAGCTATTGCAAACTCTTGCTGTTCGAATATACCTTTAAAAAAGGGACTATTAATATTTCTATTTTCTCTGTAATCGTTTCTGCAGCACGCCCTTTGGGTCTTTGATTAAAAACATTACCAGCCAGATGATTAATCCTAAGACTACTACGGATATCCCCAGGAAAAAATCATTCAGCATGTCCACCGGTTCCGGTGTAAAATACGCTGCCTTTAATTCTATGTACTCAACTACCGCATCTACCAGCCACATCAGTGTGGCGCCCCAGTACATAAGACTTAAGGCTCCTATTCGCATCTCGTTGGTGCCGTCCTTAAAATACCATACCAAAGTTACAATCACTGCCGCAATGGCTGCCGTAAGCAAAGTCATTACTGAACCTCCTTACCTGCACCGATAACCGGGCGCTTCTCAATTACATTGGATACTGCCACCATACCAGCCCACACTGCCGTAACAAGTACTGCCATGGCAACACCGGTTGTTGCCATCTCATGGAGCATTGCCATCGCATCCTCCGGATTTCCTGCTGCTGTTAAAAATGGGAACCATGGTGTCACTTCGCCATGCCAGATATGTTCAAATGCCAGAAGTGCAGAACCGCCCCAAAGCATATGATTTAACCATTTTAATTTATGAGAAAATGGTGTCTTGCTGTTCTCACTTAAGGTAAGCTCCTCTTTATTTGCGCGTTCCTCTTTCCCCTTTACCACATGCTCTGCAATTGTGGTAACTGCAGCTTCCGTTGCCGGAACTAAAAAACATGCCATATTTATATCCTCCTTATAAAACTGATACTTTTATTATATGAGGGAATTTTCTCAAAGTCAATTGTATTCTGCTGTTTCTGCGGGTTTCTTTCTGCTGCACTTCCATTCCAGAATATATACAATCACCGTAAGAATTGCGGACATTATCAACAAAAAGTAGAAATTTATTCCACGGGACACACACATGGATGCCGTAAGAAAAGTTCCCGGAAATACCCCGGCGAAAATGCTCTTATACATCAGCTCCGTAATTCCCTGTGCCCCCGGCAATGGCAGCATATCCACGGCGATATAGACGGATGCCTGGAGCATCATGACTGTAAGCACATCTGTGCCTTTTAAATGAAAGCCAAGATATACAAGATAAGTCAGGAAAAATACACTGCATCTTTGCAGCACAGTGAATAATGTGGCCGCCACGATTTTTCCCTTATGTCCGGCAAAAAACTGCACGGTCTCACGGTATTTTTCCACAAAGCCGGAGAGTTTCCCGATTCGCTCCTCCGAATGCTTCAGCAGATGAATCCGCACGCAGAACCGCTCTACTCCTGTCACAATATTGTGAAACAGCTTTGGCCCGAACATCACGATTAAAAGAAAAATCACCAGCACTGTATTTAACAGAAGTCCCAGATAAAAAAGCCACATATAGCTTCCCAGATAATTCTTTAGCGGATGATAGCCAAACAGCAGCATGAAAAGTCCAATCACCACCAGCACAAATTTGTAAAGCACTGCTACCGTCATTAAGACTACCGTACTTTCCGATATCTTTAACCCATCTTTTTTCATATGATAGAGCTGCATCGGCTGTCCGCCTGTGGCGGACGGTGTGATTCCAGAATAGAAAAATCCGATAAAAGAATATTTGATGCACCTGCCTGCTGCAATGGGATTTCCCAGTGTACGCAGAAGATAGCAGATTATCAGCCCTTCTGCCGATACGAAGAAAATCCCCAGACCCATGGCTCCAAAGAGATACCACACATCCATTTTTCTTACTGCCTTTGCAACCTCTGTCATATCATTTCCCTTACAGATAGCAGAGAAAGTCAGTGCCGCCAGTAAGAGAAACAGCAGGACACTGATGAGATTCTTTTTATTCTTATGCAATTTCTGTCCGATACTGCTCCATACGGATGAGCTGCTTAAGTTCTCCTTCATAGATGACCTCTTTCTGCTCTAATTCATAAAAATCTTTTGGAGTTACCAATGAAAAATGCTTCGAAAAAAGCTTTAATCCATTCTCCTCAAGCACCCGGGCAACAAAGGAGGAACAGGTATAGCGTTTCTCCCGGAAGAATTCCTTCTGCAATAAAATAAAAGGCAGTCCTGCGATGCAGTAATGATATTTGTAGCGGTTTTCATAGCATTTTTTCAACTGCTTTCTGATATTTTCCTTCTGCTTTTTTGTGCAGTCTATGGCAAATATCATGTAACGCGCCGTTGGAAATGCCCGTATGATTTTCTCCTTTTCTTCCCGCTCGAAACCCGCCAGAAGCGGTATCGAAGGAAATCTTCTTCCCACGCTGTAGCACTCATCCAGCATCTCGTCCATGCCAAGCACCACATGTATGTAATCCTGCCGAATGGCTTTGCGGATCATCCACGCAAACAGCCCCGGAGTATCTACTAATCCGATGTATAATTTTTCCATTTTCTTATCCTCTTGTGCAATTCCTGCTGTTTCTTATATTGCTTTCATGCAGCCTTATGCTGTAGTTTTTGCATTGTTGGCTGTCCTGTTTCTTACTGGAACTGGTACATTTTCCGTGCCAGGCGATAGCCGGTCAGGGTTACAAAGCCGCCTGCCGCACCACCCGGCAGATAAGTAAATCCGCTTAATCTCCGGTATTTTAAAATGCTATAAAGCTTTGGATGCAGTGCCTTTATATGCTCCCAGAGATTCTCCCGTTTCGCATAAGCTTCCTTATCTCCAATCAGCAGCAGGTGGATGGAAGAAATTGCCATCATGATAGAGATATTTCTTGTCATATAGGCTGCCAGCTTCGGATAAGTTTTTGACACCTCACCAAGGTTCACGCAGTCTGACACCAGTTTGGTTACCTTAATCTGCTGGTCAATCCGCTTCATTAAGACTTTTTCATTTACGGACTGGTCATCTCTTCCCAGGAAATAATGATACAAATCCAGATTCAGATAGCAGATATTTTTTACATAAGGTAATGGTTTATATGCAAATATGTTATCCACATAAAAAGTATGCTTCGGCAATTGCAGCCTGCAGTCCCGCAATATCTGGGTGCGGTAAAGCAACGCATGCATCACAAGGTACTGGGACGGCTTAAAATTGCCCATGTCATTCCAGGTACAAAGCTTCTTCTCCGGAAATACATTGGTATAGCGCATTGGCTTTGTCCTGTTCTCATAAAGGTGGTCATAGACGTAATTGCAGACTACCAGATCCACTTCTTTTTCCTGCCATTCCCATTCCCGAAGCTCTGAAAGAAGCTCCTTTAAGCTTTCCTCATCCAGCCAGTCATCAGAATCCACTACTTTAAAATAAGTCCCTGAAGCTGCCTCAAGTCCTGCATTTACGCCGGAACCATGTCCACCGTTTTCTTTATGTATGACTTTCACAATATCCGGATATTCCTTTGCATACTCGTCAGCAATCTCTCCGGTTCTGTCGGTAGAGCCGTCATCTACAATGATAATTTCCCCTTCCTCCTTGCATACCAGAAGGGAATCTATGCAACGTTTCATATAATCCTGTGAATTGTAACAAGGTACTGTAAATGTAATTTTCTTCATTTTCCTAACCTCCTGTATCTCTGTTAACTAAAACGAATAAACTTTCCTTTTGTCTTCAATTTTCTTTTTGTGTATTACTCCATTAATACAATTACACAATTAAAGTAATTTGTCAATTTACATTTCCTTAAGATTTGTTAAACAATAAATAACAAATTTTTAAATCCGGCTTTTAAAATCTTATGTTTGACAAATTTTAAGTTACCCCCTATAATGGGGATAATTAAGGCAGTTACAGGCTTTGATGGGAACAAGTAATAACAAAGGAAACCTACAGAGAGTCACCGGTTGCTGAGAGGTACAGGGGCAGCTTGTTATGAATACATCCCGGAGCTTCGCACCAAATATTCAACATTTGTCAAATTAGAAACATAGTTTGCAAGGGAATGGCTTATGCAAATTTGAATGAGTAGGCTGCGACGGATTAGCACACGTTATCGATGCGTAAGTTGCCAGGTATCCCTAAGGCACTGCAGATGGCAGTCCTGTCGGTGACGGACACTTACTGAGGCAGGTTATGCGAATAATCTGTGAAAAAAGGTGGTAACACGAGACTTCGCCCTCGTCCTTTCATAGGACGGGGGCTTTTTTATGCGGGAAACAGAATAAAAACATTTCCCAAAATTTTAAAAAATATATTTTCAGAAAGGATTTTTATTATGACTTTATATGATGAATTAGTTGCCCGTGGACTGATTGCCCAGGTAACCGATGAAGCTGAGATTAAAGAGCTCATCAACAATGGAAAAGCTACTTTTTATATTGGATTTGACCCAACTGCAGACAGCCTTCATGTCGGACATTTCATGGCACTTTGCTTAATGAAACGTCTCCAGATGGCTGGCAACAAGCCAATCGCCCTGATTGGTGGCGGAACTGGTATGGTCGGCGACCCATCCGGACGTAGTGATATGCGTCAGATGATGACACCAGAAACCATTCAGCACAACTGTGACTGCTTTAAGAAACAGATGAGCCGCTTTATTGATTTCTCCGATAACAAAGCTCTTATGGTAAATAACGCTGACTGGCTCATGGACTTAAATTACATTGAACTTCTTCGTGACGTCGGTGCTCATTTCTCCGTAAACCGTATGCTGACCGCAGAATGCTACAAACAGCGTATGGAAAAAGGCTTAAGCTTCTTAGAGTTTAACTACATGATTATGCAGAGCTACGACTTCTATACCTTATACCAGAAATACGGCTGTAATATGCAGTTCGGTGGCGATGACCAGTGGAGCAACATGTTAGGCGGAACCGAGCTGATTCGTCGTAAACTTGGAAAAGATGCTTACGCGATGACCATCAACCTTCTTCTGAATTCCGAAGGTAAGAAAATGGGTAAAACACAGTCCGGTGCTGTATGGCTTGACCCGGATAAGACTTCTCCATTTGACTTCTACCAGTACTGGAGAAATGTTTCCGATGCAGATGTATTAAAATGTCTGCGTATGTTAACCTTCCTGCCATTAGAGCAGATTGACGAAATGGATAAATGGGAAGGCAGCCAGTTAAACCAGGCAAAAGAAATCTTAGCTTACGAACTGACCAATCTGGTTCATGGCGAAGAGGAAGCCAAAAAAGCACAGGAGAGTGCAAGAGCATTATTCTCCGGTGGCAATCATGCAGATATGCCTGCTGCTGAAATTACAGAGGCAGACCTTCGCGATGGCGTTATCGATATCATGGGACTTCTTGTTTCTGCCGGACTTTGTGCTTCCCGTTCCGAGGCACGTCGTGCCGTAGAGCAGGGTGGTGTTACTGTCAATGGTGAAAAAGTAACCGATATCAAGACCACCTATACTCCGGATGATATCAAAAATGCAGAAGAATTTGTTCTGAAACGCGGAAAGAAGAAATTCTGTAAAATTGTAATGAAATAATCTATAAAAATAAGCCAAAAGAGTTGTACCGATTTGCCCTGATGGACGTTCCGATACAACTCTTTTTTGTCCTATAACCCGCTATTTCTTTCTGAATCTTATCGCTTTATAAATCCAAAGTCTTTCCATACTTTTCTAATACCTGTTTTGCCTGCTCTTCCGTTATCTGTAATTCTTCCTGCAGCAATGCCAGGATTTCGGCATCTGATTTTCCAAATTTACGACCGAGCTTTATGATTTCTACTTCTTTTCCCTCCTGCAAGCCTTCTTTCAAACCTTGTTTCCGAATCCGCTCTTCTCTCTCAAAACTCTTCATATATGCAAGACCTACCTCTCCATCCCGCTTGACTGCCGTTACCATCCGATGTAACTTTTTCAAGTTTTCAGATGGAGCATTCTCTATGGATGAATGCTCCATGTAATGCAGTAGCTGTTTTAATTCCTCCGGCGGGTTTCCTTCCCTTCCCCTTGTATACAGGAATATCGTCTGTGCGCCATCCTCATATTCTAATTCCGGTACTTCGATACATCCATTTTTAATTGTATACACCATGCGATTCAGTCCAAAGGGGTCATAAGTTGTAATAAAGATTACGATGACATTCCGAAGACTCCCATAGGTATCCCCTGCTGTCAGATTTCCTGCGTCAATCTTCGCATGGTAAAACCGGACTCTTCGGGGCAGTGATACGATTTCTTCTTTTCCATCATTCTGGTCTGGTTCTATATCAAAGATTTCTCCGTTCTCTTCATCCAGATATACATCCAGCCGAATGCCGTGAGTCTCTGTATTCTCTCCACAGAAGAAGCGCTGCGGCACTACTGTAAGCTTTCCTATCTGCCGACGCAGAATGCATTCCAAAATGTACCTCGCCGACTGTTCCCCGTAAATTTTGTGACTGGTCAGGCTGTTTACCAGAAAGTCATCCACCAGATTCAGTTCTTCTAAAGTTTTCATGTTTCCTCCTTTTCCCATAGTGCAAGGAAAAGCAGGATGATATACTTGGCTTTTCGTAAGAACGAATTTTCATATCGTTCAAACTTATTTGTCAGGTACTGTTATCATAATCTCATTTCCGATTCTGAAATTCCACCTATCCAATGCACTATGCGTTTGTTAATTGTAATTAGAATTTAAAAGCATAGAATTCATTGAATTGATACCAGAAATTTAGATTGGCTTTCGCCACTCGAAAATCAGAATATATGCTTTGTGTTGATTGTAACAAATGCCCTTGAAGAAAACAAGTAAAATATTTATAAAATAAACTGCCTCTCCATCCCACTTTACTGCCATTACCATCCGGTGTAACTTTTATCCATTATTTTGGGGTTTATCAGACACTAAAACGATACTAACTATTGCAAGTATAATTAACACATGCAGTATAATATGATATAAATCCGGAACATATCTTCCAGAAATGTTTACTACCTGAATACAATCCTTAAAATATTTTATCTTATTTTCTACATTTCCCATAAATCCATTTCCAAAGATTGTATACCACTCGTGGCTTAAAAATTGTGTTATAAACCACATGGAAAGCCATATCAAATGAATATATTTACCGATTTTTCCTGCAAAAACAAATAACAAAAATGTAACTACAGGAATAACCATAAACATCCATTCATCCCTGAATGCTCCCTCTACCAAATATTTGCTGCCAATTTTAACTCCTGTCATAGCAAGAAAATACCAGATTAATAGTATAACATTTGCTATTATCGCATATTTCTTTTTATCCATTCTTTTCTTCTACCCCCGGAACCGGTCTTTTACTTTCTCTACATATTGAACGCACAGTTCTTTCCGTTCTTCTACAAAGCTGCTGCAGCGCTCCTTCTTCTCTTCCACAAAACTGCTGCAACGCTCCTTCTTCTCTTCGAAGTAAATTTTACAGTACTCCTTCTGCTCCCCCGCCATATAAAGGTAACATTCTTTCCGGTCCCGCATCTGCCGTGCCAGCTTTTCCATTCTTGCACGGACGGTTTCCATATGTACGGTCGTATAAACCACATCAACTACAAAGAGAATATATAGGAAAAGTACCACTCTGGTGAGCACCAGCTCCGGAATTGCTGCGGTAAGCTGCATGATTACCGGATGAACGAAGCAGAGCAGTATCACGTTTCCGATTCCAAATATGATGCAGCCATAAAGACAGATTCTCCCGTTCAGATTATATCTGTATCTGGTATAATCCCACCAGCGTTTGTGGAACATACGCTCCATCGCATAAGAAGTAATATACTCTACTACGCCGGAGGTAAACATGGCTACCACAAAGATTGCCGGCACATTTCCAATCCAGCCGATGAGCCAGTAATTAAGCACTGCTCCCGCTCCATAAATCGGAATCCACGGACCTCTTAAGTAGCCACGGTTGATAAATTTATGATATTTTATCTGGGAGCAAATGGTAGATTCATAAAGCCATCCTGCTGCACTGTAAATCACAAACCAAAGGAAATAAATTCTGCCGGCTACCAGAAAATGCAGGAACACATTTCCGCATGTGCCCATAAATTCTCTTACCTGTACTAACATACTTCCTCTCTGCATCTGCGCTGTAAGGTCTCTCTGGCAGAACATTTCTTGTCAATCCAGCAGACAATCCAGCTTTCTAAATATTTCGGCGGCACCAGCGTCAGCGGAAACATATGCTTCTTGATAATGTCATGCTCTATCGGAGTTAATTCTACATCCATGCTGGCATTCCGCAATGCTACACCCGGATGGAAAAATCCATGCAGATGATGTGGCGTCAGCTGGTTATGCCAGTCATATAAGAAATAATCATGAAGCAACGCCCCACGGATCAGCTGCTCCATTTCTACTTTAAGCTGATGTTCCTTTGCAAAAAGGTAACTTTCATATGCCACCTGAACGCAATGCTCATATACTTCGGTGGTTCCATGCTGGATATGCTCTCTGGACTGCAAAATTCTGGTTTCTGCTTCAACCTGTTTTAATATATTCATGAAATAAGTATCTTTACTATAAGCTTCCATTTCTTAAACTTCCTTATCTCTCATCTTATTCCATCTTAATCAACATCATATATCACGTCAATGCCCGGATTCTTACGATTTTCTTAACCTGCAGTTACCAGTCTTCCCCAGGATATTTCATATTCCAGTCTTTTCTTATTTTTGTCATGATATCCATGACATCCCTTGAAAAAGCAAGCTTCATATCATCCGCATTCTGCCGGCTTACTGCCTGCTCCATATCCGTCAGTTCATATCGCAATGCATCTGCGGTACAGCCGCAGTCTATCTCTGTTTTTGCTCCTGTTACAGCATCTACAATGGTTGCTTTCTCTGCTCTTGGAAACTCCATGATTTCTATATAGCCCTTCTCGCAACTGATCATCGCCCGCTTTGGCTGCTTGGAATGCATGGAAAGTGCTACTACTGCCATCTGATTTAAATCATTTTTTAATAAAATGGTTGCCTGCTCGTCTGAACCAGTCGGTGATACCTTTCTCTGGCTGACAATCTCTTCCGGCTTTTTATCCATAAAGCTTCTTACAATGGAAAGTGCATATACACCGATATCAAGCATTGCCCCGCCTGCAAGATTCATATTGAAAAAACGGTTTTCCATATTGTATTCTTTAAAACTGCCAAAATTAATGGTAATCATCTGAACTTTTCCAAGCTCACCATTCTTAATGATCTCCCAGAGTTTTTTATAAAGCGGCATGTGCCAGATTGTCATCGCCTCTGCCACAACGAGATGGTTCTGTTTTGCCAACAGAACCATCTCGTTTAATTCTTTACTATTTAATGTAATTGATTTTTCTACCAGAATATGTTTTCCATGCTGTAATGCAGCTTTCATAAATTTGTAATGGGTATTGTGGGGCGTTGTAATATAAATAATATCCACTTCATCATCTACAAAAACTTCATCTATCGAATCATAAACTTTGGCAATCCCGTATTTTTCTGCAAATGCTACTGCTTTTTCATGGGTACGGTTGGCTACTGCATACATGGTTTTTCCCATTTTCTGCAATGCCTGCGCCATTTCATTTGCAATTACACCGGTACCCAGTACTGCCCAGTTTAAATCCTTTTCCATATTATTTCTCCTTTTCCCATTCCAGCATTCCAAGCTTCATGGAACCCAGTACACCCGGATTTTCACCCAGACCAGGTGCCACAATATAATCATCCATATGCTCTGAAATCATCGGATGGTAAACGTAGCCGTGTAACATCTCCTTCACATTCTCCCGGATCATGGCAAATAATTTCTCCTGGTGCATCACACCCCCCCAGAGAATAATCTTCTGTGGGGAATACATCAGAATATAATTGGTGATTGCCTGTGCCAGATAATCTGCCTCTAATTCCCATACCTCCGGCACGTCAGTAAGCTCCTTCGCTTCTTTTCCGTATCTTCCGAGAATGGATGGTCCGGAAGCCAGACCCTCCACGCAATGTGTATGGAACGGACAACAGCCGCCATAAGTATCTTTCGGATTTTTCTGAATCAGAATATGACCACCTTCCGGATGTACCAGTCCATGAACCAATCCGCCATTGACGTACACTCCCACACCAATTCCTGTGCCAACGGTAATATAAATGGCATTTTCGCAGCCTTTTGCTGCTCCCCAGGTCACTTCGCCCAGGATAGCGGCATTTACGTCCGTATCAAAACCTACCGGAACCTGAAGGGCTTCCTTCATTCTGCCTACAAAATCTGCTCCTGCCCAGCCCGGCTTCGGTGTTTTTGTGATATGTCCGTAAGTTGCTGAATTTCTGTTTAAATCCACCGGTCCAAAGGAACCGATGCCCAATGCTTCAATCTTTTTCTCCTGAAAATATGCAATCATTTCAGGAAATGTTTCATCCGGTGTACATGTCGGAATGGAAATCCTCTCCAATACCTCTCCGTTTTCATTTCCGATGGCGCAGACCATCTTGGTTCCGCCAGCTTCAAGTCCTCCAAAAATCATTGTATTCTCTCCTTTGCTCTATTAAATTTTAACCCTTTACAGCACCTGCTGCAATTCCTTTTACAATATTTTTTTGCATAAGAATATAGAATAAAATAATCGGAATACTTGAAATTACAAAGTTTGCTAAAATTAAATTCCATTGATTGCTATATGTTCCATAGAAGTACTGCTGTGATAACGGTAATGTCATTGGTTTTCCGTTTCCATATACAAGAAATGCTACCAAAAATTCTCCCCATACCCATAACGCATTCAAAACCGCAACTGTTGCAAGTATTGGACGCATCAGTGGAAGTACTATTTTACCAAGCATTTTAAATCTTGAACATCCATCAATTATAGCTGCTTCTTCCAGTTCCCGTGGCAAACCCACACAATAACTTCTGCATAAGAAAATTGGTACTGGCATTCCTAATGCAAGATAAACCAAAATTAATCCAAATAAATTGCCAACTAATCCAATTTTACGAACTACTACAATCAATGCTACCATATAAACCTGAAATGGAACAAATAAGGTTGTCATAATTACCAGCATAATAATACTGGACACCTTAGAATGCCATCTGGCCAATGCATATCCAGTAATTGCTGCAACCAATACTGTTAATGATGTTGTTACAACAACTGTAAAAATACTTGTCATAAAAGAGGATACAAAATTACTTTCCGTAATTATCGTAATATAATTATCCAGATTCCATGTCTGAGGCAGTGCTAATGCAGATGAACTAATTTCTGCTTTTGTTTTAAAAGAATTAATAAATACCAGAAGAAGGGGAGCTACAAATAAAATTGCAAACACAATTGTTACTGCATATTTTATTATGTTAAGTATAGTATTACTTTTCTTTTTCATGATAATCGCTCCTCCTTCTTCTTCATAATTGCGTTAAGTACAAGCGAAATGCCTGCAATAATCAGAAACAGGATGATGGACTGTGCAGATGCATATCCATTTCGGCTGGCACCAAATGCAGTTGTATATATTTTATATACCATGGTACTTGATGCGCCTACCGGACCTCCGGATGTCATAGTGTATGGCAGTTCAAATACTTTCATATGCGCTGCTACTGACAAAATAAGACAAGTCATAATTGTCGGTGCAAGAATCGGAAGCTTAATATACCAGATTGTTTTTAATGTTCCTGCACCATCGATTTTTGCAGCCTCTATCAAATCATCTGAAATACTCTGTAAACCAGCAATATATATCACCATATAATATCCAGCTACATTCCATATTCCAACAATAGCCAATGCTAAAATTACCAGTGATTTATTACCTAATAACGCTACTGATGTACCGGATATTGTTTTTGTCATTTCAGGTAAAACTTTTGTGTATACAAAATACCAGATATAACCTACAACCAGCAGACTCATTGTATTCGGAATAAAAAATATTGTCCGGAAGAAATTTTTAGCTTTTAATTTTGCATCTAATAAAAAGGCCAGTAAAATAGATACTAAATTTCCTGCAATAACCGCTATCAAAGTATAGCTCAATGTATTTTTTATTGTTTGTGTAAATGTCTTATCTTTAAATGCCTCTTTATAATTGTCGAACCAGATAAAATTATACTCTGTTTTCATTCCATAAGAATCGGTAAAAGAAAGCCAGAAACTTTGAACTACCGGAATTATAAAGAATAAAACAAACAATATCATTGCTGGCAATAACAGGCAAAAATAAAATAATGTCTCTTTTCTTTTTTTTCTCATGTACTCTCACATCCTGTTAAAAAAATCGGAGCTATTATATCAACTGTATTTTTTTCAGATCCGTCAAACTGACAAATCCAATCTACATTCGATACAACAGCTCCGGTATTATTATCAATTACTGCTGTTCTTTATATGCCTTATCCCAATACTCATCCAGAGTGGCAGCTGTTGTCTCCCAATCACTTTCGCCTAACATATAGTAAGAGAAGATCTCCCAGAGTTTATCTGTAAAGGTTGTTCTTAAAACTCTGTCGCCAAGCGGTGTAATCTTACCTGAATTAATGTAAGAATTAATATCTGCTGCAACCGGATCATAATCTACATTAACACCATTAATTGCAGAGGAAACTGCACATTTTTCTGCCCAGATAGTTCCAGCTTCTTCACTTGACATATATGCAAGGAACTTCTTTGCAATATCTGCATTTTCAGAATCTTTACAGATAGAAAGTGAAGTATCCGGGAAACATAACAGAACACTGTCATCCGGGTTATCAGAAACCGGGAATGCCATAATTCCAATATTAGCATCACTGTTTACTCCTCTGACACTTGATAATGCCCAGGAACCTTCAAAATAAAATGCATTCTCACCATTAGCAAAATTTGCTGCGCAGTCATCATAAGAAAGGTTGTATGCGTTATCCGGGTCACAGTATTTATAAACAACATCTGTTAACTCATCAAAAGATTTTTTCCAGCCTTCATCTGTTGCAAAAGAATGTTCTCCAGCATCACGCTCTGCACTCCAATCCGGATTTTTTGCATATACATTTTCTGCAAACAGACCAATTAATGCAATATACGGAACACTCAGGTCACTTAAACTGGAAGCAAATGGTGTAACCCCATTTTTCTGAAGTTTTTCACATGCTGCTACTAAATCTGAATAAGTAGTCGGAACTTCTATATCATTTGCTTCGAGGACA
Organism: Roseburia sp. AF25-13LB; assembly: GCF_003478915.1. Taxonomy (NCBI): domain Bacteria; kingdom Bacillati; phylum Bacillota; class Clostridia; order Lachnospirales; family Lachnospiraceae; genus Roseburia; species Roseburia sp. AF25-13LB. Next base: position 141,618 of record NZ_QUFO01000006.1, read on the forward strand.
TCCTTATTATAGAATAATCCAATCCATCCATTGTCTAATGGCATTGCATAAGTGCCATCATCATATATCTTATTTGCACCTGCCAATGTGTCTGAATTGATGTTAGATAAGAAATCTTCTCCAGATAAATCCAAAAGATAATCTTCATCAATTTCTTTCATCCATGTAACAATATCCGGCATGTCACCTGATGCTGCTCTGGAACGTAATGTGGTTTTTAAGTTATCAGAATTCATACTCTGCACTTCAATTTTAACTCCTGGATTATCTTTTTCAAAATTACTGATAATCTCATCCAGTGCTTCTTTTGGCGCATCCTCAACCTTACAGGACAGGAATTCCAATGTTACCTCGTCCCCTGATGAATCTGCATCTGCTGCTTTCTCTGTGTTTCCCCCTGTGCTTTCACTACTGTTGTCGCTTGTTGAGCCACAACCTGCCAACATTGAAATTGTCATTGCTGCTGTCAACATAATGGACACAATCTTCTTTTTCATGTAAAGTACCTCCTATAAAATATAATTTATTTATAATTCCTGGCGGAATTATTGCACCATATCATTATGCATTTAAGGAGAGCTTTGGTTTTTCAAGAATATGACTTAAGACATGGCAGCAGGCACCCAGTGGATATTCTTCCTGCTTTAAAGAGCCAACTCTTATTTCAATCTCATTTTCATATCCTCTTGTCAGATAATTCTTTGCCGTATTCTTAATTTCATTAACAAATTCGGTATCTTCAATCTGTGTACAACCACCAATAATAACTGTAGTAATTTCCAGTGTTTTAATCAGATTTGCTATCGCTATTCCAATATAAAAGCCGGAACGCTTTAATACCTGACGGCTGATCTCCTCTCCTTTTTCTGCTTTTTCAATAAAATCCTGTACTGTTAAGTGTTCTTCATCCTTTGAATACTCTTTGCCTGCTTCTAAACAAAGTTTTTTATATTCATTGTTCATCGCCATTTCACTTGCAAATGCATCCAGGCATCCACATTTTCCACAGGTACATAACGGGCCTTCCGGATTTACTGTAGTGTGTCCAATAAATCCTGCATTTCCCTGTCTTCCTTCTATCAATCTTCCGTGATAAAAAATTGCACTACCAATACCGGATCGAAGTCCTATGTAAATAAAGTTTTCTATATCTGATACCATGTATTTTTCTCTCTCTGCAACAGAAAGCAAATGTACATCATTTTTAATATAGACAGGTACATGGAATTTTTCTTCTAATATGTCCTTAATATGTATGTCATTCCAATTCTTAATACGTTCAATATGAACGGAAATTCCATTTTTTTCATCAATATTTCCAGGAAGTCCAAGTCCTATCCCCAATACCTTTTCCATACTGATGCCAACTTTTTTTACAATTTCTTCAATTTCATTTATCAATCCTTGCAAAACTTCATCTGCCTCAGCATCTGCCTCGTAACGAATTTCTTTTGAACCGATAATTTCTTTTGCTGCATTTGTTACTGCAATTCTGGTTCTGTGAATTGGAAATTCCAAATCTATTCCAATTGCATAACATGCCTTTGCATTTACAAGTATCAGATCTGCAGGTCTTCCCCCGGTACTTCTGACCTGACCTTTCTTAATAATGTAACCGTTTTCCTGCAGCTCTTTAATCACTTCAAGAACCGTTGGTCGGCTCACCATTGTTTTTCTTACAATCTCTTCTATCGTAAGTGGCTGATACGATAAAATACATTGCATAATCAGGTACTTGTTTGCTTCTTTTAAAACTTTTGTAGTGTTTTTCATTCACTTGTCCTCCCTTGACATGTATCATAGCACCTCTCATTTGTTTTGTAAAGTACTTTTACAATAATATTTTATAAATTATTTTTGCAAAATATATTTAAAAAACTATTCTTTTATGTTATACTCTGATAACAACAGCATGTTTTTTTCTGATAATTACATAATGAGTGCTATATTTTTTAATTATTTATTATTTAAGAAAGGATATCATATGCATATGAAAAAGAGTCTTTATCAAACGATTCAATATTTAACAGACAGTTCTTCTGACCTGTTAAAAAACTGCAAAGTTACTACTACCAACGGAATTACTATTTTTACCCCGGATGGTGTCTCAAGTTATAATGCATTATGGCTTAGGGATTTTTCTTATATGGTAGAATACGCCGGTGACTGTATTTCAAATGATGAAATTATTGGCTGTATACAATACGCAATTGACCATAGACGTGCTGATGATGGGTGGATGCCTGACCGTATCTACGAAGATGGTGTCACTGCCTATGCAGCAGGTGTTGTAGGAAAACCTATTGGAGAAGCCAATCTGGATAATACTCCTTTTCTGATATTTACTGTCCACTCTTTAATGACAAGACTAAAACCTGGTGAATTTCAGGAATTATTTAAGAAATGGGAACCCTATTTACGTCAGGGCTTAAATGCCATTCCGCTAGACAAACATGGACTTGTCTATAATGATCCTGTAAAGCCCCATTCTCCATATGGATTTACCGATACTGTTGCCAAGACCGGCTCTCTTTATATGGAAAGCCTGCTTTACTGGCGTGCATGCCTGCACATGTTCCGCATGACAAGTTCACCTTCTGATAAAGAATTATATTTACAACGTTGCAACGCAATTGAATCATCCATCAAATACCTGTACCATTCCGATTCTCATGCTTTTCTTGCTGCAACAGATGACTGTGCACAGATTGATATCTGGGGAATTGCTTATATGTTATATATCAATTTTCCATGCACCGATGAGATAAAGAGTGATATTCTTACCTTCCTTAAAGATTATTATGACAGATATGTATTACATGGTCAAATCCGTCATCTGCTTTCAGGAGAATACTGGGAACGGTTATTAATCGAAATACCGCATGAAGAATACCAGAATGGTGCATATTGGGCAACTGCAAGCGGCTGGGTTATCTGGTGCCTTGCACAAATAGATGAAAAGCTCGCTGCCCGGACACTTTATGATGTTGTTTCATATTTTCAAAAGGAAGGTTCCTTTGAGTGTATAAATCATGATTATCAGAAACTTTCTTCTTTTGTAGTGAGCACCACTAATGTTCTTGGAGCTGCCAGACGGCTGGAACAAAATAAAAATTTCTGCGATGCTTTTGCAGCAATTACTGAATAGTAAATGATATAAGGAGGTTTTTACTATGAACTATGGAATCTATTTTGCATATTGGGAAAAAGAATGGAATGCTGATCAAAAACAATATATACGCAAAGTAAAAGAATTAGGTTTTGATATTCTGGAAATATCCTGTGCAATGTTAAAAAATATTTCCATGGAAGATTTAGCTTCACTGAAAAAAGAAGCGGATGATCAGGGAATTATTTTAACAGCCGGATATGGTCCAAATGCCAGTGAGAATCTTGGAAGTCCGGATTCTGCAATTGTGAACAATGCAATTACATTTTATACTGATATTCTTAAAAAGCTGGAATTTCTTAATATTCATACTTTGGGTGGAGGCATCTATTCTTACTGGCCAGTTGACTATAGCCAGCCGATTGATAAAGCCGGAGACTGGGAGCGAAGTGTCAAAAATGTCCGCACAGTAGGAAAGATTGCAGCCGAATGTGGTGTTAATTATTGCCTTGAAGTACTGAATCGTTTTGAGGGATATCTTATCAATACCTGTGCAGAATGCAGACAATTTGTAGAAGAAGTTGATGTTCCTTCCGTAAAAATTATGCTGGATACTTTCCATATGAATATTGAAGAAGATAATATGGTGGAAGCCATTCTTTTAGCCGGAGATAAACTGGGTCATTTTCATGTTGGTGAAAACAACCGCCGGTTGCCTGGAAAAGGAGGTTTTCCATGGTATGAAATTGGAATGGCTCTTCGTGCTATTGGATATCAGGGGAATGTTGTTATGGAACCTTTTGTAAGAAATGGTGGTACTGTTGGAAATGATATTAAAATCTGGCGTGATTTAAGCCAGGGTGCCAGTCTGGCACAGCTTGATTCAGACGCCAGGAATTCGGTTGCATTTCTCCGCAACGTATTCAGTGGCCCAACGTCTGATTATCACAGCATTTTACATAAAAATTGAAATTAATAAGGAGGTATTTTACTATGAAAACATATCCTGTTATTGGCATCAGACCAATTGTAGACTCCAGACGTTTAGGTATACGTGATTCACTGGAAGAAAAAGTAGCCCAAATGGCTGCCCAGGCAAAGGCACTGATTGAGCAAAATGTATTTTATGCAGATGGAACACCTGCAAAAGTAATTATTTTTTCTGAAGGAAGCATTGCCGGCAGTGAAGAAGCCGCACGCTGTCAGGCTGAATTTACTTCCAAAGGTGTAACCGCTACTTTAAGTGTGACTCCAAGCTGGTGCTATCCTTTGGAAACCATTGATATTGATCCTCTTACCATCAAAGCCATCTGGGGGTTCAATGGCACAGAACGACCGGGGGCTGTTTATCTGGCTGCTGCCATGTCTGCTCACAACCAGATGAAACTGCCATGTTTCTCCATCTATGGACATGATGTGCAAGATATGGATGAAAATGAAATTCCTGAAGATGTGAAACAAAAAATTCTGTTATTTGCAAAAGCTGCACTGGCAGTGGGGCAGTTAAAAAATAAATCATACGTCAATATTGGCTCTGTTTCCATGGGAATCATGGGTTCCTTCTTCGACCCATCTTTTTATATACATTATCTCGGAATCCGGCCGGAATGGATTGATATGACAGAAATTTTACGTCGTATTGATCATGAAATTTATGATAAAGATGAATTTACAAAAGCCCTGAAATGGGTACATGAAAATTGTAAAGAAGGTATGGATCCCAACCCGGAATGCCGTGCACACAGTCCAGCGCAGAAATCTCAGGAATGGGAATTTGTTATAAAAATGACTTTAATTATTCGTGATATTATGCTTGGCAATCCAAAACTGGCTGAAATAGGCTATCAGGAAGAATCTCTTGGACGTAATGCATTATTTGCCGGTTTCCAGGGACAGCGTATGTGGACAGATTATAAACCGAATGCAGATTTTACAGAGGCAATTTTAAATTCTACCTTTGATTGGAACGGTAAAAAACAGCCACTCGTTTTTGCAACAGAAAATGATAATCTAAATGGTCTCTCCATGATGTTTGGAAATCTTCTTACAGGAAAGGCCAGTGGATTTTCTGATATCCGTTGTTATTGGAGTCCTGATGCAGTAAAGCGTGTTACTGGCTGGAAGCCAACAGGCGATGCGGAAAATGGTTTTATTCATCTGATTAATTCGGGTTCTACCTGTCTTGATGCCTGCGGAAAATCTTCAGATGAAAATGGAGTTCCAGTCATGAAATCCTGGTGGGATATGACAGAAACTGACATCAATGCCTGTCTTCAGGCAACTGACTGGTGTCCGGCAGAATTATGCCAGTTCCGTGGCGGTGGATTTTCCTCTCACTTTAAAACAGATGCTAAAATGCCACTGACTATGGTAAGAGTAAACCTTGTAGAAGGCATTGGACCTTGTTTACAAATTGCGGAAGGATACAGCATTACTCTTCCGGATGAAGTTCACAAAATAATTGATAACCGTACTGATCCAACCTGGCCTACCACCTGGTTTGTTCCTAACCTTACAGGAAACGGTGCTTTTCAGGATGTATACAGTGTTATGGCTAACTGGGGAGCAAATCATGGTGCCTTTATCTACGGACATATTGGTGCAGAATTAATTACTCTTGCATCTATGCTTCGCATCCATGTTTCCATGCACAATGTTCCGTCCTCCGCTATTTTCCGTCCACATGTCTGGAGTTCTTTTGGAACATCCGATATGGAAGCCGCAGACCTTGCTGCATGTAAATTCTATGGACCTTTATATTAAAACATGTCAGTATAAAATATTATATGAGGCTAAAAATATATGATAACAGTAAAAAAAAATTATGAAATCATAAATGACACCATTCAGTTGGTTAAAAAACAATTTGGCGCAGACAGTAAACTGGCCACCATGTTTGAAAATTGTATTTCTAATACGCTTAATACTACTATAAAAATATTAGATGATGGTTCTGTATTTGTAATTACCGGTGATATTCCGGCCATGTGGTTAAGAGATTCTGCCTGCCAGCTCCGCCCTTTTCTATTTTTTGCAAAAGAAGATCCTTCTATCAGAGAACTTATCTGTGGGCTGATTGCAAAACAGATGGACTGCATTCTCATTGATCCTTATGCAAATGCATTTAATGAGTCTGCAAATGGAAACTGCTGGGAACATGACAAAACAGATATGAAACCGGAATTATGGGAACGAAAATTCGAAATAGATTCTTTGTGTTTTCCGATTCAGCTCTCTTATCTGCTGTGGAAAAACACCGGTTGTACCAGCCATTTTACTTCAAAATGGCTGGAAGCAGCAAAAACCATTCTTTCTGTTTTCCGGACAGAGCAGGATCATGAACACCTGTCTCCTTACTCCTTTGAAAGAGAAAATTGTGTTCCTACAGATACTCTTTCAAGAAATGGAAAAGGTGCCCTGGTAAAAAGTAATATTAACCTTATCTGGTCAGGTTTTCGTCCAAGTGATGATTCATGTACTTATGGATACCTGATTCCTTCTAATATGCTTGCTTCTGTCATATTGGAAAATATTGCTGAAATTGCTGAAAAAATATATCAGAACCGGGAACTTTATACATATGCCCATAACTTTTCGTTATGTGTTCGTGCAGCAATTGAATCCTATGCAATTGTACCCGGACAGGAAAAAGAGTTTTATGCTTACGAGGTAGATGGTTTTGGAGAATATAATATTATGGATGATGCAAATCTCCCAAGTCTCCTTTCACTTCCCTATATTGGATATTGTGACAAACAAGACAAACGTTATCTGAACACCAGAGAAATTGTTCTCAGTGACAGAAATCCTTACTATTATGAAGGAAAGTATGCCCGGGGAATTGGCAGTCCTCACACTCCTACGCGTTATATCTGGCATATCGGACTGGCCATGCAGGCATTAACTTCCTCATCTTCAGAAGAAAAAGAACAGATTTTGAAAATACTGTCACAAACAGATGCCGGTACAGGCTTTATGCATGAATCATTTCTTGTCGATGATCCGTCCCAATATACAAGACCCTGGTTTTCCTGGGCAAATTCTGTTTTTTGTGAATTAATTCTTGATTGTTGCGGATATCAATTAAATTTATAGGGGGAAAAACATGATTATACTAAACCCTGTTTTTACACATAATATCTGGGGTGGTACCAGATTAAAAACTGACTTTGGATATGACATACCTGGAAATGATATTGGTGAATGCTGGGGTATTTCTGCACATCCCAATGGAGATTGTACCATTGCTGATGGGTTTTATGAAGGAGAAACCCTCTCGCAATTATGGAACGAGCATCCTGAATTATTTGGGTATTCAAACCTTTCTAAATTTCCGCTTTTGGTAAAAATTATTGATGCAAAAAACGACCTTAGCATACAGGTTCATCCTGACGATACTTATGCCTGTAAAAATGAGCATGGCTCTCTTGGAAAAACAGAATGCTGGTATATCCTGGATTGTAAAAAAGATTCCTCTCTTATCATTGGACACAATGCCAGAACAAAAGAAGAATTGTCTGATATGATCCTGCATGGTAAATGGAATGAATTTATCCGGGAAATTCCGGTAAAAAAAGGAGATTTTATACAAATTGACCCAGGGACAGTCCATGCCATAAAAGGCGGTATCGAACTTCTTGAAACACAGCAGAACAGTGATATTACCTATCGTGTATATGATTATGATCGTCTTTGGAATGGGAAACCACGTCAATTACATATCCAGCAAAGTATTGATGTTATTACTGTACCGGCCAAATCCATAGAACATAGTATTATGCATACCGATGGGCTTCCTGCCAATACACTAAATGAACTGATTTGCTGTAAATATTATAAAGTATTTTTACTGAATGTTGCCTCACAATTTTTATTTCATCAGGATTTTCCTTTTCTCTTGTGTAGCGTAATCAATGGTTCTGGTTCATTAAATGATATTCCAATACACAAGGGAATGCATTTTATTCTTTCCTATCATTATGGAAATGTTTTATTAAAGGGAAATCTCTCTTTCATTTGTTCTACTATTCCGACAACAACTTAAATTAGTTTGCATACATCCTTCCTTAAAAAGGGGCTATAAAGTAAAGTCCCATCGACAAAGAAATGCCAGTTCCTGTAAATACAGGTTCTGGCGTTTCTTTGTCTCCAGTCATCTGTAAGCAGCTGCTGGTGGCAGGTTCTGTAGATATCTGGTTTAAAGAAACCGATATCCAGTGCTTTAATCTTTTCCCTACTTTATCAAATCGATGCAGTCCGGTTTTATCTGATACAATGCTTCCGTAAGACTGCCGTCTTCATTGCGGAAAACAACGGAAATCCGAAGCGTGGAAGCACCTTCTTTTCCATCAGTTCCTGACATGGTAATTGCACTGACGCTGAAATCTTCATCCTCTGCAATCCAGTTGGAAACTTCGCCGCTTCCGCCATTTGCAACATAATCCTCTTTTTCAATATACTGTGTTCCGAAATCTACCCAGCCATTTTCGTCCGGTGTAGCAGTAAATACCGGATAATCCTTTACGATTTCAAAATAATCCGATAAATTATCCGCTGTAATGCCATCCACGAAATCTCTGACTTTCTGGTTCATATAGCCTGCTGCAGCTTCGCTTTCTGCTCCGGTGATTACGCTGGCTTCTGCTCTGCCGGCAGTTCCTTTCGCATCTACTGCTTCATCTGCTGCCTCATCTTCTCCCGCAGCTTCTTCAAGCTTCTTAAGGTACGCCTCCGCTGCCGCCGGATCTGCCTTTGTGGTATCTAATGGCAGGGTGAAAAGTGCAATTGTGCCAGCATAGTCTTCCACTTTACGGTAAGTGCCACTTTCATTGTCCATTCGAAATGCAGCCGCTTCGCTCCCGAAGCTGTCCAAGATTCCTAACTGTACGCCGCGGTCTGCAAAAATTTCCAAATCATCACATTCTATCAGCTCATAAAGAACTCCATCTTTACAGAACCAGGTAAGTGTCTCATCCATGGTTGCTGCATTGGCATCCAAAACAGACACGCCATTGATTAACGGTGCCACAAAAAAATTACGGTATTCCATATCGGTTCCATCACTTTTTGCAATTGCAACAGCTGCATAAGTATGTGATTTGCTGACATTTTCCCGAGTTTCCTGTGGTACACAAAGCTCTAATTTTTCTCCGGACACCAGTCCTAATAAGGTAATATCATAGCCATTGCTCTGCTGCGTCTCATTGACGCTTACCGCATCCTCTCCGGCAAATGCCCGGCTCAATGCTCCATTTTCCGCTACTTCATCCGCAATCTGTGACGGACTTAAGAAATGATACGCTGCATAGGCACTGCTGCCACCTAACAACAATATGGCGCAGGCACTTGCTGCGATTAATTTACGTGTTGGATGAAATTTTCTATTATGATTCATATTGACCTCCAAAGAAATATGTCCGGAGGCATGCAAAGAAGAAAAAGCCTGTTTATATCTTTCTTTATCTGTCATTTTCCCATTCCTCCTTTAATACATTTCTGAGCAGTCTGCGACCACGCGTCAACCTGACCTTCACGTTGCTTTCTGTCACATTCATAATCTTCGCGATTTCCCGGATGGTGTAATCCTCATAATAAAATAAATGTATGACGATTCGATACTTCTCTGGAAGCTTCATGACTTCTGTAAACAGTGTCTGGGCTTCTGGTGTCTCAAATGTCAGTGTCTCCATATATTCTTCTAACGGCACACCCTTCTGCCGCCAGAAAGAAAGATTGATATTCTTTGCTTTATTGATTGCCACCCGAATGAGCCATGCTCTGATATGCTGCTCATTTTCAAATTGTCTGTTGGTTGTATGATATTGAAGAAAAGTATCCTGCACCACATCATCGGCATCTGCTGCATTTTTACAGACATTGAATGCCGCTGCAAATAAATGGTCTTTATACTTTTCCGCTAATACCTCCGTTGCTATTCTCATGAGTGATCCCTCATATTTCTTTTCTGTTTAAAAGGCCTTTCACTATATATACAAGTGAGGATGGGAAAAGGTTACAAAAAAAAGAGCTGACCGACCCAACCTCTGACTGTGCCACAGCTCTTTTTATTGTCCAAATCTTTTTATAAATTATAACATATTCCTTTGAAGAAGTTCTTCTATTTCACTCTTTTTTGGTATTGCACGGATAACACCTTTTCTGGTTGTCACTATAGCTGCCGCTGCATTTGCCAGCTTTAAAAGTTCCTCCAACTGCTTTTCTGTCAAATTATTAAAATCATGTTCCAGAAGATAATTCAGCACACTTCCCATAAACGTATCTCCTGCACCTGTTGTCTCGATTGTCTTTACAGAAAATCCACTACATTCCACACGCATTCCCTTATAATAAGCGCGGCTTCCTTCTTTTCCCATTGTTAAGAGAATGAGTGGTATCTGATATTTTTCCTGAAGGCATCTGATTCCCTCATCATAATCTTCTTTTCCAGTAACAAACTGAATCTCATTATCAGAGATTTTCAATATATCACATTGACTAAATCCATAATTCATCTGTTCTTTGGCTAATTCTAATGAACTCCACAAAGGTTCCCTTAAATTTGGATCAAATGAAATGAGTACTCCACTCTCCTTTGCCGCTTTAACCGCTTTCTTTGTTGCAGCTCTTACACTATCCTGTGTCATAGATAACGTTCCAAAATGGAAAATTTTTGCCTGGGAAATAAATGTTGTATTAATTTCATCTTCTGTCAGCATCATATCAGCACCCGGATTACGATAAAAAGAGAACTCACGGTCACCATCCGGAAATGTATGTACAAATGCAAGTGTTGTATTTACAGTACTGTCTGTAAAAAGATTGGAGGTATCAATTCCAATATCATTTAACGTATTTCGAAGCAATTTTCCAAACTGGTCTTTTCCAACTTTTCCAATAAATGCTGTTTTCTTTCCCATTTCATTTAACATTGCCAGAACATTACATGGCGCTCCACCAGGGCATGCTTCAAACAAATCATTCCCCTGTTCACTCTGTCCATTCATCGTAAAATCAATTAATAATTCTCCCAATGCAATAACATCAAAGCTCTTTTTCATATTACGATTCCTCCTATATTTCTTCCTTTTGTTTTTATAGAAATGAAACCAGTTCTTTTCCGAACTGGTTTATCATTTCCTTTTCTTCTATATCATCATACCATGAAATGAAATTCATTTTTTCACGGCTCAATTCCATACACTTCTACATTTTCCAGCACAACACTTCCTTCTACTGCCTGAAAATATATTTTATTTTGTTCATTTCCCGCAAATACATTCATAGAATGATTATTTTGATAATTATCAGTAAATAATTCTAAGGAACTTTGATCAGATAAAATATGAACATCTAATACATCTTTTTCTTTTAAAAAGAGTATACTGTGTGATATCCCTTTACTCCATCCATCTGCCTTATTACGATTTACTTTTAATTCTCCATTCTTCAAATCAAATATACAAACTGTTTGATTTATTTCATCGCATCTTAATTTTACAAGTAATTGCTGTGCATTGCTCGCTCGTAAATTTATATTAAATTTCAGCTCAAATGCTATTCCATCATCTGATTTTAACTCTTGTTGCGAATCACAAATCACCAACTTGTCCTGAACATATTTACCAGTTTTTTTTCTATATTTTTTTAACTCCCGTATCGGAACAAAACTCAATCTTCCACTTTTGGTCATATTAACTTCGCGCGGAAAATTAAAGAATCCGCACCAGTCTTCCCTGTAAGTCGGTCCCCAGTCTTTAAAAAACGGCATCCATTCCCATTCATTTGCCCATGCAACCATAATTCTTCTTCCATCAGGTGCCTGAAATGATTGTGGTGCATAATAATCAAAACCCCAATCAATTTCTCCTGAAACATCATAATCAAACTTTCCGGTATCATAATCAAACGAACCGGTTAAATACACACAAGTCCTCTCTCCTGCATCAATAGGTGAAAAAGTTAAAACATACCGGTTTCCTATATGAAAGAAATCAGGACATTCCCACATGGTTCCCCATTCTCCCCTGCTTTCTGCTAATACATTTATAAATGTCCAATGTATCAAATCTTCCGAGCGATACAATAACGCCTGTCCTTTTTGATTTTTTGAAGCTCCGCATACCATATAATAGCTGTCTTCGTGTTTCCATACCTTGGGATCCCGGAAGGAATCTGGCGAAATCCCTTCCGGTGCTGTTAAAACTGGATTTTTTTCATATTTTTCAAAATGAATACCATCTTCACTATAAGCAACACACTGTGTCTGGACAAATCCATTTCCATGATTCGTTGCTGCTGTGTATATTAAATATAGCTTTCCGTCAAATTCAATTGCACTTCCGGAAAAACATCCACCCTTCAAATGATCTTCATAAGGTTCACTTGGTGCTAATGCAACCGGAAGATACTCCCAATGAATCAAATCATCACTGACAGCATGTCCCCAGTGCATATTTTCCCAAAAACTCTGATATGGATTATACTGATAGAAAAAATGATACTTTCCTTTGAAATATATCAATCCATTTGGATCATTAATCCATCCCGTTTCTGCCATAAAGTGGTATTTCTGCCTCATTTTTCCCTGTGAAACTTTTTCTTTATTCTGATTAATTACTATTTGTGCCCGTTCAATTTCCTGAAGCATTTTTTCCTTTGACATCAATTGACCTTTCTGCTCCCTTTTCTATCTTGGCCATCTTTTTTCTTTCTCAGGAAGCTTTGAAAAAACATTATGTGGTTCCTTCTGATACCAGTATGCAACACTTGACAAATCATCCTGACGTTCAAATAAACCTTTATGTCCAACACCAATCTGTTGCACAGTAACCTTAAGCTCCTCATCAAAAAATACTGGATCCATGACATGCCAGCGATAAAAACCGCGCATTGGTGGACAATCATCATTATGATATAAATTATTTACCAGATCATCATGCCTTGAATAATATGGATATCCAAGAAAAGGAGTTGTATATGTCTGTTCTATCGTTTTTCCGTTTTCATGTCTGGCAAAACTCCAGGAACCTCCAAAATAATCTTCCATTCCGGTTCCACAGATTGTTGGATATTGTTCATCTCCATCAATATAAAACTTTACTTCTCCTTCACCCCACCAATATCTTTGAAGTGTAGACAATGCTATATATGTACCGATATAATGACCACTACCTTTTATTCCATCTGCAATAACATAATCTTTTCCCAGCTCGGTAAGAGCTTCTCTCCTCCAGCTTGCGTGAAAATATTCCGTTTCTTCTGGCAGATAATTGTATAAATTATAATCAATCTGATAAAAAAAAGCCGGAATTGCATTTGCATGCTGATTTTCTAATGTAATAACTGCTCTCTTTTTAAATGGCATCTGAATATAAGAATTTAACCCTCTGGATGGAACAACTGTTATAAGAATGGAATTAATATAACACTCTTTTCCAAATCCACAACAGAAAAAATCCCCTAACGGTGCTTCTACGGATGGATTTTCCTCGCCATCCCAATACATTCTGAGAACCAGGTCCCTAAGAACAAAGCAATCTCCTTCTGACGTTTTATTATCCGTTGTTATCCATATATGATGAATAATTCCCGGACCATCTATTTCTCCTAAAACGACCGTCTCTCCCGGCTGGATATCATTCAAGCAAGGACTGCCTTTTCTTGATTTTCCGAGACCGCTGGCTGCCATACCACCTTTTCCCTTTTCTCCCGTCCTGTTTTCAGCATTAATCGCCCTGCTTTTTCCATGTGTCAGATAGGGAAGCATTGCTGCTGTTCCTGGCAGCATAATCATATTTTTATCCATTTTATACCTTATCCTTTCGTTGCACCCATAGTCATTCCAGCTGTTACCCATTTATTTAACGCAAAATAGATTACCAGTGGAGGAAGAATTGAAATTGCTATTGCAGCAAATGTTGAACCCCAGTCCACATTTCCAAATGCTCCGACATAATCTTTTAATCCCATTGCCACTGTCTTGGCTGAAGTATCACTAATAAATGTATTTGCAAAAATAAAGTCATTCCAAATCAGAATACTATACATGGAAGCAATTGTAATAACGGTATTTCTTGCTAATGGGAACACAATCTGAATAAAAGTCCGAAGCGGTGAACACCCATCAACAACCGCTGCCTCTATCAATTCATTCGGAACAAATTCGTAAAAACTTACAAACATCATAACTGATAAAGGTAATGCAAATCCTACCTGTGGTAATATTAAAGAAAAACTTGTATTTAAAATACCTAGTTTACTATAAAAAATAAATAATGGTATTAATGTAATCTGTACTGGAACCATAATTCCAAATGTAAAGAAAGAATAAATTGTTTTTGTTCCTCTTACTTTAAATTTTGACAATGCATATCCTGCAGTAGAACTTAATACTACAATCAGAATCAGCGAAATAACGGTCACCTTTAAACTATTCCACATATACATACCGATTTTACCATCTGATAAAACCTTAGAAAAATTTTCCAGCGTAATACTCTTTGGAAATGCAAATGGAGCTGCTGACAACTCTACGGTTGGTTTCACACTTGCAACAAACAACCATATGACCGGATATATCTGAATGATTAAGAAGAGAATAATCAATACTGCAAATATTATTTTTATTATTTTTTTCTTCAATGATTTCCCCTCCTATTCCTTCTGATGCGTTCTTTTTCAATTCTTTTTTCTTCTTTTTGTTCCTTTGAAGTAAAAATTTTTCTTAAAATATAAACAACTAAAATACTTTCAATAATAATAAACACCGCTAAAGTACTGCCATAACCATACTGGTTACTTGAAAACGCCTTTTTATACATATATGTAGACATTAATTCGCTGGCATTTCCCGGTCCACCACTTGTCAATAAAAATGGAATATCAAATCCTCTTAATGCTCCTGTCAAACACATCGTCAAAGTCAGAAGTATAATATCTTTTATCAATGGCATTTTAATTTTAAATAATATCTGCATTTCAGAAGCGCCATCTATTTTGGCAGCTTCATATACAGAAGGATCTAATGAAACCAGTGCAGCATAAAATATAACCATATACATTCCAGTAAATCTCCATCCTTCCGGTATGGATACAGCTGGTAATACAGTACTTACTTTCGCAAGCCAGGACGTTACCATTCCACCTAAACCTACTTTTTGTAATATCTGATTCAATAATCCCATAGGCTCTGTTGAGTACATACTTCTAAAAAGCTGTGTGATAGCAACTGTTGTAATAATACATGGTACATAATACAACGTTTTAACCAGTGTCACATGCTTTGTCATATATGTCAGCAATATTGCAAAAAACAGTCCAATTAATAATTGCATGGAAACTACAATAACAAGGTAAATCAGATTGTTAAAAAATGCCTTATAAAAAACTTCGTCGTGAAACATAGTCACATAATTTTGCAATCCGACAAACTGCTTTTTTCCTATTCCTCCCCATTTCATAAAACTTAATCGAATAGACTCTTCTATTGGATAAAATACTGCCAAAATATAGAACAATAATCCTGGAAGTAAAAATGCCAGAAAGGCCTTTTTGTTTCTTATAACGCCCATTATAACTCCTTCCTTTTCATTTATATAAATCTGTTACGAGATATGTATTACCAATCATGATAATACATATCTCGATATGTCATTTACTTATTTTGTATATTCTGCAATAGAATCATCTACCAGTTTACAAAAATCGTCTACTGATAAATCACCGGATGCCAGCAATAATAAATTATCCTGCATAACGGTATTGGTATTGGAATCAAGGTATGTATCCCAAGGCTTCAGGAAGTTTTCACCTGTAGACTGCATATCTTCCTGAATTTTCAGATAAAGATCTGAGTATTCAACATCATCCGGTAAATCGGTTTTAATTGGAGACATCTGCTGTTTTCCAGCATATAATTTACCATAATTATCAATTACATATAAGATAAAATCTTTTGTTTTTTCATCAAATGTTTCTGCATTAAATGCCATACCAATTCCAGAATTTATACAAAATTCATTTGGCTGTGTTTTTGCACCTTCAATAGTAGGAAGATAAAAATAATCAATTTTACCCTGCTTATATGCATCCTGCATAGCGCCGATTTCCCAGTCACCAATATAATACATTGCAGATTTTCCATCTAAAAACATTGATTGTGCTGTTGCATAGTCTGTTGCAGCAAATCCATCATTAAAATACTGACCCATTTCTTTCATAAATTCTGCTGCTTCTCTTCCGGTTTCACTGTCCATTTTCTCTTTTCCATCTCTTAAATTAATGATAAAATCATTTCCGGTTTCTCTAAATGGAAGCATTGCTAAGTATCTCTGTACCGGCCATCTGTCAACACCATCTACCGAAATCGGTGTAATTCCATTATCTTTTAAGGTTTTACATACATTCAGCCACTCATCCATGGTAGTTGGTGGTGTCAGATTATACTGTTCAAAAATTTCTTTGTTATACCATGTCATTTCCACATGATATTCTAATGGTAAAGTATACATGGAACCATCTGTAAATTCCTGATATTTTAATGCAATCGGATAGAAATCATCATATCTGTCATTATCTTTTAAAAATTGTTTTACATCTACTAACATTCCTGCATCTACCAGCTCCTGACAATATGGATCGGCATCAATATCAATTATATCCGGCATATTGCCTCCGGCAATTAATGTCTTTAATTTCTGTAAATAGGAAGGTCTGTCCGCTGTTGTTTCAAATTCAATTTTCCACTTTCCGCCTTTTTCTTTACTGTACTGATCTGCAATTTCATGCATTACCTGATCTATTTCACCATCCACAGGTCTTGATGTCATCCACGTAACAGTTACCACATCATCATCATTTTTTGCTTCTTTTTTTGTAGAACCACAGCCTGCAATCAACCCTGTTACCATTGTTGCTAACAATAAAATACTCATCATTCTCTTTTTCATTTTAATCCCTCTCTTTTCTTGTTTTTATCACAAAATTGTTTAATTCCACTTCTCCCTGTACCACATAAACACCGGCATAGCCACCTTTGTGATCATACATTCTGGTAGATAATACAATTTCATCATTAATATACACAATACAGATATCATCTTCTCTTATTATCAGTAAATGATATTCATCTGCATCCGGAAGCCTTCTGGATGTTTCTATCTGGTATGGTACATCACCTTTTATCTGCCACTGATAGATTCCCTTTTCTGAACGTGGCCACATATCCCATGCTACTTCCTTTTTCCGTTGATTCATTCTTAAAAAATAACCCTTTTCCATTTCAGAATCAACATGTAACGCTATTCCGAATTCATGTCCCCGCTTCACACAGACATCCATTTCAATCGAAAAGCAATCTTCCGGAATTTCATAGACACCGGAGCCTAAGGTATCACTTATTACATGAATTCCTTTTTCTGTCTTTGTTATCCGGCTATTATAGCCTGCTGCTGGTTTCAAATCCTGTACTTCATCATAGAACTCTTTCACACCTGGAATAACCCGGACTTTTAATGTTCCATCTTCCGGATTCTGAATCAATTCATGGAACACCATTGTTCCACCCCATTCCCATGGTCCAAAATCTTTATTTCCATATTTGCTTGCAATCCATCCAAATGCAAATCTTCGCTGTCCATCTGATGCGGTTTTGATTGCATAATCTGATCTGGTGTCAAAGACATCATCTTCAGGAATTTCCCATGGTCCGTTTGGACTTTTTGAAATTCTATAATGTGTAGTAAATTGATCCGAAAAAGTGGAGAAAACCAGATACCAGTAATTTCCCATCTTGAAAATTTCAGGACATTCCATGGTGATATACATGCCAGGGGCATAAAACGGTTTTTCATAGGTCCATTGTTTCAAATCCTTTGACTTACACAATGCAATACAGCCTCCCCTTAATTCACCTCCTCCTTTAATTCTTGAAGCCAGAAGCATGTCATAACATTCATCTTCTTCGTTCCAGTATACAAATGGATCCCGCCAGTCAAATTCTTCATATTGCTTTCCATCAGAAACAAACAAAAATTCTTCTACCGTATTAAGATGTTCTAAATCTGTTCCTACTGCCTGCATTACAGACTGTACACTTTTTCCATTAATTTTTATATCTTCATTATACGCAGTAAAAAATGCATGATAAAGATTTTCTTTGTCTTTTATTACGGAACCAGTGTAAGCATTCTTATTTGGCTTGTCATCTCCTCCTCTCTTGATTGCTTCCCCTTTGTATTCCACATTTACAAAGTCTTTTGTTGTTACAAGATGCCAGGTAGTTTCTTCTGCATACTCCTTGTCTCTGATTCTTGGATCATGCAGATAATAACCATAAAAAGTTCCATTTTCATAATACGGTATTAAGTCTCCAACCCATGCATCTTTTGGTCTGTACAATAATTTTTTCATATGCACCTCTCTTTGCACTATTTGCATGTTTTTTATCGTTCTTTTTATGCTCAAATTTTAGCATATGCACCATTTATTTTCAACAGACCTTTCTCTATTTTATCATTTTCTATCTTTTTTACATAATAAAAACAGTTGTTTTATACATGTTATACATCTTTTCATTGCTATTTTGTGCATTTCGTGCATTTTCATTTTTTGCACATTTTCTTCTTCCTTTATTCTTAATAAAGTGTTACAATAAATCTGGAGGTGGTAGTATGAAATGCACGATTAAACAATTAGCCGAAGAATTAAACTTATCCAGAAATACTGTTGCTAAAGCTTTAAAAAACAGTAATGAAGTTTCTTCGAAAACAAAGCAGCTGGTTTTAAATAAAGCCAGAGAACTGAATTACAATAACATAAACAAAGAACTTTTTTCCGAATCGGGAGATGTTACTTCTCCATCTAATGTGAATAATGGTTCTATCCTGTTTCTTACCAAAACCTATGCACCAGACTCTGAATTCTGGGCTGCGGTTTTAACAGGTATTGAATCCATCTTATCTAATGCACATTATCATCTTGTAATTGGAATCATGTCTGAAAGTGATTTGAAAAAAATGGATTTTCCTACTGCATTAAATGATCCTTCCATTAAAGGTATTATTCTTGTGGAAATTTGTGATGGGGCTATCTGCAATGCATTGTTACAATATAATCTTCCAATTATTACTGTTGATTTACCAAAGGATTATAATCCTGCTTTAGATATGATAGATATTGTTACTATGGAAAACAAAAGAAATATTCACCGGATTGTAAATCATTTAATTTCCAAGGGTGCCGAGCGTTTTGCCTTTGTTGGAGATATTTATTCCGCAAATGTAGGACGAGGTTTTCAGGAACGTTTTGATGCATTACAAGAATGTCTTTCTGATAATCACCTGGAACTAGACCGGAAACATTGCTTATTAACAGAAACTTCTGATGAATTTCAGGACTTTCAAATAGTCGTTAAAAAATTACAAAAGATGGCTTCTGTCCCGGATGTATTTATTTGCGGGAATGACCGTACAGCAATCCAATTAATATATGCTCTTCAATTTTTGGGTTATCAGATTCCAAAAGATGTAAGTGTAGTAGGATTTGATGGTATTCCTGCTTCTGAAAGGATTACGCCTTCTCTCACTACAATACAGACTCCAAAAAAATACCTTGGTATTGCTGCAGCCCGCCAGATGTTAGAGCGGATACAATACCCAAACTCTCCTCATTCATATATGGAATATGAAACAAAACTTATTATCCGGGATTCCACAATATAGAATTAATTTTGAAAGGATATTATACTATGGAAAACTTCTTTTCACTTGATGGTAAATTTTTTCGATTTATCAACAAATTTACCAGTTTAATTGCTTTAAATTTTTTATTCATTATTACATCCCTTCCTATCATTACAATCGGGGTATCCTTTTACGCCCTTTATCAAACAAATTTAAAACTTTCACAAAATACAGAATCCTATATTGCAAGAACTTATTTTTTCTTTTGGAGAAAAAATTTAAAGCAGAATATTCTTCTTTGGCTACCTGTAATGATTTTATTTATATTTTGTCTGATTAACTTATACATTTTACCTTTTATGCCAGAAACCTTTTTCAGGTCTCTCACTCTCTGTATACAATTTCTTATTTTGTTGTTATTGCAGGGATTTCTTATTTATGCATTTTTTCTTCCGGATCAATACAGAACTACTTTAAAACATACCGTAAAAAATGCAGTTATATTGACTTTTAAATATCTTCCAGCTACTTTTTTATGTATTTGCATAAATGCACTACCAGTTTCTATTCCCATATTGTTACCAAAAATAACCGGATATGTGTTAGCAGCTTTTATTATAATAGGCTTTTCCGGAATTTCATTTCTGCATACTTTCATATTGCAACTACTATTAAAAAAAGAGAACCTCATCGGTTCTCTTTAAAAAGGCGTCTGCCGGATTTGAACCGGCGATAAGGGTGTTGCAGACCCGTGCCTTACCACTTGGCTAAGACGCCACATATTTAATTGTGTCAATTCACACTCATATAGTTTACCAAAGCAGCACAAATCCGTCAAGAGAGAATTTACAGATTTCTACCTGCTTTTTACACAATTCCATGCAAATTTATTTGCTTTTTTTACATAAGAACAGTATACTTATAATGTTATAAAATATTAAACCATTTTTAGGAGGAACAAATATAATGGAAAAAGGTAAGTTAGGAATCAGATTATCATTTTATGCAGTAGCCGCATTTATCCTTGCATTCTTAGGATACAGCACTGTTCTTGCATTACTGACTGGTTTCGTTCTCATCGTGGAGAAAAATGAATGGGCTTCCCGTCAGGTAATTCAGGCATTTTTCTTATGTATCTTTGCAGATATCGTAAATGGTATTTTAAACATTTTCGATTTCTTATACCAGATACCTCTTATGGGTTCTGTATGGGGAACAGCAATTTCTGTCATCGATGGTATTGTAAGCCTTGTAGTTCTGATTTTCTGTATCATGGCTCTTGTAAACACAGCCAAAGGAAACGAAGCAAACGTTCCTGGATTAAACGGACTTGCAAACTGGGCTTACGGCATTGTAGCTCCAAAGGTAAATCAGGCACAGCAGGCTTATTATGGACAGCAGCAGTTCAACGGACAGCAGCAGTTCAACGGACAGTCACAGCAGTTCAACGGACAGCAGCAGTTCAACGGTCAGCCACAGCAGTTCAATGGTCAGCAGCAGTATCAGCAGCCAGAACAGCAGAATCCAAATCAGCCACAGTAGAATTATTACATAGCGAAAAAATTTAAGCGCAGAGCATTCATTGCCCTGCGCTTTTCTTATGCAGTTCTTCAAAAGATTATAAGGAAATCATCAGATAACGGATAACAAAGAGTGCGGATAATACTACTGTGATAATATTTAACTCCTTGAACTTTCCGGTAAAGATTTTAATTAATGTATAAGCAATCAATCCAACGGCAATTCCGTTTGCGATGGAGTAGGTAAGCGGCATCATGATTAATGCAAGATATGCCGGAATTGCTTCGGATACATCATCAAATTCCATATCTTTGATAGCACTTAACAAAAGACCACCTACGAAGATTAATGCCGGTGCTGTTGCACAGGATGGGATGATGCTTACAAACGGAGCAAAGATGATTGCTGCTAAGAACATGATTGCTGTAAATACAGAAGTCAGTCCGGTTCTTCCTCCTACGCTGATTCCGGAGATACATTCACCATAAGTGGTAACGGTGGAAGTACCAAATATAGAACCGCCAACCGTTGCAATTGCATCACAGAGAAGGCTCTTCTTTGCATTTGGAATATTTCCATCTTCATCTAACATATTTGCTGATTTTGCAGTTCCGATTAAGGTTCCGATGGTATCAAACATGTCAACCATGGAGAAAGTGATAATCAGCATGATCAAAGTTAAAATTGCCTGTCCTACCGAGCTTCCCATAAATAATTCCCGGAAACCGCGGAAACATGCGAATAAGGAAACATCTGCAAAATCTTTTACCTGGGCACCAAAGTTAATCTGGAAGCCATCAAATACAGTATTTCCGGTGAAAATTCCAAGAATAGTTACTACAAAAATACTGATTAAAATAGAACCGGTTACTTTTTTCTTATAAAGAACGGTGGTAAGTACGATTCCAAAGAAGGCTAAAATTGCACCCCAGCAAGCCACCGGATTTTCAGAAAAAGTAGAAAAATCCACCAAAGATACCATGGTGCTGTCATTTCCTACGATAAGACCTGCATCCTGGAAGCCGATAAATGCAAGGAACAATCCGATACCTACCGATATGGCAACTTTTATATTTTTCGGAATTGCCATTACAATTTTTTCCCGGAAGGAACATAAAGTAATCAGAATAAATAATGCACCGGAAATGAATACCATTGCCAGTGATGCTTCATAGGAATAACCCATGCCAAGCATTACGGTGTAAGTAAAAAATGCGTTCATTCCCATACCAGGTGCCTGGGCAAACGGCAATCTGGCAAGAACTCCCATTAAGAAGGTTCCTAAAAATGCAGACAGACAGGTGGCAAAAAATACGCCGTTGAATACCTTATCATACATATCGGTTCCTTCAAAAGGTGTGGCAAGCATTGCCGGATTTACCATGATGATGTAAGCCATGGTAACAAATGTTGTGATACCTGCAATAAACTCGATTTTTACGCTGGTACCATTTTCTTTCAGTTTGAAAAACTTTTCCATAATAAACGTCCTTTCTTTTGTTTTATCTAAACCAGTTCACAGACTGGAATAAATCGATTATTTATAATATCCAATAATCCCCGGTTGGTAATTGCCATCTCCGGAATGACGGCAAGGGAAATCTGAAGACTCATGGTGAGGATTGGATTCTTAAGGATACAGCCGTGTTTCCATAAATCAGCTAAAAGTCTATCTGTTTCCTCTACAAATGCCTCCATTGGCTTCTGGCTTAATATGCCAAGTACCGGAAGTCCCACAAATTGTTTCTCTTCTCCATCCCTTACATAAGAAAGACCACCCTGTTTTGCAATCACCTGATTAAATGCCAGCGTCATATCCGAAAGAGAAGTTCCAAATGCAATCAGATTCTGGGTATCCTGTCCTACCGAACCGGCAAATGCTCCCTGCAGTACTCCTGCCTGGCTGATGATGCCGATTCCGATGGAACCATCTTTCCGGTAACGGTCTACTACTGCACAATACATTAAGTCATCCTCTAAAATGAGTGCACCGTTCTTTACCGGAAGCTTTCTCTCTTCGTGAATTGTCTCTAAGGTTCCGTCCACGATTTTTACAATATTGACTTTTACTTCGCCATCTATGCAGCCTTCCGGCAATGGAATCGTAAGTTCTCCTTCTTTTAAATCATCCCGCTTTATGGAATGGATCACTTCTTTCGGATAATCCATTCGCGGATAAGAAGCCTTTGCAATTTCTCCGTTTACAATAACATCCTGCACCTTAAAGTCTGTTAAATTCTTCACAAGTATCATGTCTGCACGATATCCTTCTGCAATGACACCTCTGTCCTTTAAGCCATAGGCTGCTGCCGGATAAATCGTTGCAAGCTTGATAGCCTGAAGCGGCTCCACACCTTCTTCCACAATCTGCGCCAGTGCATAGTTCATATGTCCATGCTCTGCCATATCTTTCGCTGTAATACAGCCATCAGTAGAAAGTAAAATGTGATCGCTGTCTCCGGCTTTATCTATGAATTCTTTTGCACTTGCAGGTTCTTTTAACGAACCACGGCGAAGAATAACATACATTCCCTTATGGAATTTTTCTAACATTTCCTCTACCGTTACACTCTCGTGATCCGAGCTTACGCCTGCTGCAATATAGGTATCCAGATCCGTTCCTATGACACCCGGTGCATGCCCGTCAATTTTTAATTTCTTTTCTTTGCCATAATCTAAGATTTCTTTTAAAGAAGCTTCCTTTGCAATGACCCGGTTATAATCCATGGCTTCTGCAATTCCATACATGCCATATTCTTCCACCATCACTTTGACATCGGAAAGCATCACCTGTCCATAACAGTCTTCATATCCCGGTGCTGACGGAACACAGGGAGATGCCATCCAGACCGGTGTAAGCTCTGTCTCCTTCATCTCTTCCATCAGATATTTTGCACCTTTATGTCCTAAGACATTTACTGCATCATGAGGGTCTAAGACTGCTGCTGTGGTTCCGTTTTGTATCAGTGCCTCTGCAAAAGATGCACTGCTTAACATGCTAAGCTCCACATGGGTATGGGCATCAATTAATCCTGGCAGGGCAGTAAGCCCTTCCCCATTGATTACCGTAAGATGCTCCTTTTCTTCTATTTCACTGGCATCAATATGCTCTGCAATTTTCTCAAAACGACCATTTCTGATATAAATATCCCCGGTTTTTATCTCATCTTCCAACACATCTGCAATTGCTGCATGTTTAATCAACAGGCTCATAGGATTCTTTTCCTTTCTGAAACAATGGTAGTTTCTGTAAAAATGTGATATCTGTCCGCTCTGCCGCTTTTCCCTCTGCAAGAATTGCAAGCCTGCTACAAACCTCTCCTCCGGCTTTCTGCACCAGACGCTCTGCCGCAGCCAGGGATTCTCCTTTTGAAATCACATCATCCACAATTGCAACTTTCTTTCCCTTTAACTTCTCTGCATCCGTTTCATCCAGAAAAATGTCCTGATTTCCCTCTGTTGTAATGGAATGCACCGCATCCTGGATAAATGATTTCACATAGGACTTCACGCTTTTCCGGACTACCACAAATTCCTTCATATGAAGCTGCTTTGAAATCTCGTACGCCAGAGCAATTCCCTTTGCTTCAATGGTCAGGATAATTTCCGCTCCATTGGCAAATGCCGCCAGCTCCTTTCCTGCTTTCTCAATCAGCTCTGTATCACTGATTACCACAAAGCTAGCATACGCTGTCCCATCTGGCAGTTTCACAAAAGGCAGTTCTCGTTTCAGTTCACATACTTCTAAATCATAATGTTCCATTTTATCTATATCCTCTTATCCATCATTATATATCCGCCGGAAATGTTCTGTCTCCTTCGGATGTATTGTAACTATGAAAAACACGAAAGGTACAACACGTCCCCGTATTGCACCTTTGCTTTACATACATTTGCATTATAATAGAAATTGTTTTATAATAAAAATACTATTTTTACTTGGTTTCTATAATATTTTTATTATATTGTGTAGAGGGGAATTGTAAAAATATTTACTTCAATATAATTAGCCGGTTATGCAGGAAGATTATTTTATCTGATATGAAATGTCTGCAGTTCTTAGTTACATGTTTTTCTTGATTATAAACTGTCTTTCCATTGCTTTGAGAGGATAACTGCTCTGTCCGCCGAGTACGGATGCTGAATAATGTCTGCAAGGGGCACTAAGAATTTCGACCTATAACTGAATAAGCCTGGCAACCGGCGCAAATTCACATCCATGTTCATATGCGCCTCGCTGGCACTTCCCTGTGCCAGCGTTGCCGGATGCCAGACGAAATTTCAAGTGCCCCTAACAGCCCTTAAAATGCATCCGTACTTCGGCGAACCGGGCAGTTATCATGTCAAACATTGGAAAGACTGTTTTAATAACAGAAAGAAAAACATGTGCTTTAGAACTGCGGCATTTCATATCAAAAATAATCTTCCCTGCATACCCGGAACTATATTGGAAATCCTATATTTTTTACAATCCCCTCCACAAACCACATAAATTATATTTTCAAATGATTCCCACAAAACAAAAGAGGTATTTTATTATGACATTAGACTCCTACCGTAACTTTGTAACCATTGTAGATTGCGGCAGTATCGTAGCAGCTGCCAATAAGCTTCTGATTGCACAGCCTTCTTTGAGTAACCAGCTAAAAAATATTGAGAAAACCTATGGTGCGAAGCTTCTTCTCCGGGGAAACCGTTCCTTAGAGCTGACGGATGCAGGAAGAATCTTTTACAAACGTGCCAAAGAGATTTGCATGATGGAAGAGGGCTTACGAAATGAATTGCTGAACCAGAAAGCCGGCTTCTCTGAACTGTTGAAGATTTCAATTCCAGCCGGTAACTCTCCTTATTTTCTGCACAAATTTTTTGATGCCTTTATCGCAAAGCATCCGAAAGTAAATTATGACTTTTATGAGATTCCAAGCGAATTTGTTATTCCGAATGTCTTAAATGGAATTACGGAGATTGGGCTGATTCGCTCTGCCGCACCCGGACATGGTGCGCTTACACTTTATCCCTATGAAAGAGAGGATATTGTTGCGCTGTTTCCAAAAGACCATCCCCTGGCTAAAATCAAAGGAAAGCTTTCTGTCCCAGACCTTGCCAACTACCCGCTGGCAATTCCTTTTGACTGTCTGGATATTGTTTATGCTTCTTTTGGACACTATCTTCTTTCGCCAAATGTTTCCATGATTACTTCTCCGAAAACCACTGCCATTGAGTGGGCACGATCTTTCGGAAGTGTAGCCTTAGTCTCCCTGACGAATGAGGACATGCGTGAAATTAAGGATATGTGCATCAAATATATTTCCGATGAAAACCTCTATATTATGAGTGCTTTTATTATCAGCAAAGACCGGCACCTTTCGAAGATTGCGAAGGAATTTTTGCAGGTGCATGGTATTGAAGTTTCTTAAGGTGCTCGCCAACTACGAGAAACACGCTTTGCGAGTTTCTCGAGTTATCGCGGTGCTCGTCAAATCTGCATGCAAGCATGCGATTTTTCTCGCTACTCGCGTAAAAAAAAGAGAATCTATAAAAGATTCTCTTGAAAGAGGCGACAACCAGATTCGAACTGGTGATAAGGGTGTTGCAGACCCGTGCCTTACCACTTGGCTATGTCGCCATATTCTGTTGTAACACTTCCAGTATATGCAGTGGCACATTTTTTATGCCTCATATTCTGTTCGTGTAATGACTCCGACGGGAATCGAACCCGTGTTACCGCCGTGAAAGGGCGATGTCTTAACCGCTTGACCACGGAGCCAGATACGTTCCAACGACCGTCAGAACGTGTTTTAGTATACCATAGAGTAGTAGTGATGTAAAGCGTTTTTTACGAATTATTCGTCATAATTTTGCTGGAGTAATTTTGCTCAAAATTTTGTCTCAAAATTATTCTCTTTAAGGGTACACTTCTTTTCCCCTTCTGTCCATCTTTTAAAATTTTCTTCTTGACATTACTGTCTTAGTGTATTATTGTAGTAATACAAATAAAGAAGGAGATATGTTTATGGAAACAATATTGCAAACAACGAATCTTTCCCGGCAATTCGGTAAGAAGATGGCTGTAAATAATGTAAATATGACCATTCACAAAGGTGATATTTACGGATTCATTGGAAAAAACGGTGCCGGCAAAACAACTTTCATGCGCCTTGTCTTAGGTACTGCTTTCCCTACCAAAGGAGAAATCAAATTATTTGGCGGCGAGCCTTTCGATAAAGCCAGACGCAAAATCGGTTCTTTAATCGAAGCACCTGGACTTTATAAAAACTGTACCGCCTATGAAAACTTAAAGCAGTTTTCCTTAATTTACGGTGGCACCGATGCAGAGATTAAGGAAATCCTTTCTCTGGTTGGGCTTGCTGATACCGGTAATAAAAAAGCCGGCAAATTTTCCCTTGGAATGCGCCAGCGTCTTGGTATTGCCATTGCACTTCTCGGCAATCCGGAGTTCTTAGTCTTAGATGAGCCGGTAAACGGTCTTGACCCTGCCGGAATGAAGGAAGTCCGTGATTTGATTTTAAAGCTGAATCATGAGAAAAATATCACGATTCTTATTTCCAGCCACTTATTAGATGAGCTGTCCAAAATCGTTACCAGATATGGAATTATCAACGACGGTATGCTGATTGAAGAAGTTACTGCTGCAGAATTAAATGAACGCTGCCAGCACAAACTGATTTTTACAGTAGATGATGTGCAGAAAACAGCCGCTATTTTTGCAGAAACTATTCCGGCAGAACAGATTCGCATTGCCGGCAATCAGGTGATTCTCTCCTCACATCTTGAGGAAGCCGCTGAATTAAACAAACGTCTGGTTCAACAGGACATTGCGGTAAACGGTTTCTGGGTGCATGCAGAAGGACTTGAACAATACTTTATGAAACGGATAGGTGGTTAATATGGAACAATTATTTAGATTTGAATTTCGAAAATTATTCCGTCAGAAGAGCTTTTACATCTGTGGCTGTGTGTTAATCGGATTAATTCTTCTGACCGCAGTAACATTAAATATGATTTACAGTTTATCACAGGGAAATATGGAAGCTGGCGGCGTAACCGTAAGTGCTTCTGACGATGGATTCCTTTATACCGGCATATATATGCTGGTTGGTGCAGTATCTTCCAGCAACTTTACGATTGTACTGGCTGTATTTCTTTCCCTCTTTGTATGCAGCGACTACACCAATGGCACTTTAAAAAATATCATTGCAAGAGGCTACAGCCGCACCCGCATTTATGCGGTAAAATACATGGTATCCTTAGCTGCCACAACGGTTTATACCATTGTCTGCTGGGTTACCGGATTCCTTGCCGGCACTGCATTCTGGAAAGTTGGAAGCCTTTCCGGTACCACAGGAGATCTGGTTATCACCCTGCTTTTACAGCTTCTTGGTAACTTTGCATATACCTCCCTTTTCTTCCTGATTACAGTTCTATTTAAGAAAACAGGCGGTTCCATCGCAGTTGGTATCATCGGTCCACTGGTTTTGTCCATGATTATTTCACTGGCAGATACGCTGACACATAAAAAATCTTTTGATTTTGCTGATTACTGGCTGGATAATTGCATGTATCAGACTGCAGCAGACAGTATGGCATCTGATATGATGATCCGCTGCTTCATCTGCTTCCTGGTTTATGCTGTTTTATTCTATGTTATCAGTATATTTGTTGGAAAACGTAACGAAGTATAACTTCAAGTTACCACCAGGTCATCTATTCTGTAATCAGTTATAGATTTATCCTTTCGTCCACTTAAATGAAAAAGGACTCTCTTTGCAGAATTAAATCCTGTGAGTGTCCTTTTTCTACATGCTATTCAAAAATGAGGGATTTTTCTAAAATTTATAAATGTGCAGAAATGTAATATCCATCTTCTAATGCACTCCATACCGTACCTACACGATTTGCATCTCCTATTATATTGGTATCCTGCACAATTCCAAAATATTCATTTGCTTCATCCAGTCTTGCGCGCATTCCTGCTGCAAATATAACTGTATCAGCTAAAATCTCTTTCTGACTGCCATCTTCCATTTCCGTGATTACAGAATGTTCACGGATTTCTTTACAACTTGTCTTAGTTATTGCTGTCAGATTTTTACATTTATCCATCTCAGTTTTCAAAGCTACTTTCATGATGTCATTCAATGTCCGGTTCAGGACTGGTCCTAATTCTAGAATTGTTACTTTCCTTCCCATTTTTGCCAGATCAACACCAAGTTCACAGCCTATCGAACCACCTCCGATAATAACAACATTTTCTCCTGTCTTCTCTAAGTTTTTATAAGCATCAATTGCTGTCATAATCTGATTTTTTTCCATTCCGGATATCTGGAATGTTACAGGATATGCTCCTAATGCCAGTATTATGCTGTCTGCATTAAGTTCACGGATTTTCTGTGGATCCATTCTGGTATTTAAATACACTTTTACTCCTGATTTATAAAGTCTGTTGCTTAGGTAGTCTTTTAGTCTTTTTAAATCCTGCTTGGTACTGTCATAATCTGCACAAATTAACTGTCCTCCAAGAGCTGCTTCTCCTTCATACAGACTTACGTCATGACCACGTTCTGCTGCTGTGATTGCTGCTTTCATACCTGCAGGACCTCCTCCCACAACCACTACTTTTTTCTTTCTATCTGCCTTTGGAAGCACATTTGGTACTCTGTCTTCATGGAGATAGCGCGGATTAACAGAACAACATGGTACGGAATTCATTCCTACATGACTGCGTTTTTCTTCCTCTGTACGATACTGATATGGATTATAGCAATTCATACAACGAATGCATGGAACAATATCTTCACTGCGTCCTTCATAGGCTTTTTGCGCCCACCATGGATCTGCAATCAATTGCCTTCCTACAACAATTGCATCCGCATATCCTTTTTCCAGAATGTCCTCCGCTTCTTCCGGTGTCATAATACCACCAACTACTGCTACTGGAATCTTTACCTGCTCTTTTACTTTTCGTGCAAGATCAACATTAATCATATGGGGCGCATAAGCGGTAGAAGACATGTAAATCTTTGTATTATTATTTACTTCAACACCACAGGAAATATGTACCATATCAATTTTATCTTCTATACTCTTAATAAATGCTGCAACTTCCTCTACCTGCATTCCTCCTTCAATATGTTCATCACCACTGATACGCATATCCAGCATATAATCTGGACCAACTGCTTTTCTTACCCTGTCTACAATCATGGTAGGAAACTTAATTCTATTTTCAAAGCTTCCACCATATTCATCTGTTCTTTTATTAAAATATGGCGATAAAAATTCTGCTGGAAGCCAGCCATGACCAAAATGCAAAAGTACACTGTCAAAACCATATTCCTTTGCATCTAAGGCTGATTTTGCAAATTTATCTGCAATATCCTCCATCATTGCCTCATCCATTGCCCGTACTTCAGTTCCATCTTCTCTTGTATAAGATACTGGTCCAATCGCATAATCACCCTTTT
The DNA here is from genome assembly GCF_003478915.1 of Roseburia sp. AF25-13LB. Lineage (NCBI taxonomy): Bacteria > Bacillati > Bacillota > Clostridia > Lachnospirales > Lachnospiraceae > Roseburia > Roseburia sp. AF25-13LB. The sequence goes on from NZ_QUFO01000006.1 coordinate 172,412, forward strand.
CTACCATTGCAAACTGTCCACAATGACATAACTCAAATTCTGCTTTTGCGCCTCTTTGACGGATGATCGATACTTCTTCCCTGACTTTTGCTGCTTTAAAAAGGTCTGCAAAACAATACGGTCCTGGCGTCAGACGCATTCTGGAATCATCTACGGAACCACTGGTTCCGCGGATAATCATTCCAATACCACTTAAAGATTTGTCTGTATTACTTCCAAGTGGTGCTGATATAATACGATTTTTCAGTACTACCTTATTTACTTTTAAAGGTTCAAATAATTTTGGATATTTACAGTTCATTCTATTCCCTTCTTTCCTATAACTTATACTGCCTGTTCTTCCGGAATATCCTTAAATCCCATAAATATTGTAATCAAAAATGCTCCCACAAAGGATACTGTCATAAGAATGCACCAGATTACAAAAGTATCACCAAAGAATGCAGGAAGTCCGCCAAGTCCACAGAGACTTAATGCTGTACATTTTACACCAAATGCCAGTGAAAATGCAGAACAGATTGCATCCATAATTCCAAGAGAAATTAAAGGTTTCTTAGCTGGAAGTAATACACCAAACAATGCTGGCTCTGTAATTCCTACAACTGCCATAAGAGAGGCAGACATGGATGTTGTTTTCATCTTGCTGTTTTTGGTCTTAAACCATACTCCTAATGCTGCTCCACCAATTGCGATATTTCCATATGCAAGTAACGGGAAGAAATAAGAAAATCCTTGACTTGCAAGCTCTGTTAAAGTAATTGGAAGTGCAATTCCGTTATGTACACCTGTCATAACAAGATATGGTGCGATTGCTCCAATAATGATACCACCTACAACAGACATCTTTGTAAAGATAAATGAAATTCCACCACAAAGTCCATTTCCAATCCAGGTTGCAATCGGTCCTGTTACTATCAGAATAACTGGAATTGAAATTATCATAGTAATAATCGGAATTAATAAGCTTGACAATACCTTTGGACTTATCTTCTTTGCAAGTTTGTTAATCAGCATTACAACAGGCATAGAAAGAAGAATTGGTGTAATGGAAGAAGCATAAGAAACCAGTGTCACCGGAATTCCAATAAAACTTGCTGTTCCGCCTGCACTTCCAAGCTCAATCAGTGTTGGATAAACCAAAACTGCTCCTACCAATGCTCCAATATACGGATTTACGCAGAGTTTTTTTGCTGCTGCAAATCCTAAGAAAATTGGAAGGAAATAATATCCTGCCTGTCCAATGGCATATAATACCTGATAGGTATAAGTAGTTGTATCTATGTTAATATAATTTAACATTGCCAGTAAACTCTGGATAAATCCGGATGCAATCAGAATAGGTACAATTGGCTGAATAGAGTTTGCGATGTAATCAATGATTACTGCACCTACGGATTTCTTCTTTTTTACGACTGCTGTCGCTTCTTCCTCTCCGCTATCACTGATATGTACAATTTTTTCCAGTTCATCATATACATCATTACATTTTCCACCAAAGATAATCTGAATTGTATTGGATGCCCAGTTCAATCCCTGGCAGCCTTCAATTTTCTTAATCTGTGCATCATTTACTTTATCCTTATCCTTTACTTCTACACGAACACGCGTAAAACAGCTCATGATGCTTATTACATTTTCTTCTCCCCCTACATTCTGCAGAACTTCTAATGCTGCTTTCTTGTAATCCATAATAATTTCCTCCTTTTTGTTTTACATCATTATCTTCAATTTTACATTTATCCTGTTACATCCCTCCTTTCTTACAGGATAAATATGCATTTATTTTGTCATACAGGTATGAAAGTTCTTCTTACCTGCATAATCTACAGGATATTCTCTTTCGGATTTTCCGTAAAAAAAGCAGACCCTCAAACAGGATTCCTTTACCTATAAACAGTAAATGTTATCCCGTTTTCAGGTCTGGCCTAATTTAATAGTGACCACCCTTTCCGCTATTCCTTGCAATTTCTTAAATGCAATACCAGATAATTTCCTTCGGAATTGGTAATATGTCTTCCAAATTTATCATAAAGAAGATCCGATAGTCTCTCAATACAATCAACTTCTTCGTGAAATACTTCACGAACTGTCTTTTTCATTAATTCATCTTCTTTTGTACTTTCTTTATCTTCTACATAACGTTGTGCAAAATATTTCACATGTGTAACAAGTCTTGTATAAGATAAGGAATTTTCATCTACGTCTGTTAAATATTCCTTTTTTATATAATCCAATGCTATATCAATTACCTGAAAAACCTTATTTACCATGCGGCGATCCTGTTGAAATTCTGATGCAATAAGATGCATGGCAATATAACCAACCTCTTCATCCGGAATTACTACATGGAACAATTCCTTTATGCGTTCCCTTGCATACAGACCTAATTTCCATTCATTCTGATAAAACTGCCTTACCTCTGTCGTAAATGGATTATCCAGTTGTATCCCTTCTTTAAGCCTTTTTACCGCAAATTGTATATGATCCATAAGTGCCAGCGTGTTCTGTTCTTCCGGTGAAAAATTATATTCCGTTCTCGCCTTATAAAATATATCTTCTACCAGTTCAAGATATTCTGGCGAAATCTGGCGGATCAAATCTACCAGTTTTTCATTTTCATTTGCAACAAATATTTTCTGGATTTTACTTTCGTCTATGATATCTCCCTTTTTGGCATGGAATCCAATTCCTTTTCCAACAATTACAACTTCACCGTGTTTTCTATCCCATCCCATTACAACATTATTGTTAAAAGGTTGTTCTATTTTTAACATATCCTTACACCCTCTCCAGTTTTAGTAACTCCTCTCCCGCCTTAACATTTTCTGATTTTGTAGTCTGACATGTAAAAGTATCTGAATTTTCCACTACAACCATTACCGTTGCTTTATATTTCTCACGAATCAGTGACAAATCAAATTTCATCAGCAGCTCTCCTGCTTTGACCTTTCTGCCCTGCTCAACAAATACCTCAAATCCATTTCCTTTTAATTCTACCGTATCAATTCCCACATGCATGATAATTCCAGCTCCATCTTCTGATTCTATTCCGATTACATGTCCGGTAGGAAATACCACAGATATTTTTCCATCAACTGGTGCATACAGATAACCTTCTACTGGTTCAATACCAACTCCATCTCCCATAATTTTCTGGGAAAATACCGCATCTTCAACTTCTTCTAACGGAATTATTTTTCCACTGACCGGTGCATATATTTTGTCTTTCTCCACCATATAAATATCAATACCTTTTTGTTTTTCTTTTATCATATTTTCTATATGTTTTTTAAATAATTGCATGTTATCCTCCTTGTTCTACAAGCTACATAAACTCTGAGAGATAGTTAAGCATATAAATTTCTCCCTATAAGAGAATTTTCATAACGATATTTCCTATGAAAATAAAAAAACCAAAATCAGTACACTACTGATTTTGGTTTAGCCTGCTTTACCAGTGACATTTCCAAAGTCTCTCTTAATTTAATTAAATTATATTTGATTTCTGTTTTGTTGTCAATTGATATTTTTTACCAATATCTTTTTATAAATTTGTGCAATATATATAATATCATTTTCAGAATATTTCATTTCAAACAAAAAGCCCGACAGCAACATCTGCTATCGAGCAATTAGCTCCCCGAGTAGGACTCGAACCTACGACAGCGCGGTTAACAGCCGCGTGCTCTACCAACTGAGCTATCGAGGATTATTAAGTTAAAGAATGACGTTCGCCTGAAATCAGGTAACGCCATCGTTAAAGGTACATACCTTCAAAACTTCATACAGATTGTTTCCGAGTTGCTTTGGTCAAGCCC
>NZ_QUFO01000007.1:0-153451 GCF_003478915.1 Roseburia sp. AF25-13LB
AAAGAAAGCTGCGCCACAGCCTTGGCAGGCCATCGCGCAGCGATTTTGTTCAATTAGAGGTTATTGATGGACAGCAGAGATTGACAACTCTTATGCTACTTTTAAGAGCGTTCTATTCTAAGTTCGGTCATATGCAGGACAAGGCTTCTATATCAACAAAGCAGAACATTGAAAAGTGTTTATGGAAAACTGATGAATTTGGCGAGCCTGATATGTCACAGCTCAAGATAGATTCTGAGGTTGCCACTGATAATGATAAAGAAGAATTTCTTGAGATATTAAGAACAGGAAGTGTCAATAAAGAAATGAAAAGCAAATATGCTTGCAACTTCAGATTCTTTCAGGATAATATTGATGAATTTTTGTCCAAATATCCTACTTACTTTGCTTATTTACCTACCCGTATTATGAATAACTGTATTCTCCTTCCGATTGAAGCTGAATCGCAGGATACAGCGTTGCGGATTTTCTCAACGCTTAATGATAGAGGAAAGCCGTTGTCTGATGCGGATATTTTTAAGGCACAGTTTTATAAGCATTTTTCTAAATTGGGTAAAAAAGAAGAATTTATTACTCAATGGAAAAAGCTCGAAGAACTTTGCGAGAGAATATTCCACCCGATTTCTGGTACACCGATGGACGAATTGTTTACAAGATATATGTATTTTGTTCGTGCAAAAATGGGAATTGTATCTTCTACAACAGAAGCTTTAAGAAAGTTTTATGAGAAAAACTCGTATGCCCTTTTGAAAGACACTAATACATTAACCGAATTGATTGTATTGGCTGAATTTTGGGAAGATGTTTCCAACCAAGATACCGATAGATTTTCAAATAGAGTTTTGAAGCAATTTTTTGTATTGAACTATGCTCCAAACGGAATGTGGACATATTTTGTATCCGTATATTTTATGCAAAATAAAGATGATGAAGGTTTGCTTGATGACGAGAAGTTCTATACATTCTTGCAAAAGATAACTGGATTTATATGGACGTATGCTATTACAAATCCGGGCGTAAATGCACTTAGAACTCCAGTGTATGCTGAGATGGTAAATATCGTAAATGATAAGCCTGTTGAATTTTCAAAATACAAGTTCGATGCGGATACTATAAGAAGTATGTTTGATAATTTCAGCTTCAATAATGCACGTCCAATTACAAAAGCAATGATAGCTTGGTGGGCATATCAGAATGATAAACAGCCACTACTTTCACTTGAAACTACTTTTGAGATTGAACATATTTATGCTCGGAATAGAAATGAGAAAGAAAATTCATTAACAGATGCTCGAAATGTAGAGTCATTGGGCAATAAAGCATTACTTGAGAAAAGAATCAACATTCGTGCTTCTGATTATCGTTTTACGGATAAGAAGAAGTATTATGAGGGATTTACAAACAGTAAAGGTCAGGTGAAAGAGGGAACAGGTGTTGTTGAACTTCTTGATCTGACGGCTACATCGGCTGATTTTACCGAGAAAGATATTATTGACCGATATAAAAAGATGATTGATTGCTTTATCAATTACTTACAGAAGAATGGCTTGTTAAAATAAGAGCATAGAATGCGAAAAATATATTTTATTTGGAAAGGTACAGGAAATTTACTTGGAAAATAATAAAGCTGTTTTATTTGAATTAAATATAGAAAATGACAGATGCATATTCCCAAACACAATATCAGATGCAATCATTGATGCCAATGAAGAACTGAAAGATTTGGAAGGTAAACTAACTGAAACACTTGAAACCATACGCACACTAGTTAATTACAACTGAAGAAAGTGAATTGAAGAAAATGCAGATATTTGTAGATGCAGATGCGTGTCCGGTAGTGGACATTGTAGAGACAATAGCAGAGAAATACAATATTTCCACCACATTGCTGTGTGATACAAATCACATTTTGTATTCTGATTACAGCGATGTGATTGTGGTAGGTGCAGGAGCAGATGCAGTAGATTATAAACTGATCAGCATTTGTCATAAAGGGGATGTAGTAGTATCGCAGGATTATGGTGTCGCTGCTATGGCTCTTGGAAAAGGTGCATATGCTATTCACCAATCTGGCAAGTGGTACACGAATGATAACATAGATCAGATGCTTATGGAACGACATCTTAACAAGAAGGCAAGACGCAGCTCTCATAAGAATCATATGAAAGGACCGAGAAAGCGTACAGAAGAAGATGATGTACGTTTTGCACAGTCCTTTGAAAAACTTATAGAAGATATATGGCAGGAAAGGAACAGCAAACCAACCAAAGTGAAATAAAATTATGAGCAGTAAAGCAGAAAGCAGAAGAAAAAGTATCGGGATGACATCCGGCTCTTTATGGAAGAACATCTTCCTCTTTAGCATACCGTTGATGTGTTCTCAGATATTAGAAGTATTATTTAATTTAAGTGACGTAGCAATTGTAGGAAAATATGCAGGATATATCCCCCTTGGGTCGGTTGGCTCGACCACGCTGTTGGTGTCCTTATTTACCGGCTTCCTGATTGGAATGGGTGGCGGTGTTAATGTAAGGGTAGCGCATAAACTGGGCGTAGGCGATGCGAAGGGAACGGAAGAAACCGTGCACACGGCGGCATTGATTTGTCTGGTGGCAGGACTTATACTGTGCCTGATATGTAATATATTTGCGGAGCCATTTTTAAACATTTTACATACAAAATCAGAGTTTATGGATGGCGCAGTACTATATTTTCGGATTTATGCACTGGGGCTTCCGGCACTTGCAATTTACAATTTTGGAAATGGTGTTTTAAGTGCATCCGGCGAGACGAAGCTTCCACTTATTTATCTGAGTATTGCCGGTGTGTTAAATGTGTTATTAAATCTTTTCTTTGTTATCCAGTGTAATATGGCAGCAGGCGGAGTGGCAATTGCCAGCGTTATTGCTCAGTATGTGTCAGCTATTTTGGTGGTTTCTCATCTGTGCCGGAGAAAGGATAGCTGCAGGCTTTACTTTTCCAGACTGCGTTTTCATAAGGAAGCGGCGAAAAGTGTGCTGATGCTTGGCGTTCCGGGCGGAATGCAGAATGCAATCTTTGCAATTGCAAATCTTTTTGTGCAGACCGGAGTCAACTCCTTTGATGCGGTTATGGTGTCCGGCAATTCAGCGGCAATCAATGCAGATACGCTGATTTTTAATATTATGACAGCATTTTATACGGCATGCGCCAGTTTCATGGGACAGAATATGGGGGCAGGAAACAGGGAACGCATGATAAAAAGTTACCGCATCAGTTTATTGTATTCGTTTCTGGCAGGCGTAATTTTTGGTGGGCTGCTGGTGGTTTTCGGAAGACAGTTCCTGTCTCTTTTTGCCAGCAAACCGGAGGTAATTGAAGCCGGAATGGAGCGGATTAAGATTATGGGATTTTCCTATGCACTTTCCGCATTTATGGACTGCACTATTGCGGCATCCCGCGGAATTGGAAAGAGCATTGTGCCGACCATTATTGTTATCATGGGCTCCTGCGTATTCCGTGTAATCTGGGTATATACGATCTTTGCATATTTTGGAACCATTGCATCCTTATATCTTTTGTATGCATTTTCCTGGTCGATTACAGCAATTGCCGAGATTATTTATTTCAAAGTATGCTTCCGGAAGCTTCGGATAGCGGCATAGAACCATAGAGTCATGGAAGAAAGTAAAAAAGAAAGCGGAAGAGAGAAAGAAAAATGGAAGAAAGACGTTCGGAAAATACAACGCTTTGCTATATAGAAAAGGAAAATTGCTACCTGATGATGCACCGGGTGAAGAAAAGCCATGATGTAAATAAGGATAAATGGGTTGGTGTTGGCGGTCATTTTGAAGCCGGAGAATCTCCGGAAGAATGCCTGCTTCGGGAAGTAAAAGAAGAAACCGGGCTTACTTTGGATGCCTATCGGCTGCGGGGCGTGGTAACTTTTGATTCCGATGCGTGGCCGACAGAATATATGTTTCTTTATACGGCAGATGAATTCCACGGTACGATGACCGAGTGCAACGAAGGAACACTGGAATGGATGCCAAAGGAAGAAGTATATAATCTGCCTATCTGGGAAGGTGATAAGATATTTTTCAGGCTGTTAGAAGAGAGGGAGAGCTTCTTTTCACTGAAATTATCCTATCGGGGAGATGCTTTGACCCATGCCATATTAGATGGGACAACCCGATTGAAATAAAAGTAAATTATAAGTAGAAATAAGCAACCAGATACCATTAATTAGAAAAACTAATTAGTGGTATTACTATATATAATTGGTCTTTATAAGCAAATGAAGTTATAATGTAAGTAGCATTGAGCAGTGCCAGACCTTATAAGCAGTCCGCTGGGCTGCTGGCAGTCCAAACGGGCTGATTATGGTCTGATAGGGCAAAAGCCCGTAGTATGGAAATGCGAAGCATTTCCATACTTGCACGGCAAGAGTAGTAACGTGCAGGAAGATAATAAAATCAGCACAAAATAAGAAGCAGGATAAATAATAATTTCAGGAGGAAGAACAATGGATTACAAGAACGCAGGCGTGGATATTGAGGCAGGATATAAGTCCGTAGAACTGATGAAGGAGCATGTAAAGAAGACCATGCGTCCAGAGGTTCTTGGAGGACTGGGCGGATTTTCCGGAGCATTTTCATTAGAGAAGATTAAAGAAATGGAAGAACCGGTACTGTTATCCGGAACAGATGGCTGTGGCACGAAAGTAAAGCTCGCCATGATTATGGACAAGCATGATACCATCGGTATTGATGCAGTAGCAATGTGTGTAAATGATATTGCCTGTGCAGGTGGAGAACCATTATTCTTCTTAGATTATATTGCATGTGGTAAGAATTATCCGGAGAAAATTGCAGCCATCGTAAAAGGTGTAGCAGAAGGCTGTCTTCAGTCTGACGCAGCATTAATTGGTGGAGAGACTGCAGAGCATCCGGGTCTGATGGCAGAGGATGAATATGACCTGGCTGGATTTGCAGTAGGTGTATGTGATAAGAAAGATATGATTACCGGCGAGACCCTGGCAGACGGTGATGTTCTGATTGGTATGGCATCAACCGGAGTACATTCCAATGGATTTTCACTGGTTCGTAAAATCTTTACCATGGATAAAGAAACCCTTGATACATACCATGAAGAACTGGGAACTACTTTGGGAGAAGCATTACTTGCACCAACCAGAATTTATGTAAAAGCACTGCGTGCCATCAAAGATGCCGGCATCCGTGTAAAAGCCTGCAGCCATATCACAGGCGGTGGTTTCTATGAAAATGTTCCACGTATGCTTCCGGAAGGAAAACATGCAGTGATTGAAAAGAACAGCTATCCGATTCCACCAATCTTTACCCTGATGGCAAAAGAAGGAAATGTAGAAGAGAAAATGATGTACAATACCTACAACATGGGACTTGGTATGGTACTCGCAGTTGCACCGGAAGATGTAGATAAAACCATGGAAGCAATCAAATCTGCCGGAGACAAGCCATATGTTGTTGGTAAGATTGAAAACGGAGAAAAGGGTGTTACATTATGCTAAAAGTTGCAGTATTAGTATCCGGTGGTGGAACCAATCTTCAGGCAATTATCGATGCCATGGATAATGGAACCATTACCAATGCAAAGATAGAAGTGGTAATCAGTAATAATCCGAATGCCTATGCCTTAGAGCGTGCAAGAAAACATAATATCAAGGCACTTTGCATTTCTCCGAAATCCTATGAGAACCGGGCGGCATTCAATGCTGATTTCTTAGAAAAATTGAATGAATATAAAGTAGATTTGGTTGTACTGGCAGGCTTTTTGGTGGTAATTCCACCGGAAATGATTGCACAGTACCGCAACCGGATAATCAATATTCATCCATCCCTGATTCCATCTTTCTGTGGAACAGGCTTCTATGGATTAAAAGTCCACGAAGGAGCACTTTCCCGTGGAGTGAAGGTAACAGGAGCTACGGTGCATTTTGTGGATGAAGGAACAGATACCGGCCCAATCATTTTACAGAAAGCAGTTGCAGTTGAAGAGGATGATACGCCGGAGATTCTGCAGCGTCGTGTGATGGAACAGGCAGAGTGGAAAATTATGCCACAGGCAATTGATTTAATTGCCAATGGAAGAGTAAAGGTAGAAGATAGCAGGGTGAGAATTCTGCCAGAGACGAAGTAGAATTACCCACATAAATAGAAAACCAGATAGTGTGTCATAAGTTGGTACACTAGCTGGTTTTTGCAGAAAACAGGAGGATTAACATGAACGTATTAGTAGTTGGAAGCGGCGGAAGAGAGCATGCAATTGTGACAAGCGTAGCAAAGAGCAGCCGTGTAGATAAGATTTACTGTGCACCGGGCAATGCCGGAATCGGACAGCTGGCAGAATGTGTGAACATTGGAGCCATGGAATTTGACAAGCTGGTAGCTTTTGCAAAGGAAAAAGAGATTGATTTTACCATCGTAGGAATGGATGATCCATTGGTCGGTGGAATTGTAGATGTATTTGAAGCAGAAGGATTAAAAGTATTCGGACCGAGAAAGAATGCTGCAATCTTAGAGGGATCCAAAGCATTTTCCAAAGATTTGATGAAGAAATATAACATTCCGACCGCAGGATATGAGACCTTTGATGACCCGAAAAAGGCATTGGAGTATCTGGAAACTGCAAAAATGCCAATCGTATTAAAGGCAGACGGACTGGCACTTGGTAAAGGTGTTCTGATTTGTAACACCTTAGAGGAAGCGAAAGCCGGAGTAAAAGAAATCATGGAAGATAAGAAATTTGGTTCTGCCGGCAACCATATGGTAATAGAAGAGTTCATGACAGGCCGTGAAGTATCCGTGCTTTCTTTCGTAGATGGCAAGACCATTAAGATTATGTCTTCCGCACAGGACCACAAACGTGCCAAAGATGGAGACCAGGGCTTAAATACCGGTGGAATGGGTAACTTCTCTCCAAGTCCTTTCTATACCAAAGAAGTAGATGATTTCTGTAAGAAATATATCTATCAGGCAACCGTAGATGCCATGGCAGCAGAAGGAAGACCATTTGTAGGTGTTATTTTCTTCGGTCTGATGTTGACAGAGGATGGACCAAAGGTATTAGAGTACAATGCCCGTTTTGGTGACCCGGAGGCTCAGGTAGTTCTTCCGAGAATGAAAAATGACATCATTGATGTAATGGAAGCCTGCGTAGACGGTAAATTAGATACCATTGATTTACAGTTTGAAGATAATGCAGCTGTATGCGTTGTTCTTGCATCTGACGGATATCCGGTGGCATATGAAAAAGGATTTGAAATCAAAGGCCTTGAGAACTTTGATGGCAAAGAAGGTTACTACTGTTTCCATGCTGGAACCAAGTTAAATGAGGAAGGAAAAATTGTAACCAACGGAGGCCGTGTACTTGGCATCACAGCCAAGGGAGCTACCTTAAAAGAAGCAAGAGCCAATGCTTATAAGGCAACGGAGTGGGTAGACTTCGATAACAAGTATATGCGCCATGACATTGGAAAATCCATAGATGAAGCATAAAGTTAAAGAATGATTTAACGAATCGACAAAATAGAAAGATAAGAAAAGTATCCGTAAAAAACAGAAAAATTTACGGGTACTTTTTCGATACTTAAAAATGCAATGCAATAAAGAGACGAGAATCAATGACGAATTCTTGAAATTAAAACAAGACATAATAAATTTTGATAAAATAAAAACCAATCATACTACGATAATTCAATTCATATTAGAACAGACCGGTTCATATTGGGATAGACCAATTCTTCCGCCCATCCCCCAGTCCGGCACATTCCCTTCTTCTAAAAAATAATAAAATCAGAAAACAAATTAACATAAATCTTAAAAGAAAGATTTTAAGATTACATAATATATAAAATAATAAAAATTGATAAGACAACTTGCAGAAAAAAAAGAAAATGCACAAGCTGCAATCATAAATTTGTAATGTTAAATTTTCTACTCTTGCGCTTGGTGGGATTATCCGATACAATATTAATTTAGAATATACTCTAAACAGTGAAAAAACTAGCGCAGGAGGTGCCGCAGCATGAGTCTGGCAGATAAAATTTTTATCGATATGTGTCAGGATATATTGGACAACGGGGTAAGTACAGAAGGAGAAAAGGTCCGCCCACATTGGGAGGATGGAACCAGTGCTTATACAATTAAGAAATTTGGTGTGGTAAACAGATATGATTTATCCAAAGAATTTCCGGCAATTACATTACGAAAGACAGCAATCAAGAGCTGTACCGATGAGATGTTATGGATCTGGCAGTTGAAGTCCAATAATGTCAATGACTTACACAGCCATGTCTGGGATGAATGGGCAGATGAGACAGGCTCCATTGGAAAAGCATATGGCTACCAGATGGGAGTAAAGCATAAATATAAGGAAGGAATGTTTGATCAGGTAGACCGTGTGATTTATGACCTTAAGAACAATCCTTTCAGCAGAAGAATCATGACCAACATATATGTACATCAGGATTTAAGTGAGATGCATCTTTATCCATGCGCATACAGCATGACCTTTAATGTAACCCAGAAGAAGGGGGACGATAAGCTGACTTTGAATGCAATTTTAAATCAGCGTTCACAGGATATCTTAGCTGCCAATAACTGGAATGTCTGCCAGTATGCAGTACTGATGCATATGCTGGCACAGGTGTGCGATATGCGTGTGGGAGAGTTAGTGCATGTGATTGCAGATGCACATATTTATGACCGGCATATTCCTATTATAAAGGAACTGATTCAAAGACCGACGTATGACGCACCGACATTCTGGTTGAATCCGGATGTAAAGGATTTCTATGAATTTACCAGAAATGATGTACGTCTTGATAATTATGTAACAGGACCGCAGATTCAGGATATTCCAATCGCAATATAAAAAGGAGCAGGTGAAAGAGATGAATTTAATCGCAGCAGTAGATGCTAATTGGGCAATTGGCTATAAGAATAAATTACTGGTAAGCATTCCGGATGATATGAAATTTTTCCGTCAGACCACAACCGGGAAAGTGGTAGTCATGGGACGTAAGACCTTGGAAAGCTTTCCAAATGGACAGCCTCTTAAGAACCGTGTCAATATTGTACTGACCAGTGATAAGAATTATAAAGTGAAGGATGCCATTGTGGTGCATGATTTAGACGAACTGCATAAAGAGTTAGAGCAGTATAACAGTGAGGATGTCTATGTTATTGGCGGTGAAAGCATTTATCGTCAGCTTTTGGATGAGTGCGATGTAGCACATATTACGAAGATTGACTATGCATATGATGCAGATGCCTATTTCCCGAATCTGGATGAAAAGGAAGAATGGCAGATTACAGAAGACAGTGATGAACAGACCTATTTTGATCTGGAGTATTACTTCTTAAAATATGAAAGAATAAGATAAGCAGAAAGAAACGTGTAAGAAATGAATAATCTTATTTTCAGTTTAAATACCACCATGCCAATCTTTCTTGTGATGGTAATCGGTTATATCTTAAAGCAGATTGGTATGCTCAATGATAATTTTGTGACGGTGGCGAATAAGTTTAATTTTAAGGTGACCTTGCCATTTATGTTATTTCGGGATATTTCTACGGTAAATATCCGGGAAATCTTTGATTTGAAATATGTGCTTTTCTGTGCACTGGCAAGTACCGTCTGTTTCTGGGTAATCTGGGGAGCCACAAAGCTCTTTGTAAAGGATAAATCCATCCGTGGTGCATTTGTGCAAAGCTCCTTCCGGAGCAGTGCCGCAGTCATGGGACTTGCCTTTATTGAAAATATTTATGGCAGTTCTGCCATGGGACCATTGATGATTATCGGGGCAGTGCCGCTTTATAATATCTTTTCTGTTATTGTACTGACCTTTGAAGCCAATGAAGATGGAGAAGGAGAAGAGGCAGCACATGGTGGCAGAATCAAGAAAGCATTTCTTAACATATTAAAGAATCCGATTATCCTTGGAATTGCCTTTGGTATGGTGGCAGCATTATTGTCCCTTGATTTTCCTGCCATGGTAGATAAGACCATTGAGAATGTGGCAAAGATGGCAACACCACTGGCGTTGATTGCACTGGGTGCAGGCTTTGAGGGAAGAAAAGCCCTGGCAAAAATCAGACCGACCCTTGCAGCATCTGCAATCAAGCTTGTGATACAGCCGCTTTTACTACTTCCGGTGGCAGCAGCCTTGGGATTTACCGGAGAAAAAATGATTGCAATTCTGATTATGCTTGCATCACCGACTACACCAAGCTGCTATATTATGGCAAAGAACATGAAAAATGATGGTGTGCTGACAGCAAGTATTATTGTGACAACAACGCTTTTGGGAGCATTTACCTTAACTGGCTGGATTTTTATCCTTAAGACCATGGGATTGATATAGAGGAGGACGTTAGATGGATATTACAGGAAGAAAATTATTTGTAAAGGCGATGATGGAAGAAGGCGTGGATACCATATTTGGCTATCCGGGCGGAATGGTCACCGACCTTTTTGATGAATTATATAAACAGGATGATATTCACCTGGTGCTTCCCAGACATGAGCAGGGACTGATTCATGAGGCAGAAGGATATGCGAGAGCTACCGGAAAGCCGGGAGTCTGTCTGGTAACCAGCGGCCCGGGAGCTACCAATATTATCACAGGACTTGCGGATGCACATTTTGACAGTATCCCGCTTGTTTGTATTACCGGTCAGGTGCCGCTTCCACTGATTGGAAATGATGCCTTTCAGGAGGTTGATATTGTAGGAATGACCCGTTCCATAACAAAATACGGCGTAACCGTTCGGGACAGAAAAGATTTGGGAAAAATAATCCGTATGGCATTTCATATTGCAACCACCGGAAAACCGGGACCGGTTCTTGTGGATATCCCAAAGGATATCCAGTTAGAGAGTGGACCATCCGATTATCCAAAGAGTGTGCAGATTCGTGGTTACAAGCTAAATGAAGGCGTACATATCGGACAGTTGAAAAAGGCATATAAGCTTTTAAAGAGTGCCAAGAAACCATTGATTCTTGCCGGAGGCGGAATCAACATTGCCCGTGCCAATGATATTTTTGATGAATTTGTTACTAAAATGCAGGTGCCGGTTGTTACCACCATTATGGGAAAAGGAGCCATTGGCACATCCAATCCTTATTATATGGGAAACTGCGGTATGCATGGAAGATATGCAGCCAATATGGCAGTTTCTGAGTGTGATGTATTATTCTCCATCGGAACAAGATTCAATGACCGCATTACCGGCGATTTGAATGAGTTTGCGCCAAAGGCAAAAATTGTTCATGTGGATGTGGATACAGCATCCATTTCCAGAAATGTTGTGGTGGATGTACCGGTAGTAGCAGATGCAAGAACCGCACTGGAAAAATTATCAGAGTGGGCAGAACCGAAGAAAACAACAGCCTGGATAGCCCGCATTGAGGAATGGAACAAAGAAAATCCTCTGGAAATGCGAAGAGATAAGGGACTTTCCCCACAGATGATTATGGAAGGAATCAATGAGCATTTCAAAGGAGCCATTATTGCAACAGATGTTGGGCAGCATCAGATGTGGGCAACCCAGTATCTTGAGATGGAACGTGGCGGAACCTTTATTACATCAGGGGGCCTTGGAACAATGGGCTTTGGATTCCCGGCAGCAGTCGGAGCAAAAATCGGCTGTCCGGAAAAAGAGGTTATCTGTATCACCGGAGATGGTGGATTCCAGATGAATATGCAGGAAATGGCAACTGCAGTATGCCAGGATGCACCGGTAATTGTCTGCATTTTAAATAATTTTTATCTTGGCATGGTTCGCCAGCAGCAGCAGCTTTTCTACGGAAAACGTTATTCTGCAACCTGCCTGCGTCAGCATAAGGAATGTCCGAACAACTGTAAGGGACCGGGAAAAGACTGCCCGGTATATGAACCGGATTTTGTGAAATGGGCAGAAAGCTATGGCGCAAAGGGTATTCGTGTGACGAACACCGAAGAAATGAATGCAGCCTTCGAAGAGGCAAAGAAGAATAAAAAGACTTCTACCGTAATAGAATTTATGATTGCAACAGAGGACATTGTACTTCCGATGGTTAAGAGTGGAACTGCAATGAGCCAGATGATTTTGAAATAGGAGGAACGTTGGTATGAAAAACAGATGGATTGCATTATATGTAGAAAACCAGGTTGGTGTACTGGCGAAGGTTTCCGGACTTTTTTCCGGCAAATCCTATAACCTCCAGAGTCTTACCGTAGGAACCACGGAAGATGAGAGTGTGTCCCGTATGACAATCTGTGTAACCAGTGATGATATTACATTTGAACAGATTAAGAAGCAGTTAAACAGTATGGTAGAGGTCATTAAGGTAATTGATTTAACCAATGTACCAATCCATATGAAAGAGATTCTTTTTGCAAAAGTGCTGCATTGCAGCGTGGAAGATAAAGCGGAGGTATTTCAGATTGCAACAACCTTTAAAGTAGATGTGGCAGATATTGGGGAAGACAGCGTATTGTTAGAGTGCAAGCTGACAGAACGCCGCAACAATGAACTGATAGCTCTTTTAAAACGCCGCTTCAGGACCATCGAAGTAGTGCGTGGCGGGGCAGTAGCCATTGAATCAATCAGCACATCCTGCCGGTAATATT
Organism: Roseburia sp. AF25-13LB; assembly: GCF_003478915.1. Classification (NCBI taxonomy): domain Bacteria; kingdom Bacillati; phylum Bacillota; class Clostridia; order Lachnospirales; family Lachnospiraceae; genus Roseburia; species Roseburia sp. AF25-13LB. The sequence continues at coordinate 12,638 of NZ_QUFO01000007.1, forward strand.
AAATACCGGGAATATGGGAAGTCCGTAATGCGGAATTCCCATATTTTTTATAATCTTTTTTTCAACAGTGCAATAAACTTCTCAAACTGCAATGGTGTTCCCTGAATTTCCTGTACCTTCAGGCGGTTCTTTTCGTTGAAGCCTACAAGAATATTATGATTTGCTTCTGCTAAGTAGTCGATGATACCGTCGATATCGGATTTTAAGTTCTTCGGACACTGGATGTATAAGTGCTTTTTCGCAGAGATACACAGCGTATAGGAGATACTGAAATGGTACCAGAAGAACTTGTGCAGGGTGGAATGTTTATAAAGCCAGATGATTTCCTGAATCGGAACAAAGGCAATTCCATCCGTAGAGATTTCAATAAAGAAATGCTCGGTAATAAACATATCTTCCGTAGCCAGCTGTGGCAGTGTCGCCAGTTCTTCTTCTGCCTGCATAAGAAGAGTCTTCGGAGAACCGAACCGGGCCAGCTGCTGGCAGGGCGGTGACAGCCATGGAAAATGAATGTATACAAAATAACATATGATACTGAAAATGGCATAAAGTCCACTGCATGCAAAAAGCAGAATCAGAAAGATACTGAAGCCGTAACGGAAACCGGGCTCACTGATATAATAGGAGGAGCTTTCTCCGTAAATACCGCTGTCTGTCCAGTTCAAATCTGCTGCAATTTTAGAAAGCAGGGTATGGTAGGATTTGGTTGCGGTCTGGATTTTGGCATGGACGGTTACTTTGTTAATATTTGGAAGTCCCTCTTCGCTGGTCTTCGGAGAGAGCAGTACGATATTACAGCACCCATCCTGAATCGTATAGTAGTAATATCCATGGGTCTGCCCTAAGACTTCCTGTGTGTATCCGGTAAATTTTAAATCCGTCAGCGTAATACTGACATACCGGTCATTCTCTTTATATAATTTATCAAGAGAAGTCTTTTCGTTGATAACCCTCGGACTTAAGATGGTGCCGATGGGAAAGATAATCCAAAGAACAATCAACAGTATCATATATAGAATCGGCGAAAAAAGCTTATGCCGGTAAAGACTTTTGATGTGGTTGGATATATAGTGGTCTAATTGGTTTGTCATAATTCCTCCCAGTAGTGTTATGATTTTAAGTATAAAGTTTTAGGGAAAAATAATCAAGCCTTAGGGCGCGACTACTTGCTTTTATCAGGGAAAATTGTTAGTATTACAGAAGAATAGGACAGAAAGAGTGGTTGTGTGGAAGCATATACAGAATTTGCAACAGTTTATGATACATTTATGGACAATGTCCCTTACGAAGCATGGAAAAAATATCTGGTGGACATATTAAAAGCAGAGGGAATAAACGATGGCCTGCTTTTGGAACTTGGCTGTGGAACCGGAAGGATGACGAGACTTTTAGCGGCAGAAGGTTATGATATGATTGGGGTGGACAATTCCGAGGAAATGCTCTCGGTAGCCAGAGAATATACCATGGAAAATACAGAGATACTGTATCTTCTTCAGGATATGAGGGAGTTTGAATTGTATGGAACCATCCGGGCAGTAGTAAGTGTCTGCGATTCCATGAATTATATCATGTCAGAAGAGGATTTGAGACAGGTATTTTCCCTGGTCAATAATTATCTTGACCCGGGCGGAATCTTTATTTTCGATATGAATACCAGATATAAATATGAGGAACTCTTAGGAGACAACAGCTTCTGCGAGACCAGAGAGGACAGCAGCTTTATCTGGGAAAATTATTATGACCCGGAGGAACAGGTCAATCAGTATGATTTAACACTTTTTATCAAAGAAGAGGATGATTTGTTCCGGAGATATGAAGAAACACATTTTCAGCGGGCGTATGAGATAGAAACCGTACGAAAATTAATCGAAGAAGCCGGTATGAAATGGGAAGGTGTCTTTGATGTAGAGACGGGAAAAGAACCGACAGCCTGCAGTGAACGGATTTATATCATCGCAAGAGAACAGGGGAAATAAGAAGAAAGAGGAAGAAAAAATGTCAGATTATATGGTGAGAGCAACAGCTGCAGATGGACAGATTCGTGCATTTGCGATTACATCAAAAGAGATGACGGAGGAAGCAAGAGTCCGTCATAACAGCAGCCCGATTGTAACAGCTGCATTAGGACGTGCCATGAGCGCAGCAGCAATGATGGGCAGCATGATGAAGGGAGAAAAAGACCTTCTGACCCTGCAGATTCAGGGAGATGGTCCGATGCATGGCCTTACGGTAACTGCCAATGCTAACGGGGGTGTAAAAGGCTATCCCGGCGTGGCAGACGTGATATTACCACCCAATGCAGCCGGTAAATTAAATGTAGGCGGAGCCATTGGAAATGGTGTTTTAAGTGTCATAAAAGACATGGGATTAAAGGATCCGTATGTGGGACAGACTGAGCTTCAGACCGGTGAAATCGCAGAAGATTTAACTTATTATTTTGCGGTATCTGAGCAGGTACCATCTTCCGTAGGTTTGGGAGTCCTCATGAATAAGGACAATACGGTGCGTCAGGCAGGCGGATTTATCATTCAGCTGATGCCGTTTACAGAGGATGCAGTCATTGATGCATTAGAGCAGAAAATCGCACAGATAGCATCCGTAACAGAAATGTTGGAAAAGGGCATGACACCGGAAATGATTTTAGAGGAAATCTTAGGAGAGATGAAGCTTGAAATCAATGATACGATGCCGGTTACCTTCCACTGTGACTGTTCCAAAGAGCGTGTGGCAAAAGCACTGGCAAGCTTAAGCAAGAAAGATTTGGATGATTTAATCAAAGATGAAGAACCGATTGAAGTAAAATGTCATTTCTGTAATGAGAATTATGTATTCAGTCCGGATGATTTAAGGGAGATAAGAAAATGAGAGATGGATTTATCAAAGTAGCAGCAGTAACACCAAAAGTAGTAGTCGCAGATCCGGTAGAAAATACCATTCGAATAAAAGCGGCAGTAATGGAAGCAGCAGCAAACGGAGCCAAAGTCATTGTGTGCCCGGAGCTTTGCATTACCGGATATACCTGTGGCGATTTATTTTTACAGGAGACTTTATTAAGAAGCGCAAGGGAGCGGCTGGTATGGCTGGCAAAGGAACTCGGTGCTTTGGATGCCGTTGTATTTGTTGGTCTGCCTCTGATGCATGAAGGCAAGCTTTATAATGTGGCAGCAGCTTTAAACAAAGGCGAGATTATCGGCATCGTGCCAAAGACCCATATTCCAAATTACAATGAATTCTATGAAGCAAGATATTTTGCTCCGGGAAAAGAAGAAGCAGAGGGTGTAGATATTGCACCGGCTTATCATGTACCGATGGGAAGCCACATTTTGTTCCAGTGTGATGATGTATTGCCGGAGCTGGTAATCGGTGTGGAAATCTGCGAGGATGTCTGGACACCAAACCCGCCGAGTATTTCCCATGCTCTGGCAGGAGCAACTTTAATCGTAAATCTTTCTGCCAGTGATGAGACAACCGGAAAGGATATTTACCGGAGAGAGCTTGTTGCAGGACAGTCTGCCCGCCTGCTCTGTGGCTATGTCTATGTCAGTGCCGGAGATGGAGAATCCACACAGGATGTAGTATATTCCGGGCATAATATCATTGCAGAAAACGGAGCGGTTTTAGCAGAATCTGAACGTTTTACCAATGAGACGGTATATTCTGAAATTGATATGGAACGTCTGGTATCCGAAAGACGGAGAATGAGCACTTTTGCAGCAGGCAGCAGAAGCGGGGATTATCTTAGATTTTCTTTCTTTATTGATAAATCAGATACAACGCTGAGCCGTTTCGTGGATCCGGCGCCATTCGTTCCGGGCAATAAGGACAAGCGTGATAAACGTTGTGAAGAGATTTTAGCTATTCAGTCCATGGGACTTAAGAAACGGTTAGAGCATACCGGATGCAAATGTGCAGTGGTGGGCATTTCCGGTGGACTGGATTCCACACTGGCACTTTTGGTTACGGTACAGGCATTTGACCGGCTGAATCTTCCGAGAGAACAGATATATGCGGTTACCATGCCGGGCTTTGGAACCACAGACCGTACCTATGAGAATGCATTAAGTCTCATTCGCTGCCTTGGAGCAAAGCTGATAGAAGTAGATATCAAAGAAGCAGTACGTATTCATTTCCGTGACATCGGTCAGGATGAGGGTGTACATGATGTAACATATGAAAATGGACAGGCAAGGGAACGTACCCAGATTCTGATGGATATTGCTAATAAGAATAATGGTATGGTAATCGGAACCGGAGATATGTCAGAGCTGGCATTGGGCTGGGCTACCTATAACGGTGACCATATGTCCATGTATGGAGTGAATGCATCCGTACCAAAGACTCTGGTGCGTCATCTGGTACACTACTATGCGGACACCTGTGGAAATAAGGAACTTTCAACTGTGCTGTATGATGTCTTAGATACACCGGTCAGCCCGGAACTGCTTCCGCCGGAAAATGGAAAAATCGCCCAGAAGACAGAGGATATTGTAGGACCGTATGAACTCCATGATTTCTATTTATATTATGTGATGCGATTTGGCTTTGCTCCGGCAAAAATATATCGTCTGGCACAGGTGGCATTTGCCGGACAGTATGACAATGCAGTGATTTTGAAATGGTTAAAGACCTTCTACCGCCGTTTCTTCTCACAGCAGTTTAAACGTTCCTGTCTGCCGGATGGACCAAAGGTCGGTACGGTAGCAGTATCACCAAGAGGTGATTTACGAATGCCAAGTGATGCATCGGCACGTATCTGGATGGATGAAATCGAACATCTGGAATAAAATGTGAAAAATGAACTACGAGAAAAGAACTGCTGCTCAAAATGGAGCGGCAGTTCTTTTATAAAAACTATATGTGCTTAAGTTGTTTTTCAAAAGATTCTTTTGCCTTGCTGCGACCGAAAGCAAAGTTCCTGCCGTAGACGAAAGAGTACATGACAGCAGCCATTACAAATGCAGTAACCACATCAAATACAGAATGCTGTTTTAAGAACATGGTTGCAAGAATAATGCTGACCATAAGGATGAAAGAAGCCAGCTTTAACTTCGGACGCTCCTTAAATTCTTTACTGTTACAGAGTGCAATGTGAACACCGAGCGAATTATAAACATGAATACTTGGAAACAGGTTTGTCGGTGTATCGGTTGCGTAAAGCCAGGCTACCATATGGGTGAAGACATTGTCATGCTCAAAGGAATGCGGGCGGAGATAATGTCCGTTTGGATAGAGGCTGGATACTACCAGAAATACAGTCATTCCCACAAACAGGAATGTACAGAGCCGGTAATAATCTTCTTTATTTTTGAAGAAAAAGTAAAGAACCGCATATGCGACATATCCAAACCATAACATATATGGTACGATGAAAAATTCTATAAATGGGATTTTATCATCCAGTGCAGTATGTATTACGTTGAAATTTGAAGTCACATGTTTTTCCAGATAGGTAAACCATGGAAAATATATGAATACATACAGCAGAACCCATGCGTGCTTATATTTTTGAAAAAATGCTTTGAGATTTTGCTTAAAGTTATCTTTTTTCGACATCGGATTCCCCTTTTTTAATGTAAGAATACTACTTCTATTGTGGAATTCTAGCACAGCATTTTTTAAAAAACAATGCTATAAAATCGAATTTAATAATTTTTATGGAATTCTTAAGATTTTAATGGAAAAGGAACATTTTCATTGTGCAAGAATACAAGAAAATGTATTTCATTTTTTAAATAAATATTACAAATGCGGGATTTCATTGACAAAGAAAAACGGTCAACTATAATGGAAACTAGCAAAATAGAAAGGTTAAGGGATATGAAGAAGAATGAAGAGAAACAGCAGGAAACTGCAAAGGAAAAAATGAGCAGAAAAAAACTCCTTTGTGTAATCGGAATTCCTGTAGGAATATTAGTTGTGATTTATCTGGTACTGGCACTGTTTTTTCAGAGCCATTTTGCATTTCGTACCACGATAAATAATGTGGGGGTATCCGCTTCCTCAACCAGTGGTGTGGAAAAGAAGATTACGAAGCAGGCATCCAGGTATGAGATGAAGCTGGTGGAGCGTGAGGATAAGACAGAGAGCATCAATGGAACAGACATTGATATGGAGCCGGTATTTGATAAGCAGGTAAAAGAGCTTTTAAAGAAGCAGAATGGATTTGCATGGCCGTACTATCTTATTTCTCCACGGAAATACGAAGTGGAGACCATGATATCTTTTGATGAAGAAAAATTGAAGGATGTTCTGGATAATTTATCCTGTATGGATGAAAGCAAATGGACGGATTCCGAAAATGCACAGATTAAGGATTATACAAAGGATGGCTATGAAGTGCAGCCGGAGGTATATGGAACAAAAATCGATAAGGATGCATTTACGGAGAAAATCAAAGAAGCCTTGGATAAAATGCAGCCGGAATTTGACCTTTCCGGGGAAGGCTGTTATGAAGACCCTAAGGTAAAAGAAGAGGATGATGTATTTCAGGATGCATTGGATACTTTGAATAAATATACCCAGATGAAGATTACCTATCAGGCAGAAGGCAAGGATGATGTGGTTTTGGATGGAGAAACCATCAGTACCTGGCTTTCTGTGGATGATGATTTCAATGTGTCTGTAGATGATGAGGCATTGAGCGCTTATGTAAAAGCTATGGCAAAAAATTATAATACCGCCTATGGAAACCGGACACTGGATACCTCTTATGGACAGACAGTGACAATTTATGGTGGAAATTACGGATGGTGGGTAGATAATGCAGCTGAAAAGGAAATGATACTGGAGGATTTGAAAGCCGGTAAGGATGTAACAAGAGAGCCGGTTTATTCCCAGACGGCTAACAGCCATGGTGAGAATGACTATGGTAATACATATGTGGAAATCAATCTGACCGCACAGCATTTGTTTTTCTATAAGAACGGATCGCTGGTGGTAGAATCTGATTTTGTCTCCGGTAACCTTGCAAAGAATCATGGAACGCCGTCCGGCTCTTTTGGTGTTACTTATAAGGCAAAGGATGCGGTGCTTCGCGGCGAAGATTATGAGTCTCCGGTATCTTTCTGGATGCCGTTTAACGGTGGTGTTGGAATGCATGATGCCAGCTGGAGAAGTACTTTTGGTGGAACAATTTATAAAAGAAGCGGTTCACATGGATGTATCAATCTTCCATACAGTGCAGCAAAAACAATTTATGAAAATATAGAAGCTGGTTATCCGGTGCTTGTTTATGAACTGCCGGGAACCGAGAGCCAGAAGGGCAAGGATATGGATGCAGCATCTGCAGTAGATGAGGCAATCACCTCCATTGGAACAGTAACCCTGGACTCCGCAGGAACCATTGCGTCTGTCCGTTCCCAGTATGATGCTTTATCTGACAGCGCCAAAGCATATGTAAAGAATCTGAATGTGCTGACAGCAGCCGAGTCAGCTCTGTCACAGTTGCAGTATGAACAGGCCCTGCAGGAATTGCAGAATCAGGAAAGTATAGATGCACAGAATGTAACGAATACAATCATGGCATTGCCAGATACGATAACTGCCACAGATGCAGCAGCAGTAGCCAATGCAAGAAATGCCTATAATGCCTTAAGCGAGGGCGCAAAAGCGAAGGTACCACAGAGTGCACTGGACAAGCTGGCAGCCGCTGAAGCAGCCTTGTAAAATAAAAGCAGGGAAAGAGAACACTACCCTCGGTTCAGACAATTCTAATGACATCGGAAATAAAATTGAAAATAGAAATGTAATAGAAATAACACCAGCCTCTGCCTGGATGATTGCAGATGCATGAGGGAGGGCTGTTAGGGACTTATGAAATTCGTTTGGAAACAGGCAACGCCGGTACAGGGATGTACCGGCGAGGCGCAGATGAACATGGATGTGAATTTGCGCCGGTTGTCAGAATCATATATGTTTTTATCGAATTTCCAATGTCCCTTACAGCCCTCACTCGTATCTGAATCATTCAGTCAGAGACTGGTGTTTTTATATAAGATTTTATATTTTCACAGTTATTTATAAATCCTTATCATGCATATGGAAAAATGTTGCCAAATAGCAATTGAGATGTTGCAGACTAGAACGGCAATATTGCAAAGAAACAGGGCATATAGTATAATCTTATCAAGAAGTAAAAAATATAAATTATGTTGCTGACGAGCACAAAGACAGATGAATAATATCCTGTGAAAATGTGCCGGATAACAGGAACGGATGAAAATAAATCGAAAGGAGAATGTATTGATGAAGGAGCAGGTTTTGACAAGGTTTAAGGAATTATTTGGGGATGAAGGAGACATCCGTGTGTATTTTGCACCGGGACGTGTGAATCTGATTGGAGAGCATACGGATTACAACGGAGGTCATGTATTTCCATGCGCACTGACCATTGGAACTTATGGCGTGGCAAGAAAACGTGCCGATAAGAAACTGAGATTTTATTCCATGAATTTTGAACAGCTTGGTGTGCTGGAATCTTCCATTGAAGGCTTGAAACCGGAGAAAGAAGCAGACTGGACGAATTATCCGAAGGGTGTTATCTGGGCGTTTGGAGAAAAGGGCATGCAGGTAGATACCGGACTGGATTTGTTATTATTTGGAAATATCCCGAATGGTTCCGGACTTTCTTCTTCTGCATCTGTTGAGGTACTGACCGGATATATCTTAAAGGACTTATTCGGATTTGGTGTAACGAATCAGGATCTGGCTTTAATCGGACAGTTTTCAGAGAATAAATTCAATGGAGTGAATTGTGGCATCATGGATCAGTTTGCCATTGCCATGGGAAAAGCAGAGCATGCAATTTTCTTAGACACGGCTACTTTAAAATATGAATATGCGCCGGTTCGTTTAAAAGATGCTAAAATTGTAATTTCCTGCAGCAATAAGAAGCGTGGTCTGGGTGATTCGAAATATAATGAACGTCGTGCAGAGTGTGAGGAAGCACTGGCAGAATTACAGAAGGTGGTGGACATCAAAAGTCTTGGTGAATTGTCCGAGGAACAGTTTGAAGAATATAAGGGAGCCATCGGAAGTGAGGTCCGCATGCGTCGGGCAAAACATGCGGTATATGAGAACCAGAGAACCCTAAAAGCAGTGGAAGCTTTGAAAGAAAATGATGTGGAAACCTTTGGAAAGCTGATGAATGCATCCCATGTATCCTTAAGGGATGATTATGAAGTAACCGGAATTGAACTGGATACCTTAGTGGAAGAAGCCTGGAAGGTGGATGGAGTCATTGGATCCCGTATGACAGGCGCAGGCTTTGGCGGATGCACCGTCAGTATTGTAAAGGATGAAGCGGTAGAGCATTTTATTGAAGCAGTAGGCAGTGCATATGAAAAGAAAATTGGATACAGCGCAGATTTCTATGTAGTAGAAATTGGAGACGGTCCATCCAGACTGGCATAAGAAACAGGAGGTAAGTTATGATTTGTGAAGATATCTTAAAATTAACAGAATATGGCATGGTAACCGGACTGGTTCCGAAGGAAGATGAAAGATTTACCATCAACCGCCTGCTGGAATTGTTTGAATTAGAAGAATTAGATGAGGACGCTGTGGCAGCTTATCAGTCACGGACTCCGATGAGCAGAGAAGAAGCAGAAGAGAGTCTGGAAGAATTATTAAACCGTCTGCTGGATTATGCTTATGAAAAAGGCATTTTGAAGGAAAACAGTGTAGTATACCGAGATTTATTTGATACGAAAATCATGGGAATGCTGATGCCGAGACCAGGTGAAGTAATTCATAAATTTCAGAGCCTTTATGAGAAGGATGCAAAGGCGGCAACAGATTATTATTATACTCTCAGCCAGGACAGCAATTATATCCGCAGATACCGTATCATGCGGGATATGAAATGGACCGCAGAGACGGAGTTTGGTGAACTGGATATTACAATTAACTTATCCAAGCCGGAAAAGGACCCGAAAGCCATTGCAGCTGCAAAGCTGGCAAAACAGAGCGGCTATCCGAAATGCCTTTTGTGTAAGGAAAATGAAGGTTATGCAGGAAGAGTCAACCATCCGGCAAGACAGAATCACCGTATTATTCCGGTAACCATCAATCATAGTGACTGGTTCTTACAGTATTCTCCTTATGTGTACTATAATGAGCACTGCATCGTGTTTAATGGAAAGCATACACCGATGAAAATCGAGAAGGCAACCTTTGGAAAACTGCTGGATTTTGTAAAACAGTTTCCACATTATTTCGTCGGTTCCAATGCAGACCTGCCGATTGTAGGAGGCTCGATTTTAAGCCATGATCATTTTCAGGGTGGACATTATGAATTTGCCATGGCAAAGGCACCGCTGGAAAAAGAGATTACCTTTGCGGGCTTTGAAGATGTGAAAGCCGGAATTGTAAAATGGCCGATGTCAGTTATCCGCCTGTCCGCACCGGATACAGAACGACTGATTGAGCTGGCAGATAAAATACTTCTGACCTGGCGTGGCTATACGGATGAGGCAGCATTTATTTTTGCAGAAACAGACGGGGAGCCACATAATACCATTACGCCAATTGCAAGAAAACGAGACAATAATTACGAACTGGATTTAGTGCTTCGTAATAATATTACAACAAAGGAGCATCCGCTGGGCGTATATCATCCGCATGCAAAGCTTCATCATATTAAGAAGGAAAACATCGGCTTAATCGAGGTAATGGGTCTGGCAGTGCTGCCGGCACGTCTGAAGGACGAGATGGCACAGCTTAAGACGGCAATTCTTTCCAGGGCTGATTTACGGAACAATGAAGTTTTAAGTAAGCATGCAGACTGGGTAGAGGAATTTTTGCCGAAATATGAGAGCATTACGGAAGAAAATATTGACGGGATTATCCGAAAGGAAATCGGACTGGTATTCCGTGAAGTTCTTCTGGATGCCGGTGTATACAAATGCACCGAAGAAGGAAGAGAAGCATTCTTACGCTTTATTGACACGGTAAATAAATAGAAAAAGGTGTTTATCTGGGAGAGGGATTCTGGTTAACATAAGAAAAGAGCATCATTGGCATAAGGTGTCATCCAATGGGAAGGATGAAAAGCACCGCCTCTGATGCTCTTTGTTGTATGTTATGACTCTTGCAAGAAGGAAAGAAATGCATTAATATAAGAGCAATATGATAAATTATGCAAAAGAATAAGGACAGAATGGAGATTTTATGAAACAGCAGATAAAGAGTTCTTTGATATTATTATTGACCGCAACCATCTGGGGCGTTGCTTTTGTAGCCCAGAGTGTTGGCATGGAATATATTGGTCCTTTTACTTTTAATGCAATCCGATGTGTTTTGGGTGGACTGGTGTTAATCCCGGTTATTTTGTTATTAAACAGAAAGAAAGAGGCAGGAGCAGAGACAGGGGCAAAGGAGAATAAAAGAATTTTATGGACAGGTGGAATTGCCTGTGGTGTAATTCTTTGCATTGCATCCAATCTGCAGCAGTTTGGCATTATGGAAGCAAGCGTTGGTAAATCTGGCTTTTTTACGGCGTTGTATATTGTGATGATTCCGGTTATCGGCATCTTTATTGGAAAGCGTCCGGGAATCAAGCTGTGGTTTTGTGTAGCACTGGCAGTTGTGGGAATGTATTTACTCTGCATGAAGGATGGCAGCTTTACCATTGAGCGGGCAGACATCATGCTTCTTTTATGTGCACTGGCATTTTCCTTTCATATACTGGTGGTTGATTATTTTTCACCGAAGGTAGACGGCGTAAAAATGTCCTGTATACAGTTTTTTGTATGCGGAGTACTTTCAGCAGTAGGAATGCTGTTTACAGAGACACCGGATATTTCCAATATTCAGGCGGCATGGCTGCCTTTGTTGTATGCGGGACTTCTTTCCTGCGGCGTTGGCTACACCTTGCAGATTGTAGGACAGAAAGGCATCAACCCGGTTATCGCATCCCTTATTATGAGCCTGGAATCCGTGATTTCCGCACTGGCTGGCTGGGTGATCTTGGGACAGGTATTATCACCAAAAGAAATTTTAGGCTGCGTATTGATGTTTGTGGCAATTATTATCACGCAGATTCCCATCGGAAACAAGAAAACAGATTGATTTTACGGATAGTCTCAGCTATACTGTAACAGAATAGAAAGAGAAAGAAGGCATAAGATATGTTGTCAAAAAAGATAAAACAGGCAATGGCAGGAAGCTCTGCAATTCGTGCCATGTTTATGGAAGGAAAAGAAATGGCTGCCAGATATGGGGCAGAAAATGTGTATGATTTCAGCCTTGGCAATCCGGCTACACCGGCACCGGAAAAAATTAAGACAGCAATTTATGATATTTTGGATAAAGAAGACCCGCTTGTGGTGCATGGATATATGGCAAATGCAGGCTATGAGGAAGTAAGGGAGGCAATTGCAGAGAACTTAAATGAACGCTTCGGAACCAATTTCCATGGGAAGAACCTGATTATGACAGTTGGTGCAGCAGGTGGTCTGAATATTATTTTTAAGACGATTTTAGATCCGGGCAATGAAGTTATGGTATTTGCTCCGTATTTTGGTGAATATAAAAACTATGCCGCAAACTTCGATGCAAAGATTGTGGAAGTCATGCCAGATGAAGCAGATTTTATGCCGGATTTAGCAGACTTTGAACGAAAAATTACAAAAGATACAAGAGCGGTTATCATCAACAATCCGAACAACCCGACCGGAGTGGTATATTCAGATGCAACCTTAAAAGAGATTGCCAGAATTTTAACTGTGAAGGAAGAGGAATTTGGAACCGATATTTATCTTATTTCCGATGAACCATACCGTGAACTGGTTTACGACGGCGTACAGGAGAATTTTTTGACAAAATATTATAAAGATACGCTGGTAGGATATTCCTTCAGTAAATCTTTATCACTTCCGGGCGAGCGGATCGGTTATGTGGTAGTGCCGGATGAAGCGGCAGATTCCGCAGAATTAATCGAGGGAATTACCGTATCAAACCGTACTCTTGGCTTTGTAAATGCACCATCCCTCATTCAGAAAGCAGTGGCAGAGTGCTTAAAGGAAAAGACCAATCTTGAATTTTATGACCGCAACCGTATTGCTTTATATGAAGGACTGACGAAGCTTGGATTCACCTGCATCAAACCACAGGGAGCATTTTATCTGTGGCTGAAATCTCCGGTTGCAAAGGAAGAAGAATTTGTAGAAGCTGCGAAGAAATACCATTTGATTCTGGTAAAAGGAAGTGCCTTCGGCTATGGCGGTTATGTACGTCTTGCATACTGCACTTCTTATGAGACAGTAGTAAATTCCATGCAGGCATTTGCAAAGCTGGCAGCAGAGTATGGACTGAAGGCAGCAGAATAAGAAATCGGAAAACGAAAGAATGATAAAATCAAGCAGCAGATAGAAGGAGTAAGACATGAAAGCATGGGAAAATAACATACGCAAAGTTATCCCGTATGTTCCGGGAGAACAGCCGAAGAAAGAGAAAATGATAAAACTGAATACCAATGAGAACCCGTATCCACCGGCACCGGGAGTAAAGGATGTTTTAACCTCTTTTGATACCGACCGGCTGCGTCTTTATCCGGATCCAAAGATTGAGAAACTGACGGACGCCATTGCAGAACGATATGGTTTAAATTCCAATCAGGTATTTGTGGGCGTTGGCTCAGATGATGTACTTGCCATGTGCTTTATGACATTTTTTAATTCTAATCGTCCGATTCTGTTTCCGGATATTACTTATTCTTTCTATGATGTCTGGGCAGAGGAATTCCGTATTCCATATAAGCAGATTCCGCTGGATAGGAATTTTACGATTCGCCCGGAGGATTATGCTGGGGAAAACGGAGGAATTGTATTCCCAAATCCAAACGCACCGACAGGAAAGCTGCTTCCGTTAGAAGATGTGGAATGCATCATTGCACAGAATCCGGATGTCATTGTTATTGTGGATGAAGCATATATTGATTTCGGTGGAACATCTGCATTGCCGCTTATTGATAAATATGACAATGTACTGGTAGTCCAGACTTTTAGCAAATCCCATTCCATGGCAGGCATGCGGATTGGATATGCGATGGCACAGCCTGAATTAATCAAATATTTGAACGATGTTAAATATTCATTTAATTCTTACACCTTAAATTCCCTTACGATTGAAATGGGAACGGCTGCTATTTTGGATGAAGCTTATTTTAAAGAGACAACACAGAAGATTATTGCAACGAGAGAGCGTACCAGGGAAGAACTTCGGACACTGGGATACCGGATGGATGATTCAAAGAGCAACTTCCTCTTTGTAACCCACGATACGATTTCCATGGAGAAGCTGTTTGAAGATTTGAAGAAGAAGGACATTTATGTCCGTCATTTCTCCAAACCGGAGCGGATTGCAAATTATCTGCGTATTACCATTGGTACAGATGAAGAAATGGATACGCTGATTACGTTTTTGAAAAACTATAAACAGTCATAATTCGTTAGGAAAGGAGTATTATGTTATTACATTATCTGATTGTATTTTTTGTTTCCATGGTACCACTGGTTGAACTGAGAGGAGCGATTCCATTTTCACAGGGCTTTGGACTTCCATTGATACCATCTTATATTATTTGCATCATTGGAAATATGCTGCCGGTACCATTTATTTATTTTTTTGCAAGAAAAGTACTGATTTGGGGTGCAGATAAGCCTGTTATTGGAAAATTCTTCGGCTGGTGTCTGGAAAAAGGTGAAAAGGGTGGTAAGAAGCTGCAGGCAAAGGCAGGAAGAGGATTATTCCTGGCATTACTGCTCTTTGTTGGAATCCCGGTGCCGGGAACCGGAGCCTGGACAGGAACTCTGGCAGCCAGCATCTTAGATATGGATTTTAAATCATCTGTTATCGCAGTGATGCTTGGCGTATTGCTGGCTGGTGTAATTATGATGTTAATCAGTGTTGGGGCATTTTCTATGATTCGCTAACAGAGTGGAATGTAAAAAGGATATCTAAGTGATAAAAAGCACAGCATGTATAGTAATGTTATTTACTATATATTCTGTGCTTTTTAACTTTACAGGAAATTGCTTTCCTGTAAAGTTAAAAACGCTCCGCGAGAATGTTCCAAGACACAGTATTTGTTTAATAATGATTTAATTTCTGACACTTTGAACTACAGTGTGGATGCTTTTTCGGCAAAATCTGTATTTACAAGATCTTCATAAGGAGCGGCACCGGAGAGAACACCAGACTCTTCTAAAATAGTAAGCATTAAGTCATAGCCTTCTTCCCGGAGTATTAAATCTGTGTTCCAGGTTTCCTGGTCGTAGTAGCGGCTTACAATAAGTGTAAGGGTTTTAAGATCTGTTTCACTAAACTGTGGTGCAATGACAGTTGCGATTTCTTCCGGACTGTGACCTGCTACATAATCCATGCCTTTCTGTAAAGCATTGGTGAAATGCTGGATAAGGTCGGCATTTTCCTTAAGATAGCTTTCTTTGGCACAAAAAGCAGTATATGGAAGGTAGCCGGAATCCACGCCAATGGATGCTACCACATAGCCGTCACCGGACTGCTCCAAAGCAGTAGCGGATGGTTCAAATTCAATGGTATAATCCCCCTGCCCGCCGGAAAAAGCCGCTGCGGTAGAACCAAAGTCAATACTCTGGTCGATTTTGACTTCGGAAGGAGAAACACCATTTTCCCGGAGTACATATTCATATACCATTTCCGGTGTGCCACCGGCTCTTCCGCCCAGCACATCTTTTCCAATCATATCTTCATAGGAAAAGGAATCGGTGTTTTCCCTTGCAACCACAAAGTTACCGGCACGCTGGGTAAGCTGTGCAAAATTGATGACATGGTCTTTTGCACCTTCCGTGTAGGCATAAATGCTTGCCTCCGTTCCCATGAACCCTACATCTGCATCCCCGGAAACAACGGCAGCCATGGTTTTATCCGCTCCAAAGCCGGTGGTCAATGAGAGCTCGATTCCCTCATCTTTAAAGTAGCCTTTTTCGATGGCCACATACATCGGTGCGTAAAAGATGGAATGTGCCACTTCGTTTAATTTTACGGTTGTTAATGCTTTAGAATCATCTGATTTGCAGGCACAAAGCGGGAAGGACATAAGAAGAATTAAGAAAAGAGAAATACCTTTTTTATAAAATCGTTTCATAGAGCATCCTTAAAAGACATTTGTATTATAGTATGAAAGACAGATGAAAATGTGCTATGATGGATAGGATAGGATTGTCTAAAATTTAGAAAACAGTATTAAGACAAGAGATATAAAAGGAGAACAGAACATGAACGACTACGTAGACCTTCATACTCATACAATTGCAAGCGGACATGCTTACAGTACTATTGAAGCAATGATAAAGGCGGCAGAGCAGAAAGGAATCCGTCTCTTTGGTATTACAGAGCATGCTCCGAAAATGCCGGGAACCTGTAGCGAGTTATATTTTAATAATCTTCGCGTGCTGGAAAGAAAGCATGGAGAAATGTATATGCTGTTTGGCGCAGAACTTAATATCATGGATATGGAAGGGCATGTGGATTTGCCGGAGCGTACCTTAAAGCAGATGGATTTGTGCGTTGCAAGTATGCATGGTCCGTGTTTTCATCCGGGAACCATAGAAGAAAATACGAAAACTTATCTGAATGTGATGAAAAATTCCTATGTAAATATTATCGGACATCCAGATGATTCTTATTATCCGGTGGATTATCGTGCATTGGTGGAAGGTGCAAAGGAACATCATGTATTGTTAGAGGTCAACAATGGCTCCCTGACACCGGGTGGCTTCCGGCAGAATACGAAGGAAAACAGCTGCAAAATGTTAGAACTTTGCAAGGAATATAAAGTTCCGGTTATCATGGATTCCGATGCGCATGTGGATACTGCAGTTGGGAATCATCAATATCCATTGGAAGTTATTCAGATGGTAGATTTTCCGGAAGAACTGGTGGTCAATACCAATGTGGAACTGGCGAAGAGTTTCTTGAATTATTTTAAATCACCGGAACATCTATAAGGAGTTATCACAGGTGAGAAAAGAATATCAACAGCGGTATTGACAGAAAACAAGAGTTAGCATAAACTAACTCTTGTAAGGAACATTACAATACACACAAAATACTTTGGACGTAAAGGGAGCAGACTTTTGATGCGGGTCTGCTCCTTTTATATGTCATCCATTAGGGGATTGCGATGTGGGAGAAAAATTTATTAAAAAATTTTGCAGCAGTCGAAGCACATTGATTTTCATATGATGAAACGTCACCGTTCTAAGAGGTCTGTTTTTCTTTTTACGATAAAAACCGTCTTTTCCATGTTTGACAAAATATTGGTACTGATCGTCGAAGTGCAGATGCCTGATAAGGGCTGTTAGGGGCACTTGGAATTTCGTCTGGCAACAGGCAACGCTGGTACAGGGATGTACCAGCGAGGCACATTTGAACATGGATGTGAATTTGTGTCGGTTGCCAGATGAAATGAAAAGTATATCGAAATTCCCAGTGCCCCTTGCAGACATTAGGTGGCATCTGCCCTCGACGGACAGTACCAATATTCTGTCAAAGCAACCGAAAAGACAGTTTATCATCAAGAAAAACAGACCCCTAAGAACGGTTGACATTTCACATAAAAGAAAATCAGATGTGCTTTGACTGCTGCAAAATTCTTTGATTCTAAATGTTATCTCCACATCGCAATCCACTAATTCTGCCAGTGAATCCCATCCGCATCAAGAACCGCAAACCGGATCAACTCTGCACTGTCCAGGTTCTCATGATGCATATCGATTCCGTTAATTGAATGATTATCATAGGTCGTATAGTAATAAATCCCCTTATCCGCATTGCAGCAGGAAGTATAGATTGTAATTTCATATTTGTTATCAGCAACTTCACAGCAGCCCCGCTGCTGGTCGACGGAACCTAAGATATGAAAGAACTGGCTGACACTTTCGATTTCTGAACTGCCGGAAATGGAATGTAGTCTGGTGAAGGCAACCCGGATAAAACGGGATTGGGAAGATAAATCGCCCGGCAGACCCAAAGCCCCCATACCGCGGCTGTAAGCCTGTAAGTTGAGCTTGTCGGAGAAATGATTTTCCGGCTGCCTGGATGAGAGAGCCGCATAATTATTTAAAGCAAACATCTGCATTGGAAAAGGTGGATTGTTGGTCAGCACACCGGCAGGATTGTCATAGATATGAAGCCCGTCTGCCATGGATTCCACAACGATGTTTTCACTTTTGTCGGCAATCATCCAGTGAAGCTGTGCTGCCGGAAAATGGCTGGCAAAAACAGTTCCAACGAGATTCATCTGCACTAATTTTTCTTTGGCTTCTGAAACAGAAGCACACTGGCTTAGAATCCATGGAATAAATTCAAATTGTGCAACATTTTCCTTTGTATCAATAATATCAGCATAAGCGGCATTTCCCACAAAGTTAAGCCCTGCCATGCAGACACCTTTTTCATTGCAGGCATCATAATAAAGAGGATAGTCAACACCATTGTCTGGTGCTACATGAGCCATGCCAATCATGGCATAGTGGGAGCTTAAAGTCCCGGCATGACGGAAATGAAAAGGATAGTTGCGAGGGGTGATGGTGACTTCATCACCATAAGAAAATTCATAATCAAGGGTTCTGCCCATGTAGAAGTTCTTTGTTTGATAAGTAGCTGCGGTGCACATAAAATAGCCTCCTTTTATCTTTCTTTTGTATTAGTATTCTGCTGAAAAATCAGATTTATGTAATAGGACTATTATAACGTGGATACAGGGGTAAATCAAATTAAGAAATAATGAGAAAAAATATCAATACGAAAGGTTCTATTTTCAATAGCAGGTGTTATAATACAACTGGATTAGAAAAAACTAACATAAAGTAGTAACAACTAAGAAAGGAAGCACATTATGGGAAGATATTATCGGATGTCTAAAAAAGTAACAGAGGATCAGGTAAAAGAAATTCTTCGTGAAACATTAGAATTAGAAGATGTAGAGGAAGCAGAATATGAGGCAGAGACACAGCTTCTTAAAATTGTAACCAAAGATAACCAGTTTGCAGGTGTTATGACCAGAGTGGTAAATATCTGCAGCAGAATCGGCAAAGGAGCAGAATTATCATTTGCAAAATTTGCCATTGAAGGATAGAAAGTGAAGGGATTATTTGAAAACTTGTGAATATTGCGATGAGATAGATTATCATGAAATTATAGAATGCATTACCTGTGCACTGGATGCCAAGGACCCTTATACGGCGGGGCATTCCCAGCGTGTCAGTGATATGGCTATGAAAGTATGCCAGTTAATTGGCTTAAAAACGGAGAATATACAGCAAATCCATATTGCGGCACATCTCCATGATATTGGAAAAATCGGTGTTCCGGATGCTGTTTTAAATAAAGAAGGAAAGCTTGATGATGAGGAATGGGAGACAATGAAGAAACATCCCTCTATTGGAGCTGAGATTTTGAGTAAATCAAGACATTTAAAAGAACTGAAATATATCGTGCTCTGTCATCATGAACGATTCGATGGAAAGGGCTATCCGCTTGGACTCAAAGGAGAAGAAATTCCGGTTGGGGCAAGAATCATTGCAATCTGCGATTCCATTGATGCCATGACTTCAAACCGGAGTTATCGCAAAGCGCATGATTTTGACTACTGTTATCAGGAAATCAAAAATAATCTCGGCAAAATGTATGACCCGATTATTGGACAATATGTTTTAGACCACTGGGAAGAGATTATTTCCGTAATTAAAATTTCAAGATAGGATTCCGTTGTTGATAAGAATTCTCAATAACAGAAAAGAGTATGGACAATGGGTTTTATTGGCGGTAAGCTAAAAAACAAACAGAAATAGGAGGAATACATATGTTTGATTTTGTAAAAAAATTTAACTGGAAGAAGACCGGAATCTTTGCTGCCGGTGTATTGTTTGGAACAGCCGGAATTAAAATATTAGGTAGCAAGGATGCAAAGAAAGTCTACACAAACTGTACAGCAGCAGCATTACGTGCAAAGGAATGTGTCATGAAGACTGCTTCTAATATCCAGGAGAATGCAGAGGATATTTATGCTGAGGCACAGCAGATTAATGAAGACAGAGCTGCTAAAGCAGCAGAATATACAGATGAATCTGTAGAAGATGCAACAGAAGAAACTGTAGCAGAATAAACATTGGGCATGCGATTTTGCACGCTGTTCACGTAAACTATGAGAATCACCTGCAGAATATGCTGTAGGTGATTCTTTATCTAAGGAAGTATGTAATATGAGATTTGTTATAAAACATGAGATAAAAGGAAGACTTCGTATTCATATCATTCAGGGCGGGATGAGTTTCCGCCAGGCAGATATGATGGAATATTACCTGAGTAACTGCAAATGTGTCACTTCAGTGAAAGTAAATGAACGTTTACAGGATGCAGTAGTCTGTTATGTGGGAAATCGTGAGGAGATGATAGAGACACTGCGTCATTTCTCTTATCAGAAAGTGGATGTTCCAGAGACTTTTTTACAGAATTCCGGCAGGGAGCTGAACCGGACTTACTGGGACAAGCTGGTAAATAAAGTGGTACTCCGTATGGGCAGTAAGATGTTCCTGCCATATCCAATCCGCGCAGGAATTACCATGGTCCGTTCCGTGAAATATTTGTGGGCTGGAGTGTCTGCATTGGCGAAGGGCAGGATAGAGGTTCCGGTGCTGGATGGAACAGCTATTGGAGTCTCTCTGCTTCGCAATGACATCAATACAGCAGGTTCCATTATGTTCTTACTGGGCATTGGAGAAATCTTAGAGGAGTGGACACACAAGAAATCCGTCGATGATCTGGCAAGAAGTATGTCCTTAAATATCAGTAAAGTATGGCTGTGTCAGGATGGACAGGAAATACTGGTATCGGCATCTGAGATTAAAGAAGGCGATGAAGTCTGTATTCATATGGGAAATGTCATTCCGTTTGATGGCGTGGTAACGGAAGGGGATGCGATGGTAAATCAGGCATCCTTAACCGGCGAATCCCTTCCGGTGCATAAGAGTGTAGAAAGTTATGTCTATGCCGGAACCGTATTGGAAGAAGGAGAACTGACCATTCGTGTCAAAGAAGTAAATGGCTCCAGCAAATTTGAAAAAATTGTCACGATGATTGAAGAGTCAGAGAAGTTAAAATCTTCCCTGGAAAGTAAAGCCGAGCATCTGGCAGACCGCCTGGTTCCATATACATTACTAGGAACAGGCATTACCTGGCTCTTTACCAGAAATGCCACAAAAGCATTAGCAGTTCTTATGGTGGACTTTTCCTGTGCATTAAAACTTGCAATGCCGGTATCTGTATTGTCTGCAATCCGTGAAGCAAGTGTGCACAATATTACCGTAAAAGGTGGCAAATTCTTAGAGGCAATGGCAGAAGCAGATACCATCGTCTTTGACAAAACAGGTACTCTGACCAAAGCACAGCCTACCGTAGTGGATGTGGTTTCTTTTACGGATAAGCCCACGGAAGAACTTTTACGTATTGCTGCCTGCTTAGAGGAACATTTCCCTCATTCTATGGCAAAAGCAGTTGTAGATGCAGCCCAGGAAAAGAATCTTGTGCATGAAGAACTACATTCTAAGGTGGAATATATTGTAGCCCACGGAATTTCTTCCACCATAGAAGGAAAGAGTGTGGTAATCGGAAGCTATCACTTTGTATTTGAAGATGAAAAATGTGTGGTTCCGGAAGGCTATGAAGAACAGTTTAACAGCCTTCCATCAGAATATTCACACCTTTATATGGCAATTGAGAACCGCCTTGCAGCCGTTATCTGCATTGAAGATCCGCTTCGTGATGAAGCAGCAGCCGTTGTAAATTCCTTAAAGACAGCCGGAATTAAGAAAGTTGTTATGATGACAGGGGATAGTGAACGTACAGCATCCGCCATTGCAGCAAGAGTGGGCGTAGACGAGTATTACTCCGAGGTACTTCCGGAAGATAAGGCAAGTTTTGTAGAGAAAGCCAAAGCAGAAGGACACAAGGTCATTATGATTGGAGATGGTATCAACGATTCACCGGCATTATCTGCGGCAGATATTGGAATAGCCATCAGTGATGGAGCAGAGATTGCAAGAGAAATTGCAGATGTAACTATCGGTGCAGATAATCTTTATGAGATAGTAACCTTAAAGGTGCTGAGTAATGCATTGATGAAACGGATTCATAAGAATTACCGGACAATTGTTGGATTCAATACAGGACTGATTGTGCTTGGCGTGGCAGGAGTCCTGCAGCCAACCGTATCTGCATTACTTCATAATACATCTACCTTGGTAATTACCTTAAAGAGTATGCAGAATCTTCTGGATTAAAAATTTCCAGAAACAGAAATCTTACGGTTCAGGAAAAGAAAAATTTTGAATAGAAAATTGAAAAGAAAATTTTTCGAAAAACGGTTTACTTTCACACTTTAATATGCTAACATTTTTGTATTGAAATAAGTATAATACGAAAAGGAGAGGCAGAATGAGTAAGAATGTAAGAACGGAAGCAGTGGATCATTTGTTTGATGCAATCTTAAGCCTTGAAAATAAAGAGGAATGTTATAAATTCTTTGAAGATGTCTGTACGGTAAATGAATTACTGGCATTCTCACAGAGATATGAAGTGGCAAAGATGCTGCGTGAGCAGAGAACTTATCTTGATATTGCAGAGAAAACTGGCGCATCAACAGCAACCATCAGTCGTGTGAACCGTTCCTTGAATTATGGATGCGATGGATATGATATGGTATTTGCCAGAACGAATGTGAAGCCGGTAGAAGAAAAAAAAGAGGAAAATTAAAACGAAGAGCAGAGATAAAATTAAAGCGATATTTAATTTTTGTACAAAATCATGTAAATGATAAAGAAAAGCACCGGTTCGAAAACTGGTGCTTTTTCGATTTACAGGAAATTGCTTTTCTGTAAAGTAAAAAACGCTCTGCGAGGATGTGCCAAGGCACATTCTTTTTTCCTGGCATATGGTTTTTTATTCGTTCGACTTTTTTCCGGAAGTCTTTTTCTCAGAAGCTTTTTTCTCTTCGGAAGCTTTCTTTTCTGCAGCACGCTGCTCATCTTCGGCTTCTTTTTCCATTTCTTTCGTCTCGTCAATCAGCTTTTCAATCAACATACGCTTTACAAATACATCAAAACTTAACATACAGATAAAGGAAAAGGTATGAAGAAAATTCTGGTCTTCTTCCGGCGCATCTGCAAAGGTGGTAGAACTGGTGTTAAATTTCTTGGTAATATCTTTCATCAGATTTTTTACTTCATCCCGTTCCAGACTGAACACCTCTTCATAGACAGTTGTCAGATTGAATTCTCCTTCTGCATTGAAGAAACGTTTTGCCAGAGGATTTAAGATACTTTCGATATCATTGATACTTAATATGCTTTTGAAATAATAAATGAAAATCAGCATCAGAATATGTTCTTTGCTGTATTTCTTCTTGACCGGCGGTGGAAGCAGATTGTTTTTCGCATAATTGTTAATCATGGTTTTGGTCAGAATCTTGTCATCGGGATGACGCTTGGAAGCTGCAAGCTGGGTATCCATGAAGGTTGTAATCTGATCCATGTAAAGGTCAATATTTGGAATACTTTCCGGACGGATATAGTCAATCCGCGACAGACTGGATAAAATACTGTTTAATAAATCTTTTGCATCAATTGTCATTTGAATTCACCTCATACCTATTATATAGTATTGAAAACTAGATAACAAGAAGAAAAATGACAGAAAGCATATACAATGACGCTGTGATGTGTAAATGACATTGCGTGATGCAACTACAATAGAATGAACATAAGGGAAAAGAACTCATGAATGCGTTCGACGGATAGTACAAAAAGAAATCTGAAAAGAAATACAGAAAATATGTTCCCATCCCTTAAGGAAGTATGGTATACTGAGCGGAGTGGTATTGAGGAGAGTAAAGGAGCATTATGAGTATATACGATTCATTAAATGAAGAACAGAAAAAAGGTGTATTTACAACAGAAGGACCTGTGCTGCTGCTGGCGGGCGCAGGCAGCGGAAAGACCCGTGTGCTGACCCACCGGGCGGTATATCTGATAGAGGAACTGGGAGTCAATCCCTATCATATCCTTGCGATTACATTTACCAATAAGGCTGCAGGCGAAATGCGGGAGCGTATTGATGACATGGTGGGCTATGGCTCGGAAAATATCTGGGTATCTACCTTTCATTCTACCTGTGTGAGAATTCTGCGCCGTTTTATTGACCATATCGGATTTGGAACCAACTTTACCATATATGATACAGAAGACCAGAAGACCATTATGAAGGATATCTGCAAGCGTCTGGAAATTGATACGAAGATGTATAAGGAAAAAAGTTTGCTTGCGGCCATTTCTTCTGCAAAGGACGAGCTGATCAGTCCGGAAGCATATGCCCTACGGGCGCAGGGAGATTTCCGGAAAATGAAGGAAGCAGCTGTTTACCGGGAATATCAGCAGGTGTTGCGGAAAAATAATGCACTGGATTTTGATGATTTGATTGTAAAGACCGTAGAGCTTTTCCAGTCAGATATGGAAGTGCTGGATTATTATCAGGAGCGGTTCCGTTATATTATGGTGGACGAGTATCAGGATACCAATACGGCACAGTTCCAGCTGATTAAACTGCTGGCAGGCAAATATAAGAATCTCTGCGTGGTAGGTGATGATGACCAGTCCATTTACAAATTCCGTGGAGCAAACATTTATAATATATTGAATTTTGAAAAAGAATTTCCAAATGCAGTCACCATCAAGCTGGAGCAGAATTACCGTTCCACCCAGAATATTTTAAATGCAGCCAATGGGGTCATTGCAAATAATGTGGGACGAAAGGCAAAACGTCTCTGGACGGAGAATGAGGAAGGCGAAAAAATTGCATTTCATCAGTTTGAAACCGGATTTGATGAAGCAGATTATGTAGCAAAAGATATCCGGAGCAAAGTACGGGAAGGCATGTATCATTACGGAGATTGTGCTGTGTTATACCGTACCAACGCCCAGTCCCGGCTTTTCGAGGAACGTTTTATCACAGCCAGCATACCATATAAGATTGTGGGTGGCGTAAACTTCTATTCCAGAAGAGAAATCAAGGATTTACTGGCTTACCTTAAGACCATTGACAATGCCATGGATGATCTGGCGGTACGCCGTATTATCAATGTGCCAAAACGTGGAATTGGAGCAACGACATTAAGCAGGGTGCAGGATTATGCCGATGAAAACGGTCTTACCTTTTATAATGCCTTAAAAATGGCAGAAGAGATTGGCACAATCGGACGGGCATCTGCAAAAATCAGACCGTTTGTAATGCTGATTCAGAGTATGCGGAGCAAGTTGCCGTATATCAGTGTATCAGAGCTTTTGCAGGAAATCATTGAAGAAACCGGTTATGTCCGTGAGCTGGAAGCAGAAAATACAGAGGAAGCACAGCAGCGAATGGAAAATATCGATGAGTTGATTTCCAAAGCGGTTACTTATGAGGAAAGCGAAGAAGAGCCGACCTTAAGCGGATTCTTAGAGGAAGTAGCACTGGTTGCAGATATTGACAGTGTGGATGAGACACAGGACTATGTCGTGCTGATGACGTTACATAGTGCAAAAGGTCTTGAATTCCCACAGGTTTATCTGGCAGGAATGGAAGACGGACTGTTTCCGGGATTCGGTGCAATCTGTGCGGAAAATCCAACAGCGGAAATCGAAGAAGAACGTCGTCTTGCCTATGTGGGAATCACAAGAGCCAAGGAGCGGTTGTCCATATCCTGCGCAAGAATGCGTATGATACGAGGAGAAACACAGTATAATAAGGTGTCCCGCTTCGTAAAAGAGATTCCGCGGGAACTTTTAGCGGGAACCATCCAGAAGGAAAAAATGCCGGATATTCCGAAACCAAGTATGATGGCGAAAAATGCATTTTCGGCAAAGCCGATGGCACTGCGCAGAACTGGCGTACCGGAGGCAAGGAACTTTGGCAATTCCGCAATGAAAAAGCCGTTGGATTATGCTGTGGGTGATACCGTTTCCCATCTGAAATTCGGCACCGGAGTCGTAAAGCAGATTATTGACGGCGGCAGGGATTATGAGGTTACCGTTGATTTTTCCGGTGTAGGTGTGAAGAAGATGTTTGCATCCTTTGCCAAATTGAAAAAGTTATAAAAATTTTATGAATTTGTAATTTTTTCTAGTAGATTGGGGAAACATATGCTATAATGAATTAATAAAAAGAGTTCTAGGTGGCAGGAAAATGAAAAACTGTTGTTGGCATAAAAAGGAGTGGTCAGAAATGGAAAAAATGGAAGAATTAAAGAATTTATTAACCGCAAATGTGAACAAAGTAACAGAATTATTGCATAAAAAGGAGAAAGAGGAAATAATGGAAGAGAAGAAAAAATCAAAAGCTGGTTTAATTTTTGCAATCATTGGTATTGTTGTAGTAGTTGCTGCAGCTGCTTATGGATTATATCGTTTCTTTGCACCAGATTATCTGGAGGATTTTGAAGACGATTTCGATGATGATTTTGAAGATGATTTCTTTGACGAGGATGACGAGGAAGAGAAATAATCATTATCATTTGCATAATTTAACAGGTGAAGATGTAAAGGGCTGTGTGATATCATGCAGCCCTTTTACTGAGTGTGCCGGAAACGCTGCGGATGACATGTGTTTTTGGAAAAGAATTGTTTGTGTGAGGTAAGTATGAAAAAAGGTCAGGTATTACAGGGAACTGTTGCATATGTGGATTTCCCGAATAAGGGAGTTGTAAAAGTAGAAGAAGGAAAGCAGGTAATCGTAAAAAACGTATTACCGGGACAGGAGATTTCCTTTTCTGTAAATAAGGTAAGAAAGGGAAAAGGCGAAGGCCGCTTACTGGAAGTTTTGAAGAAAGCACCAAATGAGCTGCCGGAAGCACCATGCCCGCATTTTGGAATCTGTGGAGGCTGTACTTATCAGAATTTATCCTATGAAGATCAGCTTGTATTAAAAGGACAGCAGGTGAAGAAACTGATGGATGCGGTAGTAGACCCGGAAACCTACAGCTTTGAGGGCGTAAAAGCAAGTCCGAATGAATTCGGATTCCGTAATAAGATGGAATTTACTTTTGGGGATGAATATAAGGATGGTCCCCTTGCTCTTGGCATGCATAAGCGTGGCAGCTTTTATGATATTGTTTCGGTAACGGACTGTAAAATTGTAGATGAAGATTATCGGAAGATATTAAGCTGTGTGCAGCAGTATTTTGCAGAAAAAAAGATTTCCTATTATCATAGGATGCGGCATACCGGATATCTGCGTCATTTACTGGTGCGTAAAGCGGTAAAGACCAAAGAGATCCTGATTGACCTTGTAACGGCAGGCGCAGAGCATATTCTGGATGGCCTGACAGAAGCAGTATCTTCAGAAAAAGATTTGCTGACCGGAATGAAAGACGCGTTATGTAAACTTGATTTAGACGGCAGCATTGCAGGAATTCTTCATACGAAAAATGACAGTGTAGCAGATGTAGTAAAGGATGAAGGAACAGAGATTTTATATGGAAAAGATTATTTCTACGAAGAACTCTTAGGACTTCGTTTTAGAATCACACCATTTTCTTTCTTCCAGACCAACTCTCTTGGAGCAGAGGTGCTTTACCAGACTGCAAGGGACTATATCGGTGATACGCTGACCGAGAAGGCAGACAAGGTGGTATTCGATTTATACAGCGGAACCGGAACCATTGCACAGATGCTGGCACCAGCCGCAAAAAGGGTAGTGGGTGTGGAAATAGTAGAAGAGGCAGTGGAAGCCGCAAAGGAAAATGCGGCATTAAATGGTCTTGAAAACTGCGAATTTTTAGCCGGCGATGTCTTAAAAGTATTGGACGATATTACCGAAAAACCGGATTTTATCGTATTGGATCCTCCGCGCGATGGCATCCATCCAAAGGCATTGGAGAAGATTATCCGCTATGGCGTAGACCGCATGATTTATATTTCCTGTAAGCCAACCAGTCTTGCAAGAGACTTAGAGGTTTTAACCGCCAGAGGATATCAGGTGGAGAGGATGTGCTGCGTGGACATGTTCCCATGGTCCGGAAATATTGAAACCGTTTGTCTGCTTTCAAAGAAACCTTGATTTTCTGCGGTTTGTGGGATAATAAAGAAAGATAATGGACGTGTGTTTTCTGGTCTTTTGAATGAAACATTTGAATATTGAAACAGAGGGGTGTTTTGAGACTCTGCTGAATAATAGGCTTTTGCTAACAGGTATCACTTTTGCGAAAATGTATGATACCTCCTGGCAGGAGCCTTTTTGTATAAAGATAACTTGACTTATAAATCTTACTGATGTAATATTTACACAAGTCCAGCAGGATTGCGGACGAAATTTTTTTGCTGCGAAATCTTACACATGTAATAAAAAAGGAGGAATGCATAGTACGATATACCCAGCAAATAGAAATTTTTTATTTCAAAATCTTACAAATGTAATATTTTGAAGATATAGCGTACATTGAAAATAGAATATGATCATATCTGCAAAGCAAAATGAATGGAGGTCAATATGAAGAAAGAAAAAAGCAGAAACAAGCGAAAGAAAACAAGAAGCAGGCTCCTATGGATTGCGATTGCTGTTATAGGAATAGCTGCGGTAATTTCTGCAGTATGCGTGGCAGGAATGTTGGCAACAAAGGAAAATGCCTGGAGGACACCGGAAGAACTTCTGGTGGAGTACATGGATCATATTCCAAAACAGGAGTATGAAGAAATGTATGCGATGCTACATATTGAGGCATCGGGGAATGTCAGTCAGGAGGATTTTGTAACTCGAAATTCAGCTATTTATGAAGGTATAGAAGTCCAGAATATGGCTGTTCAGATTATTGCATATGATGAGGAGCAAATGGCGGTAACCTACCAGACTTCTTTTGATATAGTTGCAGGAACTATCAGCTTTGAGAATGAAGCACTCTTCCTAAAGGGCGAAGATGGATATAAGTTGGTTTGGGATGATTCCATGATTTTTCCGAATCTGACTTCTACAGATAAAGTAAGAGTTACCACTACACAGGCAGTAAGAGGAGAAATTCTGGATAGGAACGGACGTGTCCTTGCAGGAAAAGGTATAGTTTCTTCGGTTGGAATCGTTCCGGGCAAGGTGGAAAACAGAGAGGAAGCAATTGCACAGATTGCAGAACTGTTGGAAACAACTCCGGAAGCGATAGAAAAGATGCTGTCGGCACAGTGGGTAAAGGATGACTCCTTTGTGCCGATAAAAACCATTCCGAGGGTTGAAGAAATCGAGTTGATGAAGATTGAACCGGACGAAGAGGTGCTGAAAGAAAAGGAAAGACATGAAAAGCTACTGGAAATTCCCGGAGTGATGATATCTGATGTTGAAGTGCGTGAATACCCATTAGGAGAAGCGGCTGCACATTTGGTCGGGTATGTTCAAAGCGTTACTGCGGAAGATTTAGAGGAACATGCAGGAGAAGGCTATACAGCCAATAGTGTAATCGGCAGAAGCGGAATGGAGTGCTTGTTTGAGAGTGAACTGAAAGGCCAGAACGGTTGCAGGATTTACATTGTAAATTCGGAAGGCAAAGAGAAGGAGGAACTGGCTTGTATTCTGGTACAGCATGGGCAGGATATTCAGCTTACGATAGATGCCAATTTGCAGGTTTCCTTGTACGAACAGTTTAAGGAAGATAAAAGCTGCTCAGTGGCCATGAATCCTTATACCGGAGAGGTATTGGCCTTGGTCAGCACACCGTCCTATGACAATAACGATTTTATTATGGGATTGTCCAGTGAACAGTGGACTGCGCTTAATGAGGATGAGAATAAGCCAATGTATAATCGGTTCCGGCAAGTGTGGTGTCCGGGGTCTACATTCAAGCCAATTACCGCTGCAGTCGGCTTGGAATCAGGAGCAATCGATCCAATGGAAGATTACGGGAACGTAGGCTTAAGCTGGCAAAAGGATGCATCGTGGGGGTCCTATTATGTAACAACACTCCATGCATATGAACCAGTCATTTTAGAGAATGCCCTGATATATTCCGACAATATTTATTTCGCAAAGGCAGCATTAAAGATTGGATCAGAAGAGATGGAGAGTTCTTTGACTGGACTTGGTTTTAATGAGGAATTGCCATTTGAGATTAAGATGGCAGAGTCGCAGTATTCTAATTCAGAGGGAATTGAAACAGAAATACAGTTAGCTGATAGCGGTTACGGTCAAGGGCAGGTTTTAGTGAATCCGTTACATATGGCTTGTATCTATTCTGCTTTCTGTAACGAGGGAAATGTCATAAAGCCTTATTTGGTATATCAGAATGAAGCAACAGCTGAGTATTGGATTCCGGGTGCCTTTTCTAATGAGACAGCAAGCCGTGTATTGGAAGGAACAAAGAAGGTTGTGAATGATTCTAATGGAACTGGATATGCAGCCCATCGGGATGACATTCTTTTAGCAGGAAAAACAGGTACGGCAGAAATCAAGGCATCGAAGGATGATATTTCGGGTACGGAATTAGGATGGTTTGCAATTTTTACAGCAGAAGATACGGTAGAACGTCCTATATTGATTATCAGCATGGTAGAAGATGTGAAAGGTAGAGGAGGAAGTGGATATGTTGTTAAGAAAGACGGCCTGGTCCTGGAAGAGTGGTTTAGCAGTAATTAGTTTTGTACTGATGCTTAGTGTTTCAGGGTGTAGCGATGCACCCCCGGAAGAAGATACAGTTTCGGAAACAGTAATTGATATTCAAGCTATTCCAGAAGATTCTAAGGAGAACGCAGAAGAAATTATAAACATCTGTATAGATCTTTATAAGAAGGCAGCAGAAGAAAACAAGATAGCTGATTTGGAAACGATTCGTAGTATTGTAAATTGCCTTGGAGAAAATGGATATCCGGCTGTTGACAGCAGAAATCAAATTAACATGACGGACCCAGAGAAGGTAGTGGAATTCTGCGAAAAGGTGGATGCACAGGAAGAAGCAGAAATAACAATTCTTGAAGTCAGTTATTTAGGCGGATTTGTAAAATACGATTTACACACAAAAGACGGAAATGTAGATGTGGTCAGAAGCTATTACAAGTACGAAAATGGAGATATACAAAGAGAGGTTACTGGAAGCTATCAGGCGGAGTATTGGAATTATACAGAAGAAGGTTACCTGATGTTTTCCGGTGTCTGGTTTTCAGAAGAATTGTATGTTCTTACATTGAGTGGGGCAGAGGAGCATACCGCATTGCGGGTACAGCCATTGGATGAAACATATCGGGAGTTGAGTCGGAAATATCTCCGCCCGATTGGCTTTGAACAGAATAACATGTTTATTGTGGATTGGAGCGAGGATGATTTCGGGGCTTTGAATTTCTATGATATGTATGACATTCTCTATCCAAAAGTAAATGGTCAGTATGTTCCCTATATTGCAGATGACAACCTGGCAGTAAGTGCAGTTTATCGGATTCCAAAAGAGGAATTTGAAAGCGTTATTATGAAATATTTCAATATTGATAGTGAAACGCTGCAATCCAAAACCGTCTATTATTCGGAGGATTCAACTTATGAATATAAGCCGAGAGGCTTCGAAGAAGTAGAGTACCCGGAATATCCATATTCAGAGGTAGTCGATTTTACAGAAAACAGCGATGGGACAATTACACTTACAGCTAATGTAGTATTCCCTTATGCAGGTGATTCCAAGGTATATGCTCATGAGGTTGTGGTCCGCCCGTTAGAGGACGGAGGGGTACAATATGTATCCAATCAAATTATACCTTCCGAGGATAATTATGAGGAAACATGGCATACACCACGGTTGACGTTGGAAGAATGGGAAGAATTGTACGGAGGCGAATAATGGAAGATGTAAAATGGCTGCTTAGAAGATGTGGACTTCCGATTTTGCTGCTGTTGATTTTCGTGATAGCCAGGGTGTTCTGTTGGGGAAAATTGCATGCAGAAAAGCAAAAGGTGGCAGAAGAAGTATGGGAGCCACCTATAGAAATCGAAAATAGCGAAGCAGAAACAGAAGAAGCCGAGAATGCGGAGATTTCCACAGAGTCAGCATATTGGTTTATTCCGCAAGCCAGTGATGATCTCCTTTCAGAAAAGGAGAAGGAGCAGCTGCAGAGTACGGTTTTGTCAGCAGCAGAATCGGTCAGAGAAATCTATAAGGATATTGTAATTGCAGATGCACCAAGCTACTCTTCCGGTATTAATGAATTTACCCACGAGCAGAGGAAAGCCGTGGTGGAACAATTGGGCAGAAGCGGTTTGGTAAGTGTTGAAGAAGATACTGCCATGCAAAACCATGAAGTAATCGAAACATTTTATGCAGATTACTTGGATGGACGGGACTCGATGGTTACGGTATTTGAAGTATATAGAGATGGACTGATTGGAGCAGTTACCTTCATTTGTCGGAAAGGTGAGTTGCAGACCTATTACATAGGAATTCGGTGGAAGGAAGGCGGTATACCAGAGATACAGGGAACTTCGGTAAGTAATGTGGCTGAGATTAAACTGACCGAAAAAGGATATTTTATCTACGCATATGAATATGTGATTGCACATGCAAGTTTGAGACAGTATTGGAGAATAGAACCGCTTCCGGAAGACTGTTGGGAATTGACGGAGAAATACATATCAGGACTAAGCTATGTGAATTACAATGTGCTTGTCACAAATTGGGACAGCAACAGTGTAGAGGACATTCTGATGCCTTGTATGTATGAAGATATTTATCGGATTTCTACGGGCGAAAATCTGAAAACTGAAGATTGGAAGATTCCGGCAGAGGAATATGAAAGGATAATGACTACTTATTTTCCGGTATCGGTAGAACAGTTGAGAGAGCATTGCGGGTATGCTGAGGGCAGCAACAGCTATGAATATGAGATGATTTATGCCAGCCCATACCCACCTTTTGGAGAGGTGGTTGACTATACAAAAAATGCGGATGGAACGATTACACTTATCGTAGATGGAGTATGGTCGGATTATAATTCTGATCTCGCTTTTCGGAATACGGTTGTGGTTCTGCCATTTGAAGACGGAACTTTCAGATACCTTTCCAATTCTATAGAACAAATTGAGTTGGAACTGCCGCCGATAGCAAGAAAGAAAGGATGATATTATGGCATTAAAGAAAAAAAGCATTCTGCTGATTATGGCATTTCTGATTGGATGCGACCTGTGTGCCTGTGGAAAAGAAGATAGCGTTGTGGGTGAATCTTTTGTGGAAGATACGGAAGAAGTATCTTCCACGGAGGAAACAAAAAGTGCCGAGGAAGAGGCTGCAGAACAATGGGAAAAGGGCTATGACCTTCAGGTAGATGAACAGGAAAGGGAAGAAGCTGAGAGTGAGTGTAAAAAGCTGATGGAACTTTATCTTGATATTTATGAAACTGCAGATAAAGGGAGAGCATCCAATATTGTTTTGGATGAACAAACGGTTCTTGAAATGCAGAAGAAGGTAAAGGACGCAGGATATCCAATTGCTGCGATGGTAACGTATTCTAACATGGGGAATTATGAAAGTGTCGATAGTTTTCTTAAAGAATGTATGGAAGGGCAAAGCGGTTCTGTAGTAATTTATGAAATCCACAACGATGGTGGACTGGGCAGAATGAAATTCATTTTTGATGGAACGGATATGTATGTTGTAAGTACAAGAGGAATCTGGAATGCTGACAACGAGCCGGGAATTTCGTACATTTCATATACGAGACTCAAGGAATGGAAATACACGGAAAAAGGATGGTTCTGCTATGAGTTGTGTGTGCCGGAGCCGCCAGAGGTCAGTGAAATCGTGGATGGAAGTTGCCTAATCAGAGTAAAGCCAATGACAGAAGAACAACGTGAAATATCTGAACGTTGTGTTCAGGGACTTGGTTATCAGGGACAGAATCTTTTGTGTTCTAATTGGAATGCAGAAAATATGAGTGAGTTGGATTATAACGGAATGTTTGAATATCTGTATGGAATGAAATATGGAGAAAAGTTCAATTCTGAAGATTATCCCAATGGCATTCCTAAAGAAGAGTTCGAAAGTCTGATTATGGAGTATCTTCCGATAACAGCAGAGCAGATACGGGAGTACGCAGCGTTTGATGAGGAAAATCAGACCTATCTTTGGGCGAGACTTGGATGTTTTAATTACGCACCTACTTTCTTTGGAACTTCTCTGCCAGAGGTTGTCGATATCAAAGAAAATGAAGATGGAACAGTCACATTAACAGTTGAGGCAGTTTGCGATATGGTCATTTGCGATGATGCAGTCATAACCCACGAACTTACGGTAAGATTTGCAGAGGATGGTAGTTTTCAGTATTTGGGGAATGAAATCCTGAATGATGGAATAATGGACATACCAGATTACCAATACCGAATCCGTGAATAGCAACAGAAGAATGATTTGATAATAGTGGTATTCTATGGTAATCTTACGGATGTAAGAGAAAGGAGGATGGAATGAAAAAATTGAGAAGAGTTTGAATTTTGGTAGCAGTTGTTATGCTTGTAGTAGTTGTAGTTTATTTGTTTGAAAAGAATACAGATGAACCAGAAAAAATATTTGTTATTCCTGTAAACAGAGATGAATTATTTATTAGTTCGGAGGAGGGATATAATTCTATTGAAATATATAAGCAGGAAAATAAGTTAGTTATAAATGCACAATCAGAAGCAGCGTTTTTCGATGGGGTGTAATTTACAGTAGAAATAGAGGGGGAAATAGCACAGGAAGATGTAGAAATCATTTGGATGACTATAGGCGGCAATACGGAATATGTAGAAGGCAATGACCGTATTATTGCAGAGATAAAAATATCCGATAATGATGAATTGATTTGTGATACAAAGATAAATTTTGCAAAAAAAGCAATTGACGCAATAGAAGATGTGTTAGAAAGGAACGGGATGTAAGAAAGGAGGACACATGAAAAAATTAAAATTAGTTGGAATATTGGTAGCAGTTGTATTGATAGGCGGAGTAATATCCATTTCATTCATAAATAATAACATTGCCTATAAAGTGGAAAAGGAATTATGTGAAACACCACTGCCAGAGAAAACGGAACTGATAGAGTCAATATCACGGGCAGGGAAGCTGACAGGTAACGGAAACGGGATGCAATATTTTGGTGCGATTCTAATTCAGAGCGAGTTGTCCTTGAAAGAACTGGATGATTACTATTCGGATCACAGAAACAATGAATGGGAGTATCTTGTGGAAATTCAGGAAGGACAGTCTATTGATGTGATTGACCACGAAACTCTGAATTTTGGGAAAGAAATAAATGACGCCGGATATTACATTGTATATTCATGGGAAAGCGAAAATTCTCTATTGAAAGAACTGGATATACGAGGACATTAAAAAGGGGGCTATATCAATGAAAAAATTTATGCTATGTATTATGGGCTCGCTCATTGCACTGTTTGTAGTATTTTGTGTTGCATTTCGCATACGGTAAATTACAAGAAGATAACTTGCGATACATCCGTTTCACCAGATAAAAAATATGAAGTGATACTTCAAGCTGTTGGAGAACTGGAATGGCCTTTTGGTTCAGCAAGTGGACGGTTAGTCCTTAAAGAAGGCGAAGATAAGATATCGCAAACAGATTTTGAATTGCACAATGAC
Organism: Roseburia sp. AF25-13LB; assembly: GCF_003478915.1. NCBI lineage: Bacteria > Bacillati > Bacillota > Clostridia > Lachnospirales > Lachnospiraceae > Roseburia > Roseburia sp. AF25-13LB. Next base: position 48,297 of record NZ_QUFO01000007.1, read on the forward strand.
GGTGCAAGCATCAGTAGCAGCTGTTGGAAGGTTACCTGGCATGAGGATTATGTAGAAATAATTCTATCAGGTGAAGAACAATTTGATGAACAAGTCATTTTATATTTCAATGGTACGAAAGAAATACAGCAATTGACAGATGTAGCAGATATTGAAGTAGAATATCCATCAGGAGAGAGATTAGATGAAAGCCGGGTTATAACTGAACAATCCTTTGATGTAGAATTGAATGATTGGGGTGAAGTACAGTTTGTATCTTATCTGCCGACTTATGAAACGCTCTGGGAAGATGTTTCATTTGTGCTGGCAAAAGACAATCAAATTATATATTATTTTCCGGAGTGTTATGAAAATAATAGTACAGAGAATGATAGTGTAGGAATGTTTGATAGTGTTGAAGCGGTTGGATTTCAGGATATAGATGGAGATGGTGCAAAGGATGTGATTGTCATCATAAACTATGTTACAGGGGCAGGACCGCAGGGAATGATGCCACGAAAGACTATTAGAATATTCAGTTCACAGGATAATGGTTTTGTCATTCAACACGATTTAATGGATGAATTAATGGAAAATATGAAAGAGGATGATATTTCTATTCCTGCGATCTGTGATTATGTGACATTAATGGAAACAAATGAAATATATGATGGATATCGTACTATATATCAACAATACTTCGCAGACGAAGGATGTGATTTTATGATATCATACGGTGCGAATGGAAATTCTAGAGTTATCTTAAATGAGAATGAGGAAATAATAGAATATCTTGTATATGACAGACTTTCGGAGAATGAAAAATGCGAATTATATGTTTGGTACAGAAGTAAGAAAAACGCAGATGGTTCATGGCATATCTCAGAGGCAGAAATTCTTGATATATTTGCTTATAATGTGTCTACAAAAGATGTGGTTAGTAGCGGTAAAACATCATGGTCAGCGACTGGAAGTGAAGAGTATTATGAAATAAATTAAGATAAGCTTTTGATTTTAATTCGATTATCTACATGTGAAGTGAGGTGTTTTTATGCGAAAGTTTGTTAGAACGTATTCTCCATTTTTAGTATATTTTGTATGTGTGGCTTTAGCTTATTTTCTTTGTTTTTATTTATTTCCCAAATATAATGCTGCCTTAGCCTATTTGGGCTTTTTAATTATATATACATATATTGATATTGGGGTTTTTATTTTAGGTTTTTTTATGGGAAAAATCATTGTCAAACGCAGCATTGACATTAGCTTTTTGCTGTGTCTAATATATGCATTAATTTCTTTCGGGTTGATGCTCTTGATAGGTTCTCTGAAATACGTTTTTTATGATTATATGTATAGTAACTTTACGTTTATATTTTCAATCTTCATTGAATCATTAGGTGATAGAGATAGTTTGTATGTTTCAATTGGGACATTGATATCTTTTTTTATTGGAGAAATTGTAGAATACATCAATAATAAATCTAATTCTTGACGTATAGAACTGGATAGTTGAAACGCTTTTATGCATAAAGTGAAAATAAAAAAAACGGGCAAAGGATTATACGACTATGACCTTTACCCGATATTTTTATTTCCAGATATTCATGTCTGACAAGATAGACATGGTTATTTCAGTTGCGTTGCCTCCGGTAGCATCGCTGTCTGCACCAATGTTGGTAGCAAAAAAGTATGTATTATCTGCAGTTTCGATATAACCGATAAACCATCCGTTCACATCCTGACCATCCACACGGCCGGTTCCGGTCTTTCCGTAGAATGTTCCGGCATCGGAAGAAGAAAGACAGATGGCATCTTTTACTGCATTGATGTTTTCAGGGGCGAAGCCAAGGCTGTTATTCTGCAGCCTGGTTAGAAGTTCGACCTGCTCTATTGGGGAAATCTTCAAGGAAGATTCCATCCAATAAGTGGAGAAATCACCACTTATATTTTCGTTTCCATACCCAATTTCCTCAATATAGTTGGAAATGTTAGCGGCTCCAAGCTGTTCGTCCACAGATTCAAAATACCAATTCACGGAGGAATTCATTGCAGACTGTAAAGTTTGATCCGCATTCCATGCTTCAAATGGATAGGTTTCGCCATTCCATGCAATGAACGAATTTTCCGGTGTAATGATCTCTTCTTCCAATCCGAACAGGGCATCATATATCTTGTAGGTGGAGTTTGGAGCAACTCGTAAGGTGGCATGCTCCATGTCGTGTATGCTCCATGCATCATTTTCTAAATCGTATAACACAAAGCTGCCTTCGTATTCTCCGAAGTATGTGGAGAGGTCTACATAGGAAACATTCTCAGAAGAGGAATCCCATTGGTAGTGGCTTCCGTCTGCTGCGTATGTGGAAATAAAAGGTGCGAATCCAAGGAGAAGAACAGCAGTCAACATGAATGCAGTCATACCTTTTATTCTTTTCATAAATGTCGGTTTCTCATAAGAGGCAATGTTGATAATTCTTCGTTTCATCTGCTCCATGTTTCCACCAAGACCGGCGGCAAACGGAAAAGGAGTAAGTGAAACCTTCTCTGCAAAGTTAATCAGTGTATTGCCATAATCTTCGTAAGCATCCTCTTCAAGCATTTTCAAAACGGAAGTGTCACAGGCAACCTCTCTATCATTACGCATTTCTTTCAGTGCGTACCAGACAAGAGGATTGAACCAATATACTACCCCAGCAAGATTCATCAGATAACTGGCAACAGCATCTTTGTGCTTATAGTGCTGCAGTTCGTGCAACAGCATATATCGCATATCGGATTCGTTGTAATCAGAGATCAGATGAATCGGCAGATAAATACATGGTTTCAAAAGTCCCACAATAATCGGGGATTTCAAAAATGCAGTACTGTAAACAGGGATATTTCTGTGAATTCCCATTTCCTCCAAACATCGATGATATAGTCTGCGTACTTCCGGGTTCTGAAGGGGAAGTCCAGATTTCTCCAAATTGCGTAGGCGGAGTGAGGATTTGATTACTAATATGATCATTGCAAAAATGCCTATAATCCATATCCCCAATAATATGTATCCGGCAATGGATGGTGTTTCGCTATTTACAGAAAGTGCGAAATCATTCATCCAGTCTGTATTTCCGACCGGATGAATTCCCACAGCTTCTCCCATAGCGGTTGCAGTGCCGGAAGCAGGGGAGCTTCTTAAGCTACCAAGCCACGAGAAGATTTGTGGAAATCCGATGAGACGGAACGGTATAAAGGGAACTGCCAGCAACCCAAGGAGCAGGAACCACAGATTATACTGCATCCGGCTGGACAGGTTGTTTTTGAATATCCGTTTGGCAAGCAAAAGGATTTCAATGATACCGCTGATAAACACATTGCATAGGGAAAAGCGTATCATAAAATTAGCCACGTTAATTGCCTCCTTTTTTTGACCTCTTGGAAAGAAGGGAGCGGAGTGTGTCTATTTCTGTTTCAGACAGTCTGTCATTTTCGATGTATGCAGACAGCATGGCAGTGATATCTCCATCATAGTAGCGTTCCAGAAAAGAGTTGCTTTCCTGGCCGATATATTCATTTTCTTTTACAACTGGGGTGTAAACAAATACTCGGCTCTGTTTTTCATAAGTCAGAACGCCTTTTGTTACGAGACGTTTGATTAAAGTCTGTATCGTCTTAGGACTCCAGCTTGTGGTCTGTAATAATTTATCTGTTATTTCATTGGTACTGATCGGCGCATGTTTCCATATGATTTTCATAACTTCAAATTCAGCTTCAGAAATCTGTGGTAAATCGCTCATTTCAAATCCCTCCTTAAATCTTACAGCTGTAATAAATATATTATAGACGTTATTTATGTGGTTGTCAATTTCAGAAAAAACATATTGACTTGAAATCTTACTTGCGTAATAATTGAAATATTACAAAAGTAAGATTTGAAGATGGCGACCAAAAGAAAAGAACCAGAATCACAACGGATTAGCTGGTTCCTTTACTCGTTTGAATTACTTCTTTTATGTATGAGTGCTAAGAGGTATTCAATTGCTGGAAGAATCTCGGCTGCCTCTTGCTCATCACATTCCTGTAGCATCAATAACAGTTTTTGTTTTTTCAACCCGTCCGTGGCTGCGTCGGGGTGGAAAATCTGGTCTGCAGGGAATGCGGTGATCGCTACTGTGGCATTTGCGGTGGCAATGTCACTGCCGGAATTACGGGAAAATTAGTGAATAAATAACTTGCTATTTCCTCCATTCAGAGTGATATATGTAGTACCAAATTGAATGGAGGAAAAGCAAATGAAGGTAAAAACAACAGCAGAAAACAGAAAAGATGTTGTAAAAGCGATGGAGGAAATCCTTAATGTAAAAGCAAAATATCAGGGATCACCATCCTTTGGATACAAGGTCGGGGAGTATACAGTGGATCGTGATGGCAACGTGGAACATGAATCCGAGGAGGCAGCACTTACCATGCAGAATGAATTAGTAGCGAGAGGTCTTGCTGAAGGCGAAACAGACAGACTTAACATTGAGATTCCGATAGAGGGATTCACAGCAGAGGGTATTAAAAACCTCATTTACATGATTCACAGCAAACAGTACCTTTTGGAAAAAGCAGTCGGAAAAAAGGTGTTCAGAATTTCCGATAAGCTGGTAGAGAGACTGGATGCGGAAGAAAACATACCGCTTGAGAAAGTGATACAGATTGCTGAAGAAGAAAGTATAGAGGGGATTGCCTTTGAGGATGACAGAATATGCTTCTGCGGATTTCCGCTGAACGAGGATGAAGCGAGAGCCTATGCTGAATTGGCAGCTTGCATGGCAAAGACGGCAAAGGAAGCAAAGAGAGTAAGTCCAAAGGCTACCATCGAAGAAAATGAAAAATATTACATGAGAGTCTGGCTTGTCAGAATCGGTCTTGGAGGTAAGGACGGAAAGGACACAAGAAGCAGAAGGTAAAGGTGCGAGCCTTTGGGGACTTCTGAAATCTTATCAGAAAAATCGTGACGGATGGATTTCACTGGATTATACCGAGAGGGTTTAAAGATAAGCCGGACAGAGACAACAGGTTTCTGTCCGGTCGCTTTTTTCGGCTCCTGACAAGTTTGGACAGAGTGAAAAAAGAGTGGGTGGAAACCGTAGAATTGCTTGACTTTACAGGGGTTTAGAGTGATTTATATACTACCAAAAACGAAAGGAGTACTTATTTATATGGTGATTGCAGGAACGATAAATAGGGTGGCTTTTTACTGCAGAGTCAACCATCGTGACAGAGATTATGAAAAATATCTGGACGATGTAATGAGGCGGTTGGAAGAAGAATATGGAAAACAGAAATGGGATTTGCAGATATTCTTTGAGGAAGCCTCAGGAGCAGACCCGAACAGAAAAGAATTTAATCGTCTGAAAGCAGAAATCGCAGCAAAGAAGATTGATGTGGTGGTTACTATGAGGGCTGCCACGATTGCCCGTAACTGGGGACAGTTTATGGAGTTCATGCTGATTTGCAGTAAGAGAAATGTGGAAGTGGTGTGCATTGACAAGGTAGAGGATGCACAGGCCATTTTCCAAAGAATTCAGGAGTTTAAGAAAAGGTTTTTTGAAGGAAGTAATGTAACGTGCGAGTAAAAGTGATTAACAAACGACCAGCTTCGGTCTTACAAAAGAAAAGGGTTTGTGCTTATGCCAGAGTTTCCACAGACAGCAGAAGACAGGAAGACTCTCTTGAAAACCAGATGGAAACCTATAAGAGACTGATTACCGGAAATCCGGAATATGAATTTATCGGAGTATTTGCTGATCAGGGCATATCCGGTTATTGTGAGAACCGCCCACAGTTCCAGAGAATGATGGAAAAGGCAAGGGCAGGAGAGATTGACTTAATTATTACAAAATCCATATCGAGGTTTGCTAGAAATACCGTCACCGTTCTAAAGTTCGCAAGGGAACTGAAGGAACTAGGTGTCGGTATTTTTTTTGAAGAACAGAACATTAACACTCTATCAGGGGACGGTGAGATGATGCTTGCCGTCCTCGCTTCTTTTGCACAGGAAGAAAGCAGAAGCATGAGTGAAAACAATAAATGGTCCATTCGGAAGAAGTTTGAGAGGGGAGAAGTGATGATTACCACATCCCGCTTCCTCGGTTATGACAAAAACGAATATGGAGATTTGATTGTGAACAGAAAGGAAGCGGAAATTGTCAGTCTGACTTTTGACCTTTATCTGCTGAATGTCGGCTCGTCAAGGATTGGGGAGCTGCTTGATTACCTGGGTGTGAAAACGGTGACGGGAACCACATGGGAAAGCGGGACTATCAATGGGATGCTTTGTAATGAAAAGTACAAAGGGGATTTTCATCTGCAGAAGTATTACACCCCTGAAAACAAAAGAAACCATACAAGGAAAAACAACGGGGAAGTGCAGAGTTATTACATTTCGGAAAATCACGAACCAATTGTATCGCCAGAGGTGTGGGAACAGGTACAGAAGGTCAGAGAGCAGAGAAAGCGTGACAGGAATATTGGACAGGACAACACAATGAAGTTCCAAAACCGCTATCCCTTAAGCGGAATGCTGATTTGCCCTTACTGCGGAAAAACACTCCGGCGCAGACAGGTTTACAAGAAGAAAATCCAATGGCTTTGCAGCACCTACATTGAAAAGGGAGTCAAGGCATGCAAAGGGATAAGAATTGATGATGCCGAATTGCAAGGCTTGAACATTACGGAACAGACAGTGATTGAGGAGGTGGTTAAAAATGGCAAGAAGCATTACTGTTATACCAGCAAAGCAGATTTCGACTGCGGAATCAGGAACAGCACAGTCAGTGCAGAAATTGAAGATGGCAGCGTACTGCCGAGTGTCAACCGACCAAGAAGAACAGTTATTAAGCTATGAGAATCAGGTCAATTATTACACAAATTATATCAGCGAGAATCCTCTCTATGAATATGCAGGGACTTATGCGGATGAAGGAATTTCGGGAACCAATACCAAAAAGAGAGATGAATTCAACCGTATGATTGCGGATTGCAGGGCGGGGAAAATAGATATGATTATTACCAAGTCCATTTCCCGATTTGCAAGAAATACGCTGGATTGTTTGAACTATGTGCGAGAGTTGAAAGATTTGGGGATAGGGATTATTTTTGAAAAGGAAAATATCAATACCCTCGATGCAAAGGGCGAAGTGCTGCTGACCATTCTTTCCTCACTGGCACAGGATGAGAGCCGGTCCATTTCAGAGAACTGCACATGGGGAATCCGCAGAAGGTTTGAAACAGGAAAACACAAAATGAGTACAAAGCGTTTTCTTGGATACGATACGGATGAAACGGGGAAGCTGGTAATCAACAGGACACAGGAGCCGATTGTAATTCGGTTGTATCAGGAATTCCTGGACGGAAAAACAACCGATCACATCAAGAGGATTTTTGAACGGGAAGGTGTGAAAAACTGGGATGGCGGTACGAAGTGGCAGTCCACAACCTTAATGAGTATGTTGGAAAATGAAAAATACAAGGGTGATGCCTTGCTGCAGAAAAGTTATACGGTGGATTTCCTTACCAAGAAACGTACACAGAACAAGGGGGAAATACAGATGTTTTATGTGGAGGATGACCATGATGCCATCATTTCAAAGCGGATATGGGAATGTGTACAGCTTGAAATAAAACGCAGGAAAAAGTATCTGGAGGAGCATGGGACAAACTCCTATTCCCACCGGCCGGAAAGCAATCCATTTGCATCCAAGATAATTTGCGGAGACTGCAATAAGGTTTTGGCACGGAAAGGCTGGCGGAGCAGCACGGGTGTTGACCGTAAGGTATGGCAATGCAGTGAACGGTACAAGGTCAAAGGAGTCATGGGATGTGTCAACCGCCATGTGGAGGAAGAAACGCTGATAAAGGCTTATCTGATGGCTTGGAACGCATTGGTGGAGAACCGAGAGGATTTCATGGAGTAGTGGACAGAACAGCTGCAGAGCGAGAACCTATTAGAAGGTTATCGGGCAGAGAAGTTCATAGAATACACCGATGGAGCAGAACCTCTGACAGAGATGGATACGGACTTCATGCTGAAAACACTGGACCACATCAAGGTTTTTGAGGATGGAACATTGTTGGTGGTGTTTCTGGACGGAACGGAGATTGAATGTAAAAATGAAGAGGAGTAAGAAAAGATGCCGATTGGGAGTTGCGATTCCTGATCGGCTTTTTTTCTTGCTCTTTTGCAGATGGTAAAAAAACAGGTGATATGGTAAAATAAAATAGATAGCTTGAACGAAAGGGAGGATTGCATAATTTGGAGAGACATCAAGGTAGTTGGAAGGTTGAAGGAGAAGAAGAGTATAATATTGGGGAATTAGTTATAGACAATGATTATATTGAATTTTTTGTAAGAGGTAAATCTATTCCTTGGGCTTGTACTTTTATAGGTTCAAATGGAGAACATCCAATAAAAGTGTATGCTAAAGGACCTGGAGAAACAAAACATAGGTCATTAAATATGAGTATTGGATATAGAGTAGTGAAGGTCGCTATGACAAATGCAGGATTTCAAGAGGGGTTTGAAATAAACAATATTAGTGCATTCTCATTTGAAATTCCAGAACTTGTTGATTGGTTAAAAATAAATAGTGTGTCAATAGGTTTTACAGAGGCGAACGAGTTATTTGCAATTGAAGAGAAAATAGAACCTATTATTATAAAAAATGAAAATCCACATATTGAAATATCATTTGGGCCTGCATCACCGTTTATGCCACCGGAAATAAATGATAGGGTAGAATATGTGGTAAAAAACTATCCAAGAGTTCATGTGTCATATGAGGAAATGGTAACTGATGAAAGAGTGTATGCAGATATACAAATTTTAATGCGTTTCTTTGGTATGCTTATAGGGTATGTTTCTTATGCGAAAGATATTCGATTAAATATTGAGGGTAAAGACTTAAAAACATGGATATGGTTTAATGAAGATTTTTCGCATAACCTAAGGCACCTTAACGGGATAGATAGATTCAGAACGGAATATTCTCAGGTGAAAGATGAATTAGCAAATTATTTTGAAAATTGGTATACATTTTCTAATGATGATTATTTCTTTTTGCCGAGACAGATGTTCTTTAATAGTAATAGAAAAAGAGAAATATTTGCAGAGGATTTGTTTGTACAGTATGTAAAAATTTTAGAAGGTTATCATCTAAGAATATCAGGTGATGAGAAAAAAGCGGAACAATTGGGTATAGAAATTTTAGAGCAGCTAAAAGATGAAAATGTAAAGAAGGTGTTAAGTGAGCCGTTCAAAAAAGCTGGTTCATCTTATAAGCCAAAGACAGTTGCTCAATGGATACAAGGAGGATTTTTGAGCCGAATTACCCTTGAAACACGATTGAAGAAATTAGACGAAGAACACGGTTCTATAGTGGCTGGAAACACCGAGTATGTATATAAAGAATCGAATGCAGACAAATATTTTAGTGCAATCGTAAAAACAAGAAATTACTATTCACATTATAAGCCTGATCGTGATGGAGTGCTGACATTTGGACAAATGTGTAATAGTATAGATGTGTTAAAATGTTTGATTATAATGATTTTGTTTAGTCATATGGGAATGGACATCGATACTGCGAAGCAGATAATGATACACGATGATAAATTGTGGATGTATACTTCTTGTATGAAGAAGGATCAGGATATAGAGGGGTAAACACTATCCCCCTAAGTGGGGTATAAACCTTTTCGCAAAAGGTGACGGTTTCGCTATTTAGTATAAGAAGTAACTTTCACCGCATGTGGAGATGGTCTGCCTTCTGTCGAGAAAAGCCCAATAAATCAAAGGATTTCGCCATTTTGGGAATAAAATAGATGTGTGTTTCTGTTTCCATAGAGTGATGATATAACTGGAGTTTTACCCCAGGGGATAGGCTTTTGGGAATAAGAAATACACATTTTGGCGAAAGGATACTTTTTCGCAAAAGTGAAGACGTTGGGAGGAGAGCAAATGGAAAGCAACGGAACATGTTTTGTGTGTGGAGCTAAAGCATATATGCAACATTCCATGGACCCGGTCAAATATTTTTATTCATGTCCGATTTGTGGCAGATATGAGTATTATGTGCAATTTGCAGAATTAACAGAGTTCAATTTGAATCACTTGAGTTCATACCTACTGTACAATGGATTTAAGGAAAGCATGAAAGAATACAGATATTTTACTACCATGAGTAAAGAGCGCTGTGATGAGTACAAGAAAAATTTTGAACATGGAGATGTTACACACGGGCATCCAGTCAGATTGGAAAATGAAAACGTAGAAAACTGGTATCCAAAAACCTTTGCTGAAAAAGTGGATAATATTTTACTTCACTTGAATTCTCGTATTAGGCACATGGGTGAATATGTTAAACTACCAAAAGAGGAAATGATCAGTTGCCTTTTTGTTGATAGATACGATTATAAAGATGGTAATCATAAAAAGAGAACTGATGATGCAATACAGGCACAGATGAATTATATGATAAAGTTTTTAGTTGATAGGAATTACATCTTATCACCACAGTCATGGAATGGTGGAGAAAATGATCGACCTATCACATTATCACCAGAAGGTTATGCCAGAGTAGATGCTATTCAGAAGAATACTGCAAATGGTAAAAATGTTTTAGTTGCCATGAAATTTGGAGATGATACAAAAAAACTCAGAGAAATGATACGCCAAGGTATAATGTCAGCTGGCTATGTAGCAATTTTTATTGATGAAGTAGAACATAATGATTTTATAACTCCAGAGTTATTAAAATACATAAGAGATAGTAAATTTGTTGTGGTAGATTTGTCGCATCAAAATAATGGAGCGTACTTTGAAGAAGGATATGCGATGGGCTTAGGAAAGCCAGTGATCCAATTATGTAAAAAGGATGTGCGGCTACATTTTGACATAGCACAAAAGAATACAATCATTTGGGAAACAGAGGAAGAAATTCCGGAAAGATTAAAAAATCGAATAATAGCAACTATTGATTAGAAGGGGTAGTTATTTTACGGGGGTAAATCTTATACCCCACTTTGAAAATATATTGCATACTTTCGCTATGCAGTATAAAATCAAAGTTCAGGGGAATATTGAGACTGTGGTTCTTTTGTCCCAATTGTAACAAAAGCCGGATGATTATATTAATGTCACAATTGAACTTGATAATGTGGATATAACATCTGCAGAGACTAAGGCTACATATGATGAGATAAAGAAGTATGTGGCTGAACATAATGCCGGCATGAAGGTTTCCAATCTGTATATTTCGCAGGTAAAGAGAAAATGCGGAATTGAGGTTGGAAAAACTTTACGCGTTGCAACGAGGAGAATAGTTAATAAAGAGAGGCGCATATGCTATGCCAGGTATACTTGTGGTTGAAGATGATGAAAATTTAAATCGTGGAATTACATTTTCGCTGAAAAAATCCGGATATGAGGTTTTTTCAGCAGAATCAGTGAAAAAAGCGAAAAGAATTGCAAGTGATAATAATGTGGATGTTACCATTTGTGATGTGAATCTTCCGGATGGGAATGGACTGGAATTTGTAAGGTGGATGAGATGCAATTATAATACATACATTATTTGTCTTACAGCACTAGATCAGGAGATGGATCAGGTCATGGGATATGAAGCTGGGGCAGATGATTATATTACAAAGCCGTTTAGTCTTTCGGTACTTCTTTTGAAAATAGAAGCACATTTCCGTCGCAGACAGGAGAAAACGGAAGCCGGAAAGATGATTTCGGGAGATATCGTATTTATCGCAGGAGAAATGAAAGTCCTGATAAAGAGTCGTGAAATCAGTCTGACAAAAACGGAGTTGAAAATGCTGACTTTTTTTCTTCAGAATCCGAAACAGATTCTTTCAAAAACACAAATATTGGAAAATGTGTTTGATCTGGAAGGGGATTTTGTGGATGAAAATACAATCGCTGTCAATATCAGAAGACTCCGTGAGAAAATCGAAGACAATCCGGCTGCACCGGTCTATATAAAGAATATCAGAGGTCTTGGGTATATATGGAATCAGGAGGTAAGGCAGTGACAAAGAGATATCGCAAGAAGATTACAGTAGTGCTCTCCCTGGTATTACCTGTCATATTATTGTTTGCAATATTAAATTGCTTTACCACGTATGTGTTTTATGAAGATTATAAATATAAAATGAATCTTATGACAGAGATTGCTGCAAAGGAAGAATTTTCCGGGCTGGATGCTGTTTCGGAATTGCTTAAGGATAAGGATATTGAAACGAACGAACAGGGAAGGCGATTATTGGAGCAATATGGATACTGGGGGAATAAAGGGAATGCATTTTATTCGCAATTCCGGCATCAGGTTATGGTGACCGGTGCTGTAAGCACTGTGATATGCGTGCTCCTTTTGACTTTTTTACTTTATTGGAAGAAAAAAGAAGATGCGTGTCATCAGAAAATTTTAGACCGGTTGGAAGAAATTCTGATCAGATTCCGTGAAAATAAATTTGATGATTTACTGAAAACGGAAAATCATGCAGAACTGGAAAAATTGAATGACCAGCTTGAAGCAATCGGACATCATATTCAGTTGATAAAGGAAGAAGCAAGGGCAGAAAAGGAGAACACGAAAGAAATGGTTTCTGATATTTCTCACCAGTTAAAGACACCGGTTGCAGCTTTGGATACATGTTTTAGTGTGCTGATGCAGAATGACTTAAGTGCCACAGAACAGGAGGAGTTTCGTATCCGTTGTCGGAGTGCTCTGGATGGACTGGAGACATTATTGCAGTCGCTTCTTGAAATATCCAAGATGGAAACTGGACTGATTCAGATTAATAAGAAAAAACTTCCGCTTATGGATACTGTCATATCTGCTGTGAACCGCACTTATCCCAAAGCGGATGAGAAAGAGATTGAATTCGTTTTTGACTATGCAAAAGAGCTGGAAACATGCACGATTATGCAGGATAAAAGGTGGCTTGGTGAAGCTGTGATCAACGTTCTGGATAATGCAATCAAGTACAGTCCGTGTGGTTCAAAAATATTTATCCGGTTACAAAAAAGAAACGATCTTGTAAGAATGGAAATTGAGGATCAGGGAATTGGTATTCCGCAGAATGAGTATCACAAAATTTTTCAACGATTTTACCGAGGAAGTTCCAAGGAGGTCATGGAAAAGAGTGGTACAGGAATCGGACTTTTTCTATCGAGAGAAATTATCGAAAAACACGCAGGTACGATTACGGTAACCTCCGGCAAAAAGAAAAAAGGAAGCATGTTTGTGATTCAATTACCATATGTTGGTTAAATTTTAAGTGAGCAGAAATCTTACAATTCTGTAAGACTTCTGCTTGTTTTTTGAAAGTGAAATGAAAGATTATCCTGATACAATTTGGATGTAGGTTGAGAATGACCAAATATATAAACAGGCAAAGAAAGTGTGCTGAAAAGGTACACTTTACAGAATTGAAAAGGAGGCAACACATGAGTGTGATATTAGAAACCAAGCAGCTTTGTAAATTTTATGGCGCGGGTGAGAATCAGGTCAAAGCGGTCAATCAGGTGGACATTCAGATTGAGCAGGGAGAATTTGTCGCAATTGTTGGAAAGTCAGGTTCCGGTAAAAGTACATTACTTCATATGCTTGGAGGGCTTGATACTCCGACAAAAGGCAGTGTTACTTTAGCAGGGAAAGATTTATACAGGATGAAGGAAGATGCCCTTGCTGTTTTCCGCAGAAGAAAAATCGGATTTGTTTTTCAGGCATTTAATCTGGTTTCATCTGTTAATGTCTGGGAAAATATTGTACTGCCACTGGGGCTGGATGGAAGAAAAGTGGATGAAGCGTATGTAAATGATATTATTGCAACTCTGGGGATTGAAAAGAGGATTTACAATCTGCCAAATCAGTTATCCGGAGGACAGCAGCAGAGAGTGGCAATTGCAAGAGCACTGGTGAATCGTCCGGAAATTATATTTGCAGATGAGCCGACAGGAAATCTTGATTCCAAGACCAGTGATGAGGTAATCGCCCTGCTTAAGATGACAGCAAAAAAATATGGACAGACAATTGTAATGATTACCCATGATGACGAAATTGCACAGGTCGCTGATCGTATTCTGGTAATTGAGGACGGACAGGTGGTGGATTTCAGATGAAGACAATAAGCAGGATTGCATATAGCAATGACAAAAAGAACAAGACAAGAAGTATACTGATTATGATGTCCATATGTCTGACTACGATGCTGCTTGTGATTATCAGTACTGTGGGAAATGGAATGATCCGTTTACAGAAAAGTCAGGCGGCAGGCTCATATGGAAGCAATTATGGTTTGTTTGTTGCAGCAGATGCCTCGCAGTTAAAAGAAGTAAACCGCCGTGCGGAGATAGATGCTACAGGCACTATGTGCACCGAAGGTATCATAAAAGGCAACGAAAACGGTGGTTTTGTCTGCATGGATGAGACTGCAAGAAAAATGCTTCCCTATAATAAGGAATATGAGTTAAAGGAAGGAAAGTATCCGGGGGGAACGCAGGAAATTGCCGCAGGAAGAGCATTTTTTCGTTCAATGGGATATGATGATGTAAAGGTCGGAGATACGGTTACATTGGATTACCGCGCAGGGATGCAGTCAGAATATAAGCCGGAAGAATTTGTTGTCAGCGGAATCCTATATGACCGGGATGAGTATACCATCGAGGCATCTTATGTTGCTTTCGGGTCACAGGAGTTTTATGATGAGCACGTCGCAGAGAATGACAGACAGTATAATATTTATTTTACTTTAAATGATTCTGCAAATGTATCTATGAATAATATTGATTCGGTTATAAAGCAGATTGCAGCAGCTTGTGGGATCGAAGAAAAAAACGTTATAGTCAATGATCTCTATTTGCAATGGGTCTTGCAGCCGAGTTATGAAACGATTGCGGTATGCGGGGTTTTGATTCTTGCAATTGTACTTTTCTCTGTTGTGGTCATTTATAATATTTTTCAGGTCGGTATTGCCAACAAGATACAGGAGTATGGAAAAATCAAGGCTCTGGGAGCGACAAAAAAGCAGATGAAACAACTGATCTTCAGAGAGGGCATTTTTTTGACATTTTTTTCAATACCGGTTGGATTGCTTTTTGGCTTTCTGATTGCAAAATGCGGTTTTAACTGGCTGGTAGAACAGGGGAACCTTGTATCAACCGGAACTGGCTCTATGGGAGTTCAAAATCAGCAGGTGCCTCTGTTTTCCCTGCCTGTTATGCTTTTCTGTATTTTCGTATCATTTCTTACCGTTGCTTTGGCACTGCGTAAACCAATGAAAATTGTTTCACGGATTTCACCTATCGAAGCAACACGGTATTTAGAAAATGCAGAAACACAAAAAAAAGGAAAACGAAATGGCAGAAAAAATGTCACCGTGTTTTCTATGGCAATGGCAAATGTAACGGGTAATCCCAAAAGAACTATTGGTACTATCCTCACAATGGGTTTTTCTTGCGTATTGTTTGTGATTATCTCTAATTATGTGGGAAATATTGACACGAAGCATGAAGCACGTCTTTCCGTTAATCATGGACAATTTGAACTGCAGCTTGACTATTCTGCTGAGTATGATGAAAGATATCCAGAGAATAATCTGGATACGATTCTGACGGATGATCCATTGAATGATTCGCTGATTGAAGAAATCAAAAGCATTCCGGGAGTAACAGATGTCATGACGAGAGAGATTGTCTCTGTAAATCTGAACGGAACAAGATTTCCGGCTGCTATTGTGAGTAAAAATGATTTTGATTTTATGCGTCAGGACGGGGATATTGGATCTATGGACTATGATCAGGCGGTAAAGAATGGTGATATTTTCTTTGGCTGGTCAACGTGGATGGAACAAGATGGATATGCTCCGGGTGAATCCATTGCATTTGACTTTGAGAATGGAAGTGGAACCTATACCTATCAGGGAAAGATTGCAGGATCTTTTGTAAGTGCGGACACTTATCTTGTCATTCCGGAAGGTGTATATCGTTCCATGAATCTGAGAGGAACAGCCTATGGCTATTTGTGGGTGGACTGTGATAAAAAAGATGTGGCATCTGTAGAACAAAGTCTGAATACTTTGATTTCTAATACTTCGCATATAAAAATGGATACTTATCATGCACAGTTACAATCTGCCGAATTTGCAAGCAGCATGATGAAGCTTGGCTGTTATCTGTTTATGGCGGTTGTAGGACTCATCGGGTTTATGAATATGGCGAATACCATGATCATGAATATTACGACAAAAAAGCAGGAATATGGTATATTACAGGCTGTGGGTATGACAAATAAACAATTAAATTTATGCCTGCAGTTACAGGGACTGATTTTTACGGTTGGCACCATATGCGTAGCTTTGATCATTGGTCTGCCGCTCGGCTATACACTTTTTTCCTATGCAAAACATAATGGAATATTTGGAATGAATATCTACCATGTTCCAATCGTACCAATTTTTATTATGATTTTTTTGGTCGGTCTGTTGCAGATTGTACTTTCCTGCGTTTTAAGCAGTAATCTGAAAAAGGAAACGCTGGTTGAAAGAATAAGGTATCAGGGATAGCAAGTAATATGTAGTGAACTAGGTCTTAACGAAGAGGAGAAATAGATAACTTCCAATTTGTATGTATGGTAAATCTAAACTGTATTTTAGCAATATTTCCTGAGTGGGGGCAGAAAGCGCCCCCACACCCACGTGAAAATATAATTGCAGGCGATTACATTTTAGCAGATACGCAAGCGTTTCTGAGTAAGCGTCACAGACAACAAAATAAGAAAATTTTGATAAGGCATATCACTGGAATAAGTGAGTGTTTTTTTTGTTTTCAAATATTCAATTAACTGAAAAAGTAAAAAAGTTTTCCTCAGGGGCTGTAAAAATACCTTTCAGCGTTTCGTATTAATGAAAGGGTATTTTTTGCAGGAAAAATAAAAAATTTTCATCAAGAACCTGTGTTTATGCCCTTCATCTTTTATATATGTGTAAGAACATTTTTTAGCCGGCATAAAAATGATTTTTACAACAGTTAGAAACAGAAATGAGGCGAGAAAAGAATGAAATATGAATACATGAAGGAGTCAGAGCAGATGATTCAGTACTTCCGGTTCCCGAAGTTTTTGCTAAAACTGCGAATCTCTCAAACTGCAAAATTCCTTTATATGATTTTGTATGACCGGGCGCGGATATCGAGAAAGAATAGCTGGATAGACAAGTATGGAAACGTTTATCTGATATTTCCAATAGATGAATTGTCTGTTCAAATCGGCAAATGCAAATCTTCTGTAAAAACAACATTGAAGGAATTAGATGATGAGGGATTATTGGTTCGCAGATTCGGTGGATTTTCAAAACATAATCATTTATATGTAAAAATTCCATCTGATGAGATAGGTTTACAGCCAGTTGACAATAAGGCGGTTGAAAAGATGGCGATAACAGAGTCAGAAAAGCAACCATCATCTAGCCGAAAAAATGGCTGTGCAGGAGTCGGAAATGTGGCACCTAGTAAAGTAACTGAGAAATATAAAAGAAATAAATATTATGAAGTAAATTAAGGTAGTTTAATATGGAAGTGGGATGACGCTCTGGCTTAGGCTGGAGTGTTTTTTCTGTGGAAAAGACATAAAAAAAATATTATAATAGAAAAGAAAATTTAAGAAAAACGGAGGAGTTAGGAAAATGAAATCCAAATCTGGAAATAAGAAATTATGGATAGCAATTATTGTTTTCGTACTGATGATAGCCGGAGCAATCGGCAATCATTCGGATAATAAGAAAGAAAATCCTGGCAGGGAAAGTTCCGCTGCCACAGAATCGCAGGCTGCAACAGAAACTGAGACCAGTACCAATACAGAGCCGGACGGTGATACGGAGGATTTTGTTACCGAGGGAGTCATCAGTAATACCTATAAGACAGATAGCAGTTCCGCCGGACAGATGCAGGTGCATTTCATAGATGTAGGGCAGGGCGATGCTGCCTTGATAGCTTGTGATGGTCATTACATGCTGATAGATGCCGGAAATAATGACAAAGGCACAGCAGTGCAGTCTTATCTTATGAGTCAGGGTGTAGAGAAACTGGATTATGTCATAGGAACACATCCGGATGCAGACCATATTGGCGGACTGGATGTAGTAATTTATAAATTTGACTGCGATACAATTATCATGCCGGATGTGGCAAATGACACCAGAACTTATGATGATGTGGTGCAGGCAATGAAGTCCAAGGGCTATCAGACCACTTATCCGGTGGTAGGAGAGACCTATACCCTTGGAGGAGCAACCTTTACCATTGTGGCGCCAAATGCAGACTATGGAAATGACATGAACGACTGGTCGGTGGGTGTGCTGGTGCAGAATGGCAACAACCGTTTCCTCTTTACCGGAGATGCAGAAGAAAAAGCGGAAGAGGACATTTTAAGTAATGGAATTGATGTTTCCGCAGATGTCTATGCAGCGGCGCATCATGGAAGCAAAACAGCCACAAGTCAGGCATTTTTGGATAAGGTATCACCAACTTATGTGGTAATCAGTGCCGGTGAAGGCAATAAATACGGACATCCTCATGCAGAGGTGCTGAACTGTCTGCGGGCAGCCGGCATATCCGTGTTTCGTACCGATGAACAGGGTACGATTGTAGCCACGTCAGATGGAAATGATATCACCTGGAACTGCTCTCCATCAGAAAGCTGGAAAGCAGGAGAACCTACCGGAAGCAGTGATAGTACAGCAAATAATTCCACAGCAGACAGCACTACATCATCAGGCAGCAGTGATGCAGGTATAGTTGCAGATGCATCCGGCAGTTCAAATAGTGACAGCAGTTCCGTTATGGTACATATTACAGACACCGGTTCAAAATATCATTCGGCAGGCTGCTCGTATTTGAAAAAGAGTGACCATGAGGTGACTTTGTCAGAGGCGAAGAACATGGGTTTGACACCATGC
The DNA here is from genome assembly GCF_003478915.1 of Roseburia sp. AF25-13LB. NCBI lineage: Bacteria > Bacillati > Bacillota > Clostridia > Lachnospirales > Lachnospiraceae > Roseburia > Roseburia sp. AF25-13LB. Next base: position 67,257 of record NZ_QUFO01000007.1, read on the forward strand.
TCAAGATGTAACCCGCCACAGTAATGAGAAAAACTAATCGCCAAGCCCCTTGCACTTTTTATAGGATTAGTATACAATGATTTGAGTTAGAAACAACTAACTTCGTGCGAATCATAGGGACTTCTTTAGAATATGGAGACGAAAATATCCGTATTCACCGGAAGAAATATTCTTCCGGGAGGCAGAGTCCTGTATTTGACAAAATATGAAGAGGAACTGCACCGAGCTTCAAAGTTATAAACTTCCAAAAGCTGGCACGGAATATACCGCAGAGCAGTTAATCGTACTCCTATAGATAAATGATATTCTTTAACAAACGTCAAAGAAGCTGCAGTACGGCAGCTTCTTTTGGCGTACCGGGAAAATGGAAGGGTGGTTATTATAGAGGGAAAAAGAAAAAATGCATAAAAAATGGATAAATATGCATCAAACTTAGTGACTATTTGTTTTGCGAAAAAGGTTGAAAAAACCTTCCCGATATGGTAGAATTTTTACAATTTAGGTAGCCTGTGCAGGTTTGGTGCATTTTTTATGCAAAAGGAAGGAAAAAGAGATGACTGACTCTTTTTTTTTGCGCAGGTATCGGAAGAATAGAAAGGACAGGGTGAACAAATGAAAGCTTTTCTTATATTGGAAGATGGCAATGTATTTACCGGAACCAGCATCGGTTCAACACGGGAAGTCATCAGTGAAATCGTATTTAATACGTCGATGACAGGGTATTTAGAGGTACTGACAGATCCATCTTATGCAGGACAGGCGGTAGTAATGACATATCCGTTAATTGGAAATTATGGAATTACACCGGATATGGAGTCAGGACGTCCATGGGTAGATGGATATATCGTAAGAGAATTATCCAGAATGCCAAGTAATTTCCGTTGTGAAGGAACCATTCAGGATTTTCTGAAAAAATACGATATACCGGGAATTGCAGGAATTGATACCAGAGCATTAACCAAGCTCTTACGTGAAAAGGGAACAATGAATGGAATGATTACAACAGATGAGAATTACAATCTGGATGAGATTATTCCAAAATTAAAGGCTTACACCACAGGAAATGTGGTAGATAAAGTAACCTGTGAAGAGAAAAGCGTATTGCCTGGAAAGGGCAAAAAAGTAGCACTGTTAGACCTTGGTGCTAAGAGAAACATCGCCCAGTCATTAAATAAAAGAGGCTGTGAAGTTACCGTTTATCCGGCACACACCACAGCAGAAGAAATTTTAAGCACCAATCCGGACGGAATCATGTTAAGTAATGGACCTGGAGACCCGAAGGAGTGCAAGGAGATTATTGCAGAGATTCGTAAATTATATGAATCCGACACACCGATTTTTGCAATCTGCTTGGGACATCAGCTGATGGCACTTGCAACCGGTGCAGACACATATCATTTGAAATATGGTCATCGTGGAGGAAATCATCCGGTTAAGGATTTAAAGACCAACCGTGTATACATTTCCAGCCAGAACCATGGTTATGCAGTAGATACCAATACCCTGGATGAGAAAATTGCAAAACCGGCATTTGTAAATGTAAACGATGGAACCAACGAAGGATTAGAGTATGTCGGAAAGAACATTTTTACCGTACAGTTCCATCCGGAAGCATGTCCGGGACCACAGGATTCTGCTTACCTTTTTGACCGTTTTATTGAGATGATGGGAGGAACGAAATAATGCCTAAGAATAAAGATATTAAAAAAGTATTAGTAATTGGTTCAGGTCCGATTGTCATTGGACAGGCTGCAGAGTTTGACTATGCAGGAACACAGGCATGTCGTTCTTTAAAAGAAGAAGGAATCGAAGTTGTTCTGGTAAACTCCAATCCTGCTACCATTATGACAGATAAGGATATTGCAGATGAAGTTTATATCGAGCCATTAACTGCAAAAGTATTAGAGCAGATTATCATAAAAGAAAAACCGGACAGCGTCCTTCCTACCTTAGGTGGACAGGCAGGCCTTAACCTTGGTATGGAGTTAGCAGAATCCGGATTCTTAGAGAAACATGGTGTCAAACTGATTGGTACAACTGCTGAGACAATTTTTAAGGCTGAGGATCGTCAGGCATTTAAAGATACCATGGAAAAAATCGGTGAGCCATGTGCACCATCCCAGGTAGTACACAATGTAGAAGATGGTATCAAATTTACCAATACCATCGGATATCCGGTTGTACTTCGTCCTGCTTATACCTTAGGAGGAAGCGGCGGCGGAATCGCACATAATGAGACAGAGCTTATCGACATCTTATCCAACGGACTTCGTCTGAGCCGTGTCGGAGAAGTACTGGTAGAACGTTGTATCGCAGGCTGGAAAGAAATCGAGTACGAAGTAATGCGTGATGCCAATGGAAACTGTATTACTGTATGTAATATGGAAAACATTGACCCGGTTGGTGTACATACCGGAGACTCTATCGTAGTAGCACCTTCCCAGACATTAGGTGATAAAGAGTACCAGATGCTGCGTACTTCTGCACTTAATATCATTTCCGAATTAAATATTACCGGTGGATGTAACGTACAGTACGCACTGCATCCGGAAACCTTCGAATATTGTGTTATCGAGGTTAATCCTCGTGTATCCCGTTCTTCTGCATTAGCATCCAAAGCAACCGGATATCCGATTGCAAAAGTTGCTGCAAAGATTGCACTGGGCTATACCTTAGATGAAATCAAGAATGCAATTACCGGAAAGACATATGCAAGTTTTGAGCCGATGTTAGACTACTGCGTAGTAAAAATCCCAAGACTTCCATTTGATAAATTCATCACTGCAAAACGTACGTTAACAACACAGATGAAAGCAACCGGAGAAGTTATGAGTATCTGCAATAACTTTGAAGGTGCCCTGATGAAAGCAATCCGTTCCTTAGAGCAGCATGTAGACAGTCTTTTATCCTATGACTTCAGCAAACTTTCTGATGAGGAATTACAGGAGCAGTTACATGTAGTAGATGACCGCAGAATCTGGGTTATTGCAGAAGCACTGCGCCGTGGCGTATCTTATGATAAAATTCATGAGATTACAAAGATTGATAAATGGTTTATTGACAAACTGGCTATCTTAGTTGAGATGGAGCAGGATTTAAAGACAAAACCACTTACCGTAGAGCTTTTAAAAGAAGCAAAACGTATGGAATTCCCGGATAAAGTCATTGCAGAACTTACCGGAAAGAGTGAAAAAGAAATTCATGACATGCGTTACGAAAATGGTATCGTAGCAGCCTTTAAGATGGTTGATACCTGTGCAGCAGAGTTTGAAGCATCCACTCCATATTACTATTCCGTATTTGGCAGTGAAAACGAAGCAGAAGAGACAACACCGAAGAAGAAAGTTCTGGTATTAGGTTCCGGTCCAATCCGTATCGGACAGGGTATCGAGTTCGACTACTGTTCTGTACACAGCACCTGGGCTTTTGCCAAGGAAGGCTGGGAGACAGTTATCGTAAATAACAACCCGGAGACCGTATCAACAGACTTTGATATTGCAGATAAACTGTATTTTGAGCCGCTGACACCGGAAGATGTTGAGGCAATTGTAAAATTAGAAAAACCGGACGGAGCTGTAGTTCAGTTCGGTGGACAGACCGCAATCAAGCTGACCGAAAGCTTAATGAAGATGGGTGTCAAGATTCTTGGAACCAAGGCAGAAGATGTAGATGCTGCCGAGGACAGAGAGCTCTTTGATGAAATCTTAGAGAAGACCGGAATCCCAAGAGCAGCAGGCGGAACTGTATTTACTGCAGAGGAAGCAAAAGAAGTTGCACACCGTCTGGGTTATCCGGTACTGGTTCGTCCTTCCTATGTATTGGGCGGACAGGGTATGAAGATTGCATACAATGATGAAGAGATTGAAGAATTTATCGGAATCATCAACCGTATTGCGCAGGATCACCCGATTCTGGTTGATAAATACCTGATGGGTAAGGAAATCGAAGTAGATGCCGTATGCGATGGTACAGATATTTTAATTCCAGGTATCATGGAGCATATCGAGCGTACCGGAGTACATTCCGGAGACAGTATTTCCGTATATCCGGCACCGACCATCAGTGATGAAGTAAGAGAAATGCTGGTAGAATATACCAAGCGTTTGGCTCAGGCATTACATGTAGTGGGACTGATTAATATCCAGTTTATCGTAATGGACGAGCAGGTATATGTTATCGAAGTAAATCCACGTTCCTCAAGAACGGTACCATATATCAGTAAAGTTACCGGTATCCCAATCGTAGACCTGGCAACCAAGGTTATCATTGGAAATACCATCAAAGGAATGGGCTACACACCGGGACTTGCACCAACCGCAGATTATATCGCAATCAAGATGCCGGTATTCTCCTTCGAGAAACTGCGTGGAGCAGAAATCAGCCTTGGACCGGAAATGAAGTCCACCGGAGAATGCTTAGGAATTGCCAAGACCTTTGATGAAGCTTTATATAAAGCTTTCTTAGGAGCAGGTGTTCAGCTTCCGAAATATAAGCAGATGATTATGACGGTAAAAGATGCGGACAAGCCGGAAGCAGTCGGTGTAGCAAAACGTTTTGCAGCCTTAGGCTACAAGATTTATGCAACCAGAAGTACTGCAAAATATTTACAGGAGCATGGTGTAGATGCACTGCGTGTCAATAAGATTACCCAGGAGTCACCAAATGTTATGGACTTAATCTTAGGCCATAAGATTGACCTTGTCATCGACACACCGACCCAGGGAAATGGTGATAAGAACCGTGACGGATTCCTGATTCGTCGTAATGCAATTGAGACCGGCGTATACTGTATCACAGCAATGGATACAGCCAATGCACTGGCAACCAGCTTGGAAAATGCCCAGTCAGAGCTTACTCTGGTAGATATTGCAACCGTGAAGAATATTTAAGAGAAAAAACAGCCTCATGTGTTTCGAGTGGAACACATGGGGCTGAAATTTTTGCTGTCAGGCATCTGTAAGAAGCTGCCGGTAGCAGGCACTACAGGCGCAGGCAGCGTTTATATAATATATACAAAAACGGAAACATAATTTGAATAAAAATGACAATTGACAAAGAAATGTAAAATGGTTAATCTGATAGTTAGTTGCTGAAGAATCAGCGGGAGTACTGAGCTATGGAAAATGATATGAAATAATCGGATAGGACAATTCATAGATACCGGAATTCTCCGGTGATAATCCCAAATGATATGAGGCAATAAAAATAGAATAGCAGGTCTCTAAGGAGGTATATTATGAAACCAATATATGCAGAAAATATTATAGTAGCAATAAAATCGTGCGGCTGTATAGAGTGGTATATTTTAGACAAAGATTATTGCTTTTTAGATTATCCTAAGTTAGAAGAAGCATATCGTAAGAAAGGCTATAATGATACTTTTGATGATGATTCCAGATTTGGCATAAAAGTAGTAAATGAATTGTCGAAAACACAATTTTGGGATCATATAAAAGAATATAAAATTACAGCCGAAGAATTAAAGAAAATGTTAATGAAGGAATCTGATTATAATGATAAATTAGCATATAATCCATCTATTTTAATAGATTTTGAAAATCGGGTATTTATATCGTATTATGCTGAACCGGAATCTTTTGAAGCGTTTGTTCCAGATGGCTGGATAGGAAAGTATCAGGATTTTACAGAAGAAATACCAGAAAAACAGAGATATTGGATGGATGAAAACGGTAAAAATTTGATAGGAGAATAGGAATGGATAATAATACAGTTACAATTTTAAATGAAGAATTTGAGAATGATAAAACAGGTGAGAAAGTACAGGGAATAACAATTATTGTAGATGGAAAACTTAAAGAAGTGCTTGATTTGCTTATGAAAAATAATCCTGATTACAAAAATTATACAGAAATTGTTCGGGATGCTTTTTTTGATGGCATTAATTCAATGATAAGAGAGCATAAATAATAGGCACAATGGAAGAAGCTGATTTTGATGTCTTTTTTAAAGAATTAGAAAGAAAACTGAAGTTAAGAATTCCGGATAAATTCTTAAAGGCGCATCGTTGGAGATAATATAAGAGAAGCACTACTAAGGAGAAACAGGCATTGCGTGATACAGTGATGAATGAACAATATTTTACGGAATATATTCTGGAAGAGACAGAGCGAATAAGAAAATTTCAAAATAAATTAGAAAATAATGAGGTAAGAGAAGATAGAATTTATTCGGTAAAAAGAAAGATTGATGCGATACAATTTGAATTACTTATTGCAAGATATTCTAGTGGTGAAGATATAGAAAAATTAGAAAATGATTTTATGCAGTTATTAAATGATATGCCATTGTATTGGAATGGTAATTCCAGCTATATTGATATGCTGTGGATGATGGCACTTGCAATTTTATTTGATGTAAGTAGAGAAAAGTTTGGTATATTGTCGGATTTGGTAACTCAATATAATCGGAAAGATGCTTTGCTGGAATTTTTTGTTAATTACAAAATGAATGGAAACATAGGACAACTGAAAGGAGACTATTCTTATGGCTTCCCATATGATAAGCTGACGGATATTGTTGCAAATAGAGAAAAAGCAGTTGAAAAATTAAAAGAATATTTAGAAAAATATTGGTATGTGGGACATAAAAATATGGGATGGTACGATATTCATAAAGCAAAAGAAAAATTGTATTACGGTTACTGGAGTTTTGAAGCAGGAGCTATTGCAAAAATATTAAATTTAGATGACAGCAATTTGAAAGATGTACCGTATTATCCATATGATTTGGTTCACTATAAAAGCAATAGTATCTAATCTGGATTAGAGGATATAAAAGGCGTTTTATATGTTGTGGGATAAATTAACGGAAGAGAATTATGTGGTATATGTAAACAGAGACATTGATTTAAAAATAAAAGTTTTTGAATTGATGGAGGATGATGAAGTATATATCAACTATAAGGGATTTAATTTGACAATACCTATGTTGATATGGGAGTTTGGAGAAGATTTAAAGATGGCATCAATAGAAGATGTTCGTATTGAAGGCAACGACCGATTTGATAAACATTTTGTTATAAAAAAAGAGGATAAAGAAAAGTTTTTAGATGAAATATATTTCTTTTTGGTTGATAATAATATGGATTCTGTTTTAAATGAAAAATATCGAGCAAATTGGTGATAAAGATAAAAAATATATTATAGGATGAATATGAAAATAAAAGTAAGAAGAGAAGCTGCTAAATGCACAAATTGTGGGAAAATTAATGAATTTTATTATTTGTCAGATTTTTCATATGGTGAGAGATTAGTGCTATTTCATAACGGTATGAGTTATGCATATATTAATTTGTTGGAAGATGATGTTTATAATGATTTTATTGATAAAGTGAAATCTATTTTAAATTTGCATCAAAAAGAATTTTCAGAAGAAAAATTACAAAATATAATTAAACATATATTTGGCATGACTTGTGACAGGATACAGGAAAGTGAGATTGAATTTGCAATGGACCATAAAAAATGCATCTATTGCGCCGCGGATGATTTTGAAGATTTAATGGCTGAGCCGGAAAAAATTATTTGTGTGGAGATGCCCAATGTGACACATCATGCGTGGAAAACTCTGGATGATGCGAAAAAGGTGCAGCGAATAGAAAAAGCATTGATGGAAAATAAAGTTATCTAATGATACAGTGGTGTATACCAAATGGAGAAAATCAGGGAATGAGAGATTATATTAAAAGTGAAAAATATTTCGACGAATTCATAGCAGAAGATACAGCTAGAATTTTAAAATTAACAAAAAAAGTAAATGGCGGAGAAGTTAGACCAGAAAGATTAGTGCCAGTAAAACAGGGAATTTTTCGTATTAAACTTGGAATTATAATAGCAAGGTATTCTAAGGGAGATAACATAGCTTGTTTAAGAAGTGATTTTATGGAAATATATGAAGAGTGGATAATGTCCTTCTTTTCACAGGTTGCATATAATGAGAATTTAAAGATGCTATCACTTGCAGTCCTATTTGAAATAGAGCAAAAACTGATTACATTAACAAAAAGAAAACTGAAAGAAAAAGAGGTAAAGGACTGGTTGTTGCTTTTTCTGATGGGGGAAAAACAACCAAATTTACCACTTTTATTTCCAGACAGATTTCAAATAATGAAAGAGTTAGTTAAAGAAAGAGATAAATCAGATTTATTGGAGAAATATTTGAAAGAGGACTGGTATAATAAAGAATACGAGTGTTATGAGGCTCATAAAAGTGACCAGAATATATATTATGGTTACTGGAGTTTTGAAGCAGGAGCTATTGCAAAAATATTAAATTTAGATGACAGTAATTTAAAGAATGTGCCATATTATCCATATGATTTGGTTCACTATAAAAGATAAAATTCCCGTGGAGAAAATGAAATGTGGAGAATCCAAAAGAAAGAAAAATTTGATATTTGGGAAAACGACTTATGTTCATTGAAAGTTCAATATGAAGAAAGTAAATGTAGAGTTTATGTTAATTATAAAGGGTATAATGTTGTTGTTCCGATGGGAATATGTGGATTTGAAGATGAAATTCAGGAAAGAAAGATAAAGTATGAGGTTGAGGGAGAAAAGGGAATTTTAAACTCTTTAAGTTATGTAGTCGAGAAAGATAATTTGAGACTGTTTTGCGATATGATATTCTTTTTTTTGACTGAACATAGCTTAGACAGAATGTTATATGAAGAATTTAAATATTAAATAATAGCTGTCCCATTTAAAAGAACCCCACATATGTTCAAGGTTTTCTTGGATTGAACATATGTGGGCTATTCTGTATTGATAATCCTACACCAGCTTCTTTCTTGCAGTCTTTTTCTTTGGTGCCGGCTGGGCAGCGGCTGCTGCGGCAGCCTGATTCTGGCGCTTGCGGAACCGGTCGGCTACATCTTTGATATATTTGTCTGAGGTAAAATGCTTTAAAGTATTTTCATCAATGGCAATCCGGTTATCCATGGTCTTCATAATATCCTGAATCTGGATAATGTCATAGATGTGCGGGTCACGCAAATCAAAGATTTCATTATTAGTAAACTGTAAGATAAGAGGTTTGGAATAATCCTCCGGGTTATCTTCAAGAATCATCGCCTTTTCGCCGTTGGATAAATCTACACAGGCACCTCTCGGAAGAATGTGGATGCAAAGAGAAAGTGCACGGACAATCTTTGTATCATATTTTTCCGGAAACTCCTGCAAATATTTCATGGCAACGATTTCGGAAATCGGCTCATTGGTTAGGCTCATGGCGGTCATCCGGTCAAAGGCATCTGCAACCTGTAAAAGCTTTGTGCCGCTGCTGCGGAAAATCTTGGATGGGTCAGCAGCCTCTTCCGGAGCGGAGAGTGTAATAAACTGGGTAATGATTCTTAAAGCATCCGGTGATAACTTTATACTGTGAGTCTGCGGATTCAGATAATCTAAGCTCTTGATACGGCAGGCAAGAATTTTCTTTTCGTCTTCTTCTGTTAAAGGATCCGTTTTTTCAGCAAGCTCGGTCGGAACTAAAAGCCAGCCAAAATCATAGAGCAGAGCAGCCGTTACACAGGTCTGCTGAAAATCATCCGGCATATTTAACTGGTGAGTCAGCATGGCGACCAGAATAGCAACGCTGATGGAATGCTTGTATACATAATCTGCAGAGCTTCTTAAATTCTGCGCAAAGTTCAGCTTGTGGTCAAGACGGCCATACTGGGACAGAATCGAAGAGACCAGCGTTGGAAGCTTGTCCGGCTGTCTGCCTTTACGAATCATATCCATGCAGTCGCGAAGCTGGAACATGGAAATGGTCTGGAACTGTTCGAAAGCAATATCCTCGTCGGATAATGGCGGAACCGGTTCGGCAGGCTCCAGAATATAAATACCAATCAGCTCGAAATTCCGGATACTTTCGATACCCTGCCGGGTCAGTCTGGTGTCGCGGTCATAAAGCATGACGCCCAATTTATTATAGATAGGTTTAGCAAGACGCATGCCGGGTTTTAAGTCATCTGTCCGTATAAATAGCATAGCGGTTACCTCCTTACAAAATATGTTTTTTCCGTTAAAATTCCTAGTTCAAATATAGCACAAGCAGAGAGGAAAAACAATCTTGGGATTGAAAAAGAAGTGTAGTTTTTCGTTGCATTTTCATAAGAAAGCCGTCTATAATAAAGGAAGAAAACAAGAGGCGTGATAAATCCATAAAAGAGGATAAAGATATGAAGAAAAACAGTAAACAACGTATGTTTTCCGCATTGCTGATACTGTTTCTGCTGATACAGATGACGGTGCAGGCAGACACCGGCACCAAGGAAAGAGTGGATCTGGCATCTAAGGACACCGGAAGCAGCGTGGAAGAACTGGAACGTCAGAGAGAGGAACAGCAGTCGCAGCTTGATTCCTTGAAAGAATATCAGATAAATCTTTCCGATGAACTGACGGAATTAAATAATGGATTGCAGGAAATCAGCAACGAACTGGCGGATACCCAGGATGAAATTGCGGCGAAAAATGTGGAGATTGAAGCAGCAGAAAGCCGGATTGCAGAGCTGACAACACGTTCTGAGAGCCAGTACGAAGCCATGAAGAAAAGAGTACAATATATGTACGAAAATGGTAATCAGTCTTACCTGGAGCTGCTGCTTGGATCAAGCTCCTTTTCGGATTTTTTAAACCGGATGGAATATGCCAAATCTATTTATGATTATGACAGGCAGGAGCTTTCTGATTATCAGGATACACTGGCTGAATTAAAACAGCAGAAGGAAGATTTAGAGACGGCAAAAGAAGAACTGCTTGCGGCAGAACAGACGAAGCAGGAGCAGAAGAGCAAGGCAGACAGTCTGGTGGCAGCCCAGCAGGAAAAAATAAGCGCAGCAAAGTCGGATGTTGCAGATGCAGAGACGGAAATAGCAGACACAGATGCGGAAATCGCAAGACAGAAAGCCTATGAGGAAGAATTAGAGGCACAGAAGGCGAAAGAAGATGCTGCCCGTCAGGAGGAGATTAAGCGTCAGGAAGAGGAACTTATTAACAGTCAGCAGCCAGATGCTTCAGATAATAATGTAAATCCGGATGGGACATCCACCGGGGATAATACCACAGGAAGCGATGCTTCCGGTGGGGGGACAGTGAATGCCAGTGATGTTGCCATGCTGGCAGCACTGATCCAGTGCGAAGCAGGCGGCGAAAGCTATGAAGGGAAGCTTGCCGTTGGAAGCGTGGTCATGAACCGTGTGGACAGCAGTTATTTCCCGGATACCGTGGTAGGTGTCATCTATCAGAGCGGGCAGTTCTCACCGGTAGCCAGCGGTCGTTTCGCAGTAGTGCTTTCATCCGGGGCAGATGCGTCCTGTGTGCAGGCTGCCACAGAAGTGTTAGCAGGCACAAGAACCTTAAACTGCTTATATTTCCGCAGAAACAACGGACTGATTAATGGAACTGTAATCGGAAACCATGTATTTTATTAAGGAAAGCTGAAAATCCGGCTCAATAAAGCAAGTTTCACTTGCAAAAATCCCCTTTCTATGATAACATCAGATTGTCGGGAAAGAGCCGGAAAGGCTTTCTTTTATTTTTTTTACAAAAGATTGTTAAAAAAATAACAATAGTAAAAGGCAAATTTAATTCAGAAGGAGACGAGAAAATGGCACAGAAAGTAGTTTTAGCAGGCGCATGTCGTACCGCAATCGGTAAAATGGGAGGAGCTTTAAGCAATACTCCAGCCGCAGATTTAGGCGCAATCGTAATCAAAGAAGCATTAAACAGAGCTGGTGTTAAACCAGAACAGGTTGATGAAGTAATGATGGGATGTGTAATCCAGGCAGCACAGGGACAGAACGTTGCACGTCAGGCTTCTATCAAAGCAGGTTTACCAATCGAGGTTCCTGCATTTACATTAAACGTAGTTTGTGGTTCTGGTTTGAAATGTGTAAACGAAGCTGCAAACATGATTATGGCTGGTCAGGCAGACATCGTTGTTGCAGGTGGTATGGAGAACATGTCTATGGCACCTTACGCTATGACAAAAGCTCGTTTTGGATATCGTATGAACAATGCAACAATTATCGATACCATGGTAAATGATGCATTAACAGACGCATTTAATCATTATCATATGATGATTACAGCAGAGAACGTATGTGACAAATACGGAATTACCCGTGAAGAGTTAGACGAGTTCTCAGCAAACAGCCAGCAGAAATGTGAAAAAGCAATTGCTGAAGGCAGATTCAAAGACGAAATCGTTCCTGTACCTGTTAAGGTTAAGAAAGAAACTGTTATGTTTGACACAGATGAGGGACCACGTCCAGGCACAACTGCTGAGTCATTAAGCAAATTAAGATGCTGCTCTGGTAAAGAGGGTGGACTTGTTACTGCAGGTAACGCTTCCGGTATCAACGATGGTGCAGCAGCAATCGTTGTTATGAGCGAAGAAAAAGCAAAAGAGCTTGGTGTTAAACCAATGGCTACATGGGTTGCAGGAGCACTTGGCGGAGTTGAGCCGGAAATCATGGGTGTTGGACCTGTTGCTTCTACAAAGAAAGTTCTTGCAAGAACCGGAATGTCTATCGATGACTTCGACTTAATCGAGGCAAACGAAGCATTCGCTGCTCAGTCAATCGCAGTTGCAAGAGATCTTGGATTCGATATGTCTAAGGTTAACGTAAATGGTGGTGCAATCGCACTTGGACATCCTGTTGGAGCATCTGGATGCCGTATCTTAGTTACATTGCTTCATGAGATGCAGAAGAGAGACGCTAAGAAGGGTCTTGCTACTCTGTGTATCGGTGGTGGAATGGGCTGCTCAACAATTGTTGAGAGAGACTAATTCACTCTTTCTGAATAAGTAAATATACCCGGGAAGTGTAAAACGCTTCTCGGGTCTTGCGTTGCAAGTTATAACCCAGAAGACTTTCGTTTTCGGGTAAATATAATACATATGTTTTTAAGGAGGACTAACATGAAAGTTGGCGTTATTGGTGCAGGTACCATGGGACAGGGCATTGCAAAAGCATTTGCTCAGGTAGAAGGATATGAAGTAGCTCTTTGTGACATCAAGCAGGAATGGGCTGATGGCGGAAAAGAGAAAATCGCAAAAGGATATGCAAGACTGGTAGAAAAAGGAAAAATGACACAGGAAACTGTTGACGGAATCCTTGCTAAAATCACACCAGGTTTAAAAGAGAATCTTTGCGCAGACTGCGATTTAATCGTAGAAGCAGCATTTGAAGATATGGGCGTTAAGAAGACAACATTCCAGGAGCTTGATAAGATTGCTAAACCAGAATGTATCTTTGCTTCTAATACATCCAGTCTTTCTATTACAGAAATCGGAAATGGTCTTACCCGTCCAATGGTAGGTATGCATTTCTTCAACCCGGCAGACAGAATGAAATTAATCGAAGTTATCGCTGGTGTAAATACTCCTGCTGAAACAGTAGAAGCTATTAAGAAAATCTCTGTAGAAATCGGAAAAACTCCGGTACAGGTAAATGAAGCTGCAGGTTTCGTAGTAAACCGTATCTTAATCCCAATGATTAACGAAGCTGCATTTATCAAAATGGAAGGTGTATCTGATATCGCAGGTATCGACGCAGCTATGAAGCTTGGCGCAAATCATCCAATGGGACCTCTTGAGTTAGGTGACTTCATTGGTCTTGACATCTGCCTTGCAATCATGGATGTACTTTACAACGAGACAGGCGACAGCAAATATCGTGCATGTCCATTAATCCGTAAAATGGTTCGTGGTGGTAACCTCGGCGCTAAGAGCGGAAAAGGATTCTATGTATACAACGCTGACCGTACAAAGACCCCGGTTGACGCTCAGTAAAATAAAATTTATGGAGGATTTCAGAACATGGATTTCAGTTTAGATAAGAAACATGAAATGGCGAGAACTCTGTTCAGAGATTTCGCAGAAAACGAAGTAAAACCTCTGGCTCAGGAAGTTGATGAGACAGAAGTATTCCCACAGGGAACAGTTGATAAAATGGCAAAATTTGGTTTCATGGGAATTCCGGTACCAAAGGAGTACGGCGGACAGGGATGTGACCCATTAACCTATGTTATGTGTGTAGAAGAGTTATCTAAAGTTTGTGGTACAACAGGTGTTATCGTATCTGCACATACTTCTCTTTGTATCGACCCAATTATGACTTACGGTACAGAAGAGCAGAAACAGAAATATGTAAAACCACTTGCAACAGGTGAGAAGCTTGGCGCATTCGCATTAACAGAGCCTGGTGCTGGTACAGATGCCCAGGGAGCACAGACCAAGGCTGTATTAGATGGTGATGAGTGGGTATTAAACGGATCTAAATGCTTTATTACAAACGGTAAAGTTGCAGACGTTTATATCGTAATCGCAATCACAAGTGTTACCGAAGATAAGAGAGGAAGAAAGAAGAAGAACTTCTCTGCATTCATCGTGGACAAGGGAGCTCCTGGATTCTCCTTCGGAACAAAAGAAAAGAAAATGGGTATCCGTGGATCATCTACATACGAGTTAATCTTCGAAGACTGCAGAATTCCAAAGGAAAATCTGTTAGGACCAGAAGGAAAAGGATTCCCAATCGCTATGCATACTCTGGATGGCGGACGTATCGGTATCGCAGCTCAGGCACTTGGTATTGCAGAAGGTGCATTAGACAGAGCAGTTGCATACACCAAAGAAAGAAAACAGTTTGGTCGTTCTATCGCTCAGCAGCAGAATACCCAGTTCAAGCTTGCTGATATGGCAACCAGAATTGAAGCAGCTCAGATGCTGGTTTACAAAGCTGCTATGGCTAAAGCAACACAGAAGGTATATTCTGTAGAAGCAGCAAAAGCAAAATTATTCGCAGCAGAAACCGCAATGGCAGTTACTACAGAAGTAGTTCAGTTATTCGGTGGATACGGATACATCAGAGAATACGATGTAGAGCGTATGATGCGTGATGCTAAGATTACAGAGATCTACGAAGGAACAAGCGAAGTTCAGAGAATGGTTATTTCTGGCGCATTATTAAAATAGTTTCTGACAGATCGGCGCAAAAGGATTTTAAACGAAAAATCATGGCGCACACAAATTAAAAATATAAGGAGTGAATATACCGTGAAAATAGTTGTATGTGTAAAACAGGTACCAGATACAAAAGGCGGAGTAAAATTTAATCCGGATGGTACTTTGGATAGAGCTGCAATGCTCACTATCATGAACCCAGATGACAAAGCAGGTCTGGAAGCAGCATTAAGATTAAAAGATCAGTACGGTGCAGAAGTTACTGTACTTACCATGGGACTTCCAAAGGCTGATGAAGTTCTTCGTGAAGCAATGGCAATGGGCGCTGACAAGGGAATCCTTGTAACAGACCGTGTATTAGGTGGTGCAGATACCTGGGCTACTTCTACTACAATCGCTGGTGCATTAAGAAACCTTGACTATGATTTAATTATCACAGGTCGTCAGGCTATCGATGGAGATACCGCACAGGTTGGTCCTCAGATCGCAGAGCATCTTGGACTTCCGGTTATTTCCTATGCACAGGATATCAAAGTAGAAGGTGACAGCGTAATCGTTGAGCGTCAGTTTGAAGATGGATATCATGTATTAAAAGCAAAAATGCCTTGCTTAGTGACAGCATTATCTGAATTAAACGAGCCGCGTTACATGACTCCAGGCGGAATCTTCGATGCATTTGACAAAGAAGTAACTGTATGGGGCAGAGCTGACCTTAAAGACGTAGATGATTCTAACCTTGGTCTGAAAGGTTCACCGACCAAAATCGCAAAAGCATCTGACAAAGTTCGTAAAGGTGCAGGCGAGAAGGTTGCTCTCGATACCGACGAAGCAGTATCTTACTTAATTGGCAAATTCAAAGAGAAACATATCATCTAATAAAAATAAGGAAAAGTGGTGAATAAAATGGGTTTAGAAGAGTATAAAGGAGTATTTGTCTTTGCACAGCAGGTAGACAACACATTAAATGGTGTTGCTTTTGAGTTACTTGGAAAGGGCAAAGAACTTGCAAAAGATTTAAATACAGAAGTAACTGCAGTATTAATTGGTTCTGATGTGAAAGGTCTTGCAGATCAGCTTGCTGAGTACGGCGCTGATAAAGTTATCGTAGTAGATGATCCGGAACTGAAGAACTACAGAACAGAGCCATATGCACATGCATTAGCATCTGTAATCAACGAATTCAAACCAGAAGTTATGTTAGTTGGTGCAACAGCAATCGGTCGTGACCTTGGTCCTACTGTATCTGCAAGAGTTGCAACAGGTCTGACAGCTGACTGTACTGTTCTTGAGATTGGTGATTTTCCAATCAATCCGGTTGGAAACCAGGAGCAGAAACACAATCAGTTACTGATGACCCGTCCTGCATTCGGTGGAAATACCATCGCAACAATTGCTTGTCCGGATAACCGTCCTCAGATGGCTACTGTACGTCCGGGCGTTATGCAGAAAATTGCTCCAATCAAAGGTGCAAAAGCAGAAGTTATCGAGTTCAATCCAGGATTTACACCAAACAACAGATATGTTGAAATCATGGATATCGTAAAAGAAGTTAAGAATACAGCAAACATCATGGACGCTAAGATCTTAGTATCCGGAGGTCGTGGAGTTGGTTCTAAAGAAAACTTCAAACTGTTAGAGGACTTAGCAGAAGTTCTTGGTGGAACAGTAAGCTGCTCCCGTGCAGTTGTAGAGAATGGATGGCTTCCAGTTGACTTACAGGTAGGTCAGACAGGAAAGACAGTTCGTCCTCAGATTTACTTTGCAATCGGTATTTCCGGAGCAATCCAGCACGTAGCTGGTATGGAAGATTCTGATCTCATCATCGCAATCAACAAAGACGAAGATGCTCCAATCTTCGACGTTGCAGATTACGGTTTAGTAGGAGACTTAAACAAGATCGTTCCAGCTCTTACAAAAGCTTTAAAAGAGGAAATGGCTGCAAAATAATCCGTTTACGGATGTAATATTTCATCTTGGATGAGTCTCATTTGAGATGTGTGATAAAAGGGTGTCATGCAAACCGGAAGATTTGTGTGATGCCCTTTTTATGTGCTTAGAGGGAAATTTGCAAAGTATGTTGCCTGTAGTTAAACCGCAGGTATTTTTTTGGGTACATACATTGTATACAGTGGAAAAAAGTGGTATTCTAAACAAGGTTTGCAGGAAACTGTTTTGGCAGTGTGGCAGACAAATAATATTGTGGCATCGGCAGACAGATGCAGAAAAGAGGAAGAGACTATGAATAGAAGTAGCAGAACAGTGAAACTCGTTGAGATGGCTCTGTTGGTTGCAATCATTCTGATTCTGGCTTTTACCCCACTTGGTTATATTAAGACACTTGGTCTGGAAATTACATTGATTGTAGTTCCAGTTACAATTGGTGCCATTATTTTAGGACCATTGGGTGGAGCAGTATTAGGAGCAGTATTTGGAATCACAAGCTTTATCCAGTGCTTTGGAATGAGTCCTTTTGGAGCAGTACTTCTTGGCATCAATCCATTCGGAACCTTCGTGGTATGTGTAGTATCAAGAATTCTGATGGGCTGGTTGACCGGACTTATCTATAAGGGATTATCCAAATTTCCGAAAATGAAGAACTGGAAGATTTTAATTGCCAACCTGGCAGGTCCAATCTTAAATACCTTTTTCTTCATGTCAACACTGGTAATCTTTTTCTTCAGCTCCGATTACATACAGTCACTGGCAGGCGGCTTAAATCCATTCCGTTTTGTCATTGCCTTTGTAGGTGTAAACGGACTGATTGAAGCAGCAGCCTGTTTCGTGGTAGGAAGTGCAATTACCAAGGCATTACAGGTTGCAATGAAAAATAAATAAAGAATATCTGCTTCAGATAAAAAGAGGAATGCTCTGTTTTCGTAATTAGAAAACAGAGCATTTTGTATGCTGGAAATTTGCTGAATATAAGAATGAAGTTATGAATTGTCATAACAAAAACGGTATTTACTGCCACAGATATATTCATATCCAACATGGATGAGCTCATTGTGAATATCATACATTTCTGTATGAAAAAGAAACAATGGGTCACCGGGTGAAATATGAAGAAGATTGGCTTGTTCCGTTGAGGCTTTTACTGCATCAATATAAGAATTCTGTGAACAACCAATGCAGATATCATATTTTTCACGAAATAGCTGATACAGAGAACTATCTAAAGGTTCTGTCAGCAAAAATGAAAATTTGTGACATGGATAATAATTGTTCTCAATCATAATAGGTGTTGCATCTGCATATCGAATACGTTGGATATAAACAATAGAATCGCCCTCAAAGAGTTCAGCATTATCAAGATGATACTGTTCATATGGTATGACTTCACGTTTGGTTACAATAGTAGATGCCTCCATTTGATTGGCTTTGCATGCATCGGAAAAACTGAGAGTATGTTCCAGTTTACGAAAAATTTTCCGCTCTTTTACAAAGGTTCCTTTTCCCTGTTTCTTAATTAAGACCCCTTCATTACATAATTCAGTAATTGCACGCCTTATGGTAATACGGCTCACATGATATAGTTCAGACAATTCAGTTTCTGTCGGGATTTGCTGACCGGAAATATAAATTCCTTTTTTTATTTGTTCGAGTAAATCATTTTTTAACTGTTCAAACAGTGGTATATCACTGGTTGTGTTCAATTTCATAATAATATCACCTCACAAACATTATAATAACATATAATGTTTTGCATAACAATATGAATTTAAAAAACATCATATTGAAAAGATTATGTGAAAAATTGTATAAAAAGTAATAAAAAGTAAAGGGAAAGTATAAAAAATAGATAATAAAATGTTGAGAATGCTGAAAGTGATTTGAGAAAAAGAAACAATATTGCAATATAACGTTATATGATGATATAATCAATTTAACAAAAGGAGGTGGAAAAATGCAAAAAGAAGCAGACAAGATATTTCAATCAACCTGTATTTTTGATTCTGTTTCAGAAGAGGCATATCCAGGATATGTGGCAATAAAAGGAAAACAGATTCTTGAAGTCGGATGTGGAGATATCCCAAATGAACTGGTAGGTGAATCTACTGAAGTTGTGGACTATGGAGAGGGAACCATTTGCCCGGGATTTGGTGATACCCATACATTTTTCACAGGATATGTAGTGGATTATCTTGGTGTGGATTTATCAGAAGCAGTTAATCTGAAACAAATAGTTGAACGGTTATCAGAAAATCTGGAAATGAATCCGGAGACGGTCGTTTTATTTGGAAATCATTTACAACCGGAGCTGGCAGAAAAAATAAATAAGGGAGGTGAATTGGAACAGGTTAAAAGACCGGTTATTTTATTTACTGCTGGACATGGGTATTGTGCTATGAACAAAGTTGCAGAAGAAGTGTTTGGGTTTACACCAGATACATGCGGAAGTTCAGAGGCAATTTATAAAATTATGAAAATTTATCTGAATGATAGAGATTTTATTATTCCACAGTTTAAGGCATATATGTCTATGTTAAACAGCCATGGGATAACATCTGTAAAAGAAATGGGATTTGATAATTTTTATGGATTTACAGATATATTGGCTGAATTGGAACAGAAAGCAGAATTGAGCCTTCGGATTTCCTTTATGTCACAACCAGTAGGAAAGAAAATGGATTTAGCATATGGAAAAGAAATGAAGAAGAAATATCATTCTGATTTTTTAAGGTTTTCCGGTTATAATCAGATGACAGATGGATTGATTGTCTCAGAAGAGGCAGATCTGATGGAGCCATATGAGGGAAAAGATTATTGTTGCCAAAAGAATATTGATTATGCATTATTAGAAGAAGATGTACTTACAGCAGACCGTGAAGGATTCAGATTTACATTGCATTCTGAAGGGGATGGTTCCTTCCATAAAATTCTTCAGATTTATGATAAATGTGAAAAGGAAAATGGAAGATTAAAGAATCGACATGGAATTACTGATTTGGAATTGACGGGTGCAGTGGACGAAGAAAAAATGGCACAGCTTGGAGTATTTGGTGAGATTTATACACAGGTTTATAAGTTGGATTCCTGTGAAAATTGGAAACAAGACTATGATGAAAAACTTGGTAGCAGGCGGAGCCGTTATATGAATTATCGTTCAATGGCAGATCATGGTGTGATTTTAAGTGGTGCAACGGATCTTCCGATGTTAATACCGGATATACCTGAGGCAATTTATTATGGATGCGGAACCTATGCCGCAGATGGAAAAGAACCGGTTCAGCCGGAAAATGGTCTGACAATACCGGAAATGTTAAAAACCTGGACAATTGGAAGCCAGTATGCCATGGAACAGGAACATATATTAGGAACGCTGGAAAGCGGTAAGCAGGCTGATATAGTAGTTTTTGACAGGAATCTTTTCAAAACAGATATTGAAGAAATTCGAAAGGCACATGTTTTAAGAACCATATGTGCTGGACAGGATGTTTATAAAGAAATGGAGAATAGGTAAAGGAGGTTTTGCGATGAGTGACAAAACAAAAGCACATTTGAGTGCAAAAACGTTATGGGTACTTTTTATTCTGGGACTTGTAAATGCAGTTATGTATTGTTTCCCTTATATCAGATATGTGTTTTATGATCAGCAGATTGCAGCTATGGGAATTACAAATACCCAGTCAGGAATTTTAATGACAATTTATGCGGCAGCAAATACGATTACATTGATTCCCGGTGGAATATTAGCTGATAAGTGGTCTGTGAAAAAATGTCTAGTAGGCTCTATTCTGGGTTCTGTAGTTATCGGAATTATTTATGCACTTACCATGAATTTTGCAGTAGCCTGCGTATTATGGGCTGGACTTGGTGTGTCTACAATTTTTGTATTCTGGGCAGCAATAACCAAAGCAGTAGGTCAGGTTGGCACAGCAGAAGAGCAGGGAATGTGTTATGGAATTTATTATGCTGCATCAGGTATTATTTCTGCAATTTTAAATGCAGTATGTTTACAGGTAAGCCGTTTATCAGATGACCCATCTACTTCCTTTAGTATTGCAGTATGGGCAATGGTAGCATTTACAGCAGTTGCTTTAATTCTGACAATGATATTTTTTAAAGAAAAAAGTATTACACAGACAAAATCTTCTGATGAAGAATTTAAAATTAAATATGTCGGTGAAGCGTTAAAGAATCCGATGACCTGGCTCTTTTCACTGATGGTATTATGTGCATATGGTCTGTATACAAGTGTATCCTATTTTTCACCATATCTGACGGATGTACTTGGTATACCGTTGGTACATTCATCTTTTATCAGTATTGTGAGAAGTAATCTTATGAACCTTTTATGTCCGATTGGTGGAATTATCGTAGATAAGATTTTTAAATCTTCTACAAAATGGTATATTACTGCATTTGGAATTACAATTGTGATTTATGGTGGAGTATTGATAATGCCATCCAACATCAGTCCGGTACTGGCAACAATTGTTTCTTTGTTACCAAGTGCAATTGGTATGATGCTTTACGGAGTAATCTGGTCGGGATTACAGGAATGTAAATTTAAACCGATATATGCAGGAACTGTAATTGGAATTGCATCTATTATCGGATATTTGCCAGATTCTTTTTACTATATAATTTTTGGAAAGTGGATGGATAAATTTGGAAATAATGCTTATCCAATGATTTTTGGCTTCCTGATGGGAACTGCTGTACTTGGTATGGCTATAACAATTTTAATGAGAAAACTGATTAAGAAAAATAACTAAGAAAGAAGGTATTTAAAAATGCATGCATCAGAATTTAACGTAGAAAAATTTGTTGATATAATTGAAAAGGAAAATGGAACAATCAGTGAAGTATATTTTGTGGCCTGTGGAGGCTCTCTGGTTGACCTTTATTCTTCATGTTACTTTATTAACCGAGAATCATCCACCATGACAGCAGAGTGGATTACCAGTAAAGAATTTGTTTTAACCCCTCCAAAGAAACTTGGAAAACACTCTGTTGTCATTATCTGTTCACATGGTGGAAATACAAAAGAAACGGTAGAAGCAGCAGAACTTGGTGTAAAGGAAGGTGCATTTGTAATTACATATACACATACACCGGGCAGTGCCTGCGACAGTGAAAAATTCCATGCAATTGTCTATGATTGGGAGCCGGAAACATTACAGAAGGATAGACCATTAGGATTAAATTACAGTATTATAAATGAGTTGATTCACAGACAGGAGCCGGAGTATAAACTTTATGAAGGAATGAAGGATGGAATCACTAAATGCGATGCAATTATCCGTAATGCAACAAAGAAGTTTCAGAATAAGGCATGGAATTTTGCAGAACATTATTATAATGCACCATTTTTATATATTATGGCATCCGGTTCTGCATATGCACAGGCATACGGATTTGCAATCTGTTCTCTTCAGGAGATGCAGTGGATGGACTGCTGTTATCTTGATTCCGCAGAATATTTCCATGGACCATTTGAGGTAACAGATAAAGACCATATTTATATCCTCTTAAAATCGGTAGGAAAAACAAGAATGATTGATGAAAGAGCAGAAGTATTTTTAAATAAATATGCGGAAAAATATGAGATTATTGATGCAGCAGATTGTGGAATGGATGCAATAGATGATTCCTGCGTAGATTATTTTAATGCTCCATTGTTCTATGAAATGAGCGTGTTATACCGTACTGCAATTCAGAATAAGAGCGGACACCCATTGGATATGCGCCGGTATATGGGAGTTGTAGAGTACTAGACGAAAGGAGAAACAGTATGAAATATGACGTAAGTGTGGTAGGCTTTGGGGATAACGTGGTAGATATTTATACTCACGAGAATGTACAGTATCCAGGTGGAAATTGTGTAAATCTTGCTGTGTATGCCAAAATGTTTGGTGCAAAAAGGTGTGCCTATATGGGCTATTTTGGTACTGATAAAAATGCAGATCATGTTATTTCTGCGTTGAGGGAAGAACAGATTGAACTGGTAAAGTGTAAGAAAATTGAGGGAGAAAATGGTTATTCCAGATGTACCTTAGAAGATGGTGACCGTGTATTCTTAGATTATAATGAAGGTGGAGTCCGGAGCAGACATATTTATGATCTGGATGAATTTGACTTGGAATATCTTGCAGAATTTGATCTGGTACACAGTGGAAATTACTGTTATATGGAGTCACAGCTTCCAAAGATTAAAGCAGCCGAACTTCCATTATCTTTTGATTTCTCGGATGATTCTGAACCGGAATATTATGAAAAAATAGCACCATTAGTAACATATGCATTTTGCTCCTTTGATGGAACGGATGATGAAGTAAAAAAACACCTTAAGAAAGTAGCCTCTTATGGACCGAAAATTGTGTGTGCATCCAGAGGCGCAAAAGGTTGTATGCTTTATGCAAATAATGAGTTTTTTGAGCAACCGGCATATCCGATTGAAAAAGCAATAGATACTATGGGTGCAGGAGACTCACTTATTACAACTTTTATGGTAGGTTATCTTGACCGTAAGAAAAAAGGTATAGATGATAATGTTTCAATCAAAGAGAGTATAAAAGAGGCTGCAAAGTTTGCAGCAAAAGTATGCCAAATGGAGGGTGCTTTTGGACATGGAAAGGAAGTTCAGATAGATGCTTTAAAAACAAAATAAAAGAATAAAAAACGAATCGTAACACATACTATTCCGGAAAATGCAGTAAGCAAGGAGGAATGGCATGAAATATAAAACGTATCGTATCTGCCTCCTTTCACTGGTGATTCTTGCAGTGATAGGAGGCATTCTTTATTATGCGAATGAGAATGGTGATAAAAGTGCAAAAGGAGAAGGAACATTTGTAACCAGATTTATAGAAAGGATGCCATTTTCATGAGCAGTCAGCAGACAAGTCTTTATATTAAAATCGAAAAGAATTCCGTGGTCAGAGACCGCAATGTCAGATTGTCGGATGTTGCAAAGATGACCGGAACAGATACCGCAATGATACGCCAGCTAAAGCAGATGAAGATTTATTCCTTTCCACAGAAGGCGAAAAAGACAGAATATGTTCAGGTGATGACTTCATTAAAAATAATTGAAATGATACAGGCACAGTATCCGAATGTAAATATTACCAATGAAGGAGAAGCGGATTTCGTCATAGAATATGAGCCCAAACTACAGCCGGGCAAAGCATCAGAGGTTATCAAAACCAGCATTTTATGTATCCTGATTTTCTTCGGGGCAGCATTTACGATTATGGCATTTAATAATGATATTTCAGTGACAGAGCTTTTCCAGAAACTCTATTATCAGGTGATGGGGAAGGAGTCATCGGGGATTACAGAACTGGAAATCTGCTACAGTATTGGTCTGCCGATTGGTGTTATCATTTTCTTTAATCACTTTGGCAACAGTAAAATAACCAATGATCCGACACCAATCCAGGTGGAGATGCGTAAGTACGAAAAAGATGTAGATGATACTTACATTGCCAACTGCGGACGGGGAGGCAAGACGATTGATGTGGATTAGACATGTTTTCCTAGGACTGGCAGGACTGACCGCCGGCGCTGCGGTGGCTGGAGGAACCTTTGCATTCCTGATCATGCTTAATATCATCCCGCGGATGATTGGTAAATCCAAGACGGCAGGAAGGATTTATCTATATGAAAATATGATCGTGCTGGGTGGAATCGGAGGCAATCTTTTGTCGGTCTTTCTTACAATGAGAATTCCATTGGGACATATTTTCTTAGGAGTATACGGTATCTGTGCCGGTTTCTTTGTGGGCTGTGTAGCAGTTGCACTGGCTGAAATATTAAAGACTTTTCCGGTTATATTCCGGCGGCTTAAGGTAAAGACCGGATTGTGGGTGATTCTTTTATTTATGGCATTTGGAAAAATGGCTGGGGCACTTTTCTATTTCATAAGACAGCTGTCGGATTCCTGAATCACAGGGCAGGCAATTCCTTAAACGATAGGGGAATCTACAGGAGAAGTCTGTAGGACAATATGCGGCTAGGGTTGATGTTTTTCGTGGAATGTTATAAAATGAAAATATAAAAATCCGTAAGGAAGAAGTGAAAAAATGATACAGTCAATTGCACGTCAGAGTGTTGTAATCAAATGTAATCTGCAGGCATCTATCATGATGGGAAACTATGAATTCTATTATGCGGCAGGTCTTGCATACAAACTGACCGGAAATATGGCAACAGAGATTTTACAACCACAGCAGTTAATTGAAGAGGTCAACCGGATGCTGGCAGACTATTTGACAGATGATGTGCGGGAGCAGCATCTGATTCGGATGTTAAAAGATTACGAACCGGATGATAAACTAGATGAACAAATGCGTGAATTATTTCAGGAGGGACAGACAGAACAGCGTTTGTGGCAGGAATAGGAAGCGATGTTATGGGGAAGAAATTTACAATTGGGGTATTGATTGGAAATGTGCATACAGCACATCCGAAGGACCTGATGAGGGGGATTCGGGCAGCAGCAAGCGGGATGGATGTTAATGTGATTTATTTTCTGGGAACGCAGAGTGTGCGTTTCAACCAGAAATTTGCACTGGAGGATTTTGACTATCAGTACAATACAGTCTACGATTATGCAAAATTAGCGAAAGTAGATGTATTGATTATTGCATATGGCTCTCTTTGCATTTTTCAGGAAAATGAAGATAAACAGGCATTTTTGGATAAATTTGCGGGAATACCATATGTACTGTTAGAAGATGCGACGGATGATCCACGGGGTATCTATGTCATGGTGGATAACTATGGTGGTATGCAAAAATGTGTGGAGCATCTTATTATAGAACATCATTTAAAGCATCTGGTTTATCTTGGGGGACCGGAAGACAATCAGGATGCCATAGAGCGGAAAGCAGCATTTTTAAATGTTATGGCAGAACATCATCTGCCAGTGACGCCGGAAATGATGGCGGTGGGAGATTATTCGGAATTCGTGGATAATCTTGTAGAACAGCTGCTAAGGGACAATCCGGATGCCGAAGCAATTATATCAGCTAATGATGAAATGACAGTGGCGTGTTATCGTGTATGCAAAGCCCATGGACTCCGGATAGGAAAAGACATTTTGATTACCGGTTTTGATGATGTGGAGAGGGCGCGTTATAGTAATCCACCATTGACGACTGTCTCCCAGGATGCTTATAAAATGGGGCAGATAGCGGTAGAAAAGGCAGTAGATATCTGTGCAGGCAGACCGGTGGAATCTGTCCGGTTGGATGCAGAACTTATAATCCGGGAATCCTGTGGCTGCAAAGTAACACGAAGAGCGAAAGAAAAGGCAGATGAGAAAACAGAGCTGCTTCATATTATTGATGAATTAAGGCTTTTTCAGCATAAATCGTGGCTTGGCCCATTTCTGATCCGGGACCTGATGCAGGAAGCAGAGAATGAGAAATCTTTCTACCGGAAAAGTGGAGAAGTATTTTATCATCTGGGTATACGCAGTTCCCTGCTTTATCTGTTGGAGCAGCCGGTTACCTACGAAAAGGGACAGAAATGGAAGATGCCCCAAAGGATGTATTTAACTATGCACCAATACAGGGAAAATATTCAGGTATTTGAGAAAAAGGAACGTCCATATATAGATGGAAGCTTTGGTGTACCGGATTGTTGCAGCTCCGGTGAAGATTATTTTTCTTATATCAGCTTTCTATTAATTGATGGAAAGCGGCAGTACGGACTATTGATGCTTGAGATTGAACCGGAAGAGATTTCTTTTTATTATATACTGGCATTGCAGCTTGGAACATCTCTCCGTTTTCTGGAAGCAAATATTAAACAGAAAAAATATCGTGACCGGCTGCGGGAAAAGAATGAAGTATTAAATTTTATTGCAATTTATGATGAACTGACAGGAATCTATAACCGCAGGGGACTGATGGAGAGTCTGGTCCGGTTTAATCAGGACAATTTAGGGAAAAAAGCCTGTCTTATGATAGCTGACCTTGACCATTTAAAGGAAATCAATGATAATTTTGGCCATGCAGAAGGAGACTGCGCAATTCGGACAGCAGCAGGAATTGTAAAAGAAGTCTTTGGACAGTATGGAGATGTGGGAAGATTCGGAGGGGACGAATTTGCAGGCATTGTAAGATATAGCGAGATGGAAGAGAAGGAACAGCTCATTTACAATATTCACCAGAAATGTGAACAGTACAATGAACATTCCATGAAACCGTATTATGTTGGAATTTCAGTTGGAGTAGTAGAATTTGTCTGTGAAAAGAAGATTGATTTTATTGAGATGTTTAAGCATGCTGATGAATATCTGTATGAGGAAAAAAGGAAACGGCGCAAGACAGTCTGCCGTAATGTAAATTTCGAGAATTCGTAATAAGCCGGTGTTGAAAAACAAACGAAAATATGCTAGAATAAAGCAAATCATATGGTAACGTTTCCATGCAAATGAAGACGTAAAGAGCGGGGAGAAAGATATGCTTACAATTGGAAAAACGGGGTAATACGGATGAAGACAAGAAAGCAGTTGGAAGTAAAGAAAGAGAAGCTTAAGAAAGTAAAGCCAAAAAAGGAAAAGTTAAAGAAAGAAAAGGTAAGAAAACCGAAGAAAGAACGGATTAAGAAGGAAAGACCGGCAAAACAGATGGAAAGAAAGCCACAGCCGAAGAAAACAGGCAACAGTAGAAAGGCTGCGAAGGATAAGGGAATGGGGCTTCGTGGCATTCAGGTGAAATTAATCGGGGCATTTATGATTCCGGTTATCCTGTTTGTTATCATTGGTTTTATGATTTATTCAAAGTGCAGTACTACCTTGAATAGTACATACGAGGCTTCTGCAAATACCAGTGTTGGTACATTGGAAGAGTATCTCGGACTTGGTTTTGAGAATATTGAACTGATGGCAACACGTCTTTCTATTAATTCTACAATTACAAGTTATTATACAGGTTCAGAGGTAAAGTCAGAGTCTATGCTGATGGATGCAAAAGTTGCATTGAGCAATGAATCTACTGCAGACAAATTCATCGATCACATTATAGTTTGTGCGAAGAGTGGAACAGCATGCAGTGAAAAGGGTGCAATCCGTGGAGATGTATATAATGCGTTTGTTGAGTCGGAAGAAGGAAAGAATGTAGAGTCTGAGATTGGCATGGGAAGTATGTGGATCAGCAGCCACCCAGCCATTGATGAAGTCACCGGATATGACAGTGATGAGTATGCATTATCTCTTGTTACCGTTCTTAAGAATAATAGCAATAAATCTGTTGGATATATCATCATTGATGTTAAGACAAGCTTTATCCAGGATATATTAGACAATGCACAGATTAGTGATAACAGCATCAAGGGCTTTGTATTAGAGGATGGAAGCCAGGTGTTAAGTGGAGATAGTGATATAAAATTTACAGATACGGACTTTTATCAGGAAGCATTAGCAGGAGAAAATCTGCAGGGTTCTAAAGAAGTGTCTTATGAGGGCGCAGATTATCTGTTTACATACAGCAGGATTGAAGGTACGAATATGCTGGTATGTGCCATGGTTCCGCAGAAAGAGATTATGGCAGGTGCACAGGCGATTCTCAGATATACGTTAATTGCCGTAGCAATATGTGCAGTTATTGCAATCGTGGTAGGTTCCGTTCTTGCAAGCGGAATTTCCAAAGCAATCCGTAAGGTTAACCGTGTCTTAAAGAAGACCTCCGATGGAGATTTGACCGGACAGATCAGCATGAAGCGTAAGGATGAGTTTAATGTGTTGTCATCCAGCATTACCAATATGATTGGCAGTATGAAGGATCTGATTCTCAAGATGACCAATGTCAGTGGTCATGTTTCTGATTCGGCAGTCCAGGTAGGAACCAACTCCGAAGTTTTATTGGAAGTAACAAAGGATATCACGGAAGCAGTGGATTATATCAACAGTGGTATTTCCCAGCAGGCACAGGATACGGAAAGCTGTCTGGAGCAGATGAATGGTCTGGCAGAAAGAATCAATGTTGTACATGAGAATACTGATGAAATCAGCGAAATTGCCCAGGAAGCCCAGGGAGCAATTGAAAATGGTATGGTTATCGTAGCAAACCTTGGTGAAAAAGTTCAGGGTACAACGGAAGTAACAGAGACCATCATCCGGGAAATCAGAGAACTGAACAAAGAATCTATTGCAATTAACAGCATCATCGGAACAATCAATGAGATTGCAGAACAGACTAATCTTTTGTCTTTAAATGCATCAATTGAGGCGGCGAGAGCCGGTGAAGCAGGAAGAGGATTTGCAGTAGTTTCTGAAGAAATCCGTAAACTGGCAGAACAGTCCGGAAATGCGGGTAATCAGATTGGTGAGATTATCAATCATATTCAGGAACGTCTGGCAGCTACCATCGAGACAGCTGGACTTGCAGGCGAGAGCGTTGCATTCCAGACAGAAGCATTGAATAATACCGTTGATGTATTTAAGAATATCAGTCAGCAGGTAAGCAAGCTGGCAGAGGATGTTGAGAAGATTACCCAGAGTGTGGGTGGCATCGAACAGGCAAAAGAAGATACCATGAATGCCATCGAAAGTATTTCAACGACCTCTAACCAGACAGAATCTGCATCTGAAGAACTTGCCCGTAGTACAGAGAAACAGTTACAGGCAGTAGAAGTATTAAATGATGCGGTAAAACGGCTTCAGATGGATGCAGAGGATCTGGATACATCAGTAAGTATCTTCAAGGTACAGTAAGGAATATAATTCGGCAGTCAGGTTTCTGGCTGCCGTTTTTTACTTTACAGGAAATTGCTTTCCTGTAAAGTAAAAAAACGCTCCGCGAGGATGCGCACTGCGGCGTATAAGGTAGATGTCGCAAGCGACCGCCGCAGGCGCGGGAATGTGCCAAGGCACATTCTTTGTTTCGTAAAGAATCCGTAAGAAGCTGTTAGTGACAGGTTCTGTAGGGCGAGCTTGATATTATGGCATAGAATACATATAATAAGAGTCAGAGTATTTCAAAAGTTTGAGAAATCTAAGAAGTTGAGATAGAAAAGAGGAGAAATAAATATGCAGACAGGAAAAGCAATTTCAGTTCCGGCAATTCTGAAAGTCGGAAATGGCACGTTAAATCAACTGGGAAGTTATTTAAAGGGAGAAGGTCTAAAGCAGGTAGTTATTTTCCTTGGAAATGGTTTGATTGATATGTTTGGTGAGACTGTAATGGAATCACTGAAAAAAGAAGAAATTACAGTATTGGAGTATAGCGAACTGGATACCGTTGATATTGATGATATTATAACGCTTGCATTTTCCATGCCGAATAAAACGCAGGCAGTTATTTCAATTGGTGGCGGAAAAGTAATCGATGCCGGAAAATATGCCGCATTTTTAAGAAATATTCCATTTATCAGCGTACCGACCTCCAGTTCCAGTGATGGATTTTCCAGTGCCAGTGCATCCCTTTTGGTGCATGGTAAGAGAACTTCGGTTCCGGCAAAACTGGCTTATGGCATTGTGGTGGATACGCAGATTATCCGCACGGCACCAGAGAAATTTATTTATTCCGGTATCGGAGATATGATTTCAAAAATCACAGCATTATATGACTGGATTTATGAGGAAAAATGTGGTTACTCTACGGTAAATGATTTTGCGGTTATGATAGCGAAGAAAGCGGTGAACAGTTTTGTCCGGACTCCATATCAGAGCATCAAGGATGAATTGTTTTTAAAAGAACTGGTGGATTCTCTAGCCATGAGCGGAATTGCCAATGAAATAGCCGGAAGCAGCGCACCGACCAGTGGAAGCGAGCACCTGATTTCGCATGCACTGGACAAATTATTGGAAGTGCCACAGTTACACGGTATTCAGGTCGGTATTGCAACCTATATCATGAGCAAGGTGCACAATCACAGATATGTGCGGGTACAGACCGTATTGGAAGAGACCGGATTTTTTGATTTTGCAGCAACACTTCAGATGAAAAAGAGCGATTTCCTTGCGGCAATTGATTTGGCACCGTCTATTAAGCCATTCCGTCACACTTACCTTCACGAAGAAAAATACCGGGAAGAAGCAAAGCGTCTGGTGAGAGAAGATGAAATCTTAAATCGTATATTGGTTGACTGACATTCATAAGGAACTGCCGGGCATCCGTAAGAAGCTGCCGGTGTATGTATAAAAGAAACAAGTTTTGCCATACTAAGAGAAAAATATTATATTATTTAGGAAGGTTTTAGCATGGCAAAAAGTGAATCAGAAAAAGATATGCGGCAAAAAAATGAAAATCTGAATAAAACAGTACAGGAGCAGGATGTTGCGGAAAGAAACCAGGCATATAACGAATATGTAAAGCAGGTAACACCAACGCATAATCTTGCCCTGAAAATGTTAAAAGCATTTGTGACCGGCGGAATTATTTGTTGTATTGGCCAGGTGATTTTAAATATTGCACAGAACGCAGGACTGGATAAAGATACTTCCGGCGGCTGGTGCAGTATGATCCTTGTCCTCATGAGCGTAATTCTTACCGGTCTTAATATTTATCCATCAATTGCAAAATTTGGCGGGGCAGGAGCCCTCGTTCCAATTACCGGATTTGCCAATTCAGTGGCGGCTCCTGCCATCGAATTCAAAAAGGAAGGTCAGGTCTTTGGTATTGGCTGCAAAATTTTTACCATTGCGGGTCCGGTAATCCTTTATGGAATCTTTACAAGCTGGCTACTTGGGGTCATATACTGGATATATCAGCTGATAGCGAGGTAGATGGGAAGGGTGTGAGCCACAGTCGAAAATCAGATACAGCAGTGAAACAAAGTTGTGGCAGCGACCCCAGCCGTGCCCGGAGGCAGATTGGGCAAAATCATTGTGAAACAAGAGAATTTTGCCCAAAAGGAGAAGAAAAGAGAGACTTCACCAAGGAAGAGGAGCCGTGTTCGGTGGTAGATTGGGCAAAATCATTGTGAAATAAGAGTGTTTTGCCCAAAAGAAGTAGAAAAGCAAGACTTTATCAAGGAAGAGGAGCCGTGTTCGGTGGTAGATTGGACAAAATCATTGTGAAACAAGAGAATTTTGCCCAAAAGGAGAAGAAAAACAAATTCACAAAGTCAGCTTCCCGCTAATCCCCAAAATAGTAATGAATTAATTGCTCGGCATAAGCAGAATCAAAGGGATGCTCACTTGTTTCATAAGTAGTAATTAATTGAATGGATGGGATAATGTTATGTGCGGTGTAAAGCTGAAGCTTGGAAAAGACATTCTTTCGATAAGAAGGAAAATCCATCAGACCAAAATGCTCCCAGTAATAAAATGCTCCTGTTTTAGGATGACGAAGCGTGAAATCAGGGTGCAGGGTAGTTTCGCCTAAACACAGTGCACATTCATAACGAAAAGGAATACGGTTATGTGAGAGCAGTGTTGCAATCAGTGCTTCTGATTTGGAACGGACCATCAGACCGGAAGCAGATTTGTGAATCCGTTGTTCCGGGTATTTGATATTGTATTCAAAATCAGCATTCATCCATTGATTTAATTCTGTGGAAATGGGTTGGAGGACAGTGTGAAATAATTCACAATAGGGAGAAGATTCTTGAAAAAGAGTTTCAATTTTAGAAGGATGTGAGGCAAGGGTGTCAATACAGGTGCGGATTGTCTGTCGCTCAAAAGAGAGGGACTGCAGTTTTAGTTCTAAATATTTTTTCCGGGCCATGACTTGAGCAAAATTTTTCTCTTTCTTGGGAATATAAAACTGTTGGGATAGAAGTTGATGATACCACTTGGTATAGTTGCCATTGTGGGTACAATAAAGAGTGCCGGGTGGCAGAGTGGAAAGTTCATCCTGAATGGCAGAGATTTGCTCCGTAAGATTCTTATAATGAGATAATAGTTTATTATAGATGTCAGTTTCTCCTTTCTCAAAAAGTTCAATGGAAATATTGAAAAATGTTGAAATTAATTGCTGCCATGGATTTATTACAGCATAACCGTAGATAGAAGTAAAGAAAAGAAACATGAAAAATTTCTGAAAAATACATAAAATGCCAGAACCTGGACATGCTAATCACAAAAAGGAGTGATGACATGTCTGAGGTAAAGGGAAAACAGAGTCTTCGCTTTGCGAAGACTCCTTTTATTTTAAATTCGGCATCAGTGGTCGGAAAGAAAGAAGGAGAAGGACCGCTGGGAGAGTATTTTGATGTGATTGGAAATGATGACAAATTTGGATGTGAGTCATGGGAGGAAGCAGAAAGTACCTTGCAGAAGGAAGCAGCAACCCTGGCATTGGGAAAATCTGGGCTTACGCCGGAAGAAATCCGTTATATTTTTGCAGGAGACCTGTTGGGTCAGACTATAGCAACATCCTTTGGACTTCTCGGCTTTGAAATTCCGCTGTTTGGTGTGTATGGAGCCTGCTCTACGGCAGGGGAATCCATGTCACTTGGAGCGATGTGTGTGGCGGCAGGATTTGCAGAAAATGTCCTGACGATTACATCCAGTCATTTTGCCAGCGCGGAGAAACAGTTCCGATTTCCGCTGGAATATGGGAATCAGCGTCCCATGTCGGCTACCTGGACGGTTACCGGAAGTGGTGCCTATGTATTGTCCACCCAACGGACTCATGTAAAAATCAGTGGAATCACCACCGGAAAAATTGTGGACTATGGAATTCATGATTCCTTAAATATGGGAGCAGCGATGGCTCCGGCAGCAGCAGATACCATAGCAGCACATTTTATGGATTTTGGAAGCAAGCCGGAAGAATATGACCGTATTATAACAGGGGATTTAGGAACTGTCGGACAGGAAATCCTATTTGATTTGCTAAAGAAAAAGGGCTATGACATCGAGAACAATCATTCAGATTGCGGAATCGAAATTTTTGATGCAAAAGAACAGGATACGGATGCTGGCGGAAGTGGCTGTGGCTGCAGTGCTTCTGTTTTATCTGCCTATTATCTTCCGAAGATTATTTCAGGGGAATGGAAAAAGGTGTTATTTGTGCCAACCGGAGCATTGCTTTCCACAGTAAGTTATAACGAAGGAAAAAATGTACCGGGAATTGCCCATGGAGTAATGCTTGAGTATGTGCCGTAACAAAAGCCTGGTAGATAATAAAAAGTAATAATAGTTTTGATAAGAATGATGGAAGAAAGGAAAAGAACACATGGATTATATGAATGCATTCTGGGTAGGAGGCCTGATATGTGCCCTCTGCCAGATTTTAATGGAAAAGACGAAAATGCAGCCGGGACGGATTATGGTGCTATTGGTATGTTCCGGAGCTGTTTTGGGAGCAATCGGTGTATATCCGCCTTTCGTGGAATTTGCAGGGGCGGGAGCATCGGTGCCATTGTTAGGCTTTGGCAATACGCTGTTTAAGGGAATTAAGGAAGCAGTTGATACCAATGGATTTATCGGAATCTTCATGGGTGGATTTACGGCAACGGCGGTAGGAATCTCTGCTGCATTGGTATTTGCCTATCTGGCATCCCTGATATTTGAACCAAAGATGAGAAAGTAGAAAATCCACACAGAAGATGCATAGAAAAGGATAGGTTGGAAACAATAAACTTGAAATCAATAAAAAGGAGATATTGAACATGAAGAAATTAAGAAAACTGGTGTTGACCATGATGGTAGTGTGCCTCTTTGGCAGTATGGCAGCCTGTGGTAATAGAAATGGAAATGAGGAAAATACCACGGAAAACGGAGCAGGAAGTAACAATACTACCAATAAGAATGACACAGACAATAAGAATAACACAAATGACAAGAATAATCGTGACAATACCACAAACAATGGAGATAATGGCGACGGTGTGGTAAATGATGTGACAGACGGAGTAGTAGATGGTGCAGAAGATATTGTAGATGGTGTGGATGATGCAGTAGATGATGCCGGAACCGGAATTAAAGATGCTGTGGATGATGCAACAACCGGAACCAATGGAAATGGTAATAATGCAAAAACAGCAAGATAGTTTTGAATAAAGATTTTTAAATGAAAAAAACAGGATTGAAAACTCAATGAAAAGTTTTCAATCCTGTTTTGTATAATATGAGTACCACGATGACTCATATAAAATTGTTTCTCTTGGTGAAAAACTTATTTGTCATCAATACTGTAGTTTGGTGCTTCTTTTGTAATGTGGATGTCATGTGGATGACTTTCTTTTAAGGAAGCTGCAGTAATCTTAACGAAACGGCCTCTTTCCTGTAATTCAGGAATCGTAGGACATCCGCAGTAACCCATACCGGAACGGATACCACCGATTAACTGGAATACGGTATCCTCAAGGCTTCCCTTGTAAGCTACACGTCCTTCAACACCTTCTGGAACAAGCTTCTTAGCACCTTCCTGGAAGTAACGGTCTTTGCTTCCGTTTTCCATAGCTGCAAGAGAACCCATACCACGGTAAACCTTGTATTTTCTTCCCTGATATAATTCGAAAGTTCCAGGAGCTTCGTCACATCCTGCGAACATACTTCCCATCATACATACATTACCACCGGCAGCTAAAGCCTTGGTCATGTCTCCGGAGTACTTGATACCACCATCGGCGATGATTGGAATACCATATTCTTTTGCAACTGCAAAGGCATCCATGACAGCAGTAATCTGAGGAACACCAATACCTGCAACCACACGGGTAGTACAGATAGAACCAGGTCCGATACCAACCTTAACAGCATCAGCACCAGCTTCGATTAAGGCTTTGGTTGCTTCGCCGGTTGCTACATTACCAGCGATAACCTGAAGATCAGGATAAGCAGCTTTGATTTTCTTAACTGCATTTAAGATATTTAAGGAATGTCCATGTGCGGAATCTACAACGATTACATCGACATGGGATTTTACCAGTGCATCGATACGGTCCATCATGTTAGCAGTAATACCAACAGCAGCACCACAAAGCAGTCTGCCCTGGTCATCCTTTGCGGATAATGGATATTTAATCTGTTTTTCAATATCTTTGATTGTGATAAGGCCTTTTAAGTGAAAATCTTTATCTACAATTGGAAGCTTTTCTTTTCTTGCCTTAGCGAGAATTTTTTTCGCTTCGTCTAATGTGATTCCTTCCGGAGCAGTAATAAGACCTTCGGAAGTCATGCTTTCTTTAATTTTCTTTGTATAATCTGTTTCGAATTTCAAATCACGATTGGTGATGATGCCGACTAATTTTCCGTTTTCTGTAATAGGAACTCCGGAAATGCGGAAGTTGTGCATTAAATCTTCTGCGTCAGCTAATGTATGATCTGGGGATAAGAAAAATGGGTCTGTGATAACTCCATTTTCGGAACGTTTTACCTTGTCCACTTCCTCCGCCTGAGCCTCGATAGACATATTTTTGTGGATGATTCCGATACCACCCTGTCTTGCCATAGCTATTGCCATGCGATGTTCAGTTACTGTGTCCATTCCAGCACTCATCATTGGAATGTTCAATTTGATTTTCTTAGTCAGGTAAGTGGTAAGATCAATCATATTAGGAGTAACTTCCGAATATGCAGGAACCAGCAAAACATCATCAAATGTAATTCCTTCACCGATAATTTTACCCATTTTCTCGTTTCCTCTCTTTCTTATTAAAAAGTGTGTAATATAATAAAGCCTTTAATTTCTCAATTCTAGCAAAAAAATAATATACTGTCAATTGTTAAAACAACTATTCCATTTTATACAAAAATATGTTATTCTTTTAGACGGACAACGGGGTCAACCAAGGGTGAACGTTGTCCTTTTTTCAAACAGAGGGGGAAAAAGGATGGAATTTCGACCGTGCATAGACATCCATAATGGCAAGGTCAAGCAGATTGTGGGCGGAAGCCTTAAAGATGAAGGAAATCAGGCAAAAGAGAATTTTGTGGCGGAACAGGATGCCGCTTATTTTGCAGAATTTTATAAAAAAGATAAGATTCGTGGCGGACATATCATTCTGCTGAATCCGTCAGACAGTTCCTATTATAAAGAAACGAAACGTCAGGCACTGCTTGCACTTCACACCTATCCGGGCGGTATGCAGGTTGGCGGCGGCATTCATGCAGAGAATGCCAAAGAATTTATTGAGGCAGGAGCCAGTCATGTAATTGTAACATCCTATGTATTTAAGGATGGAAAAGTAAATTATAATAATCTGGAGAAAATTCTTGCAGCAGTAGGAAAGGAGCATCTGGTTCTGGATTTGAGCTGCCGGAAAAAAGATGGTGACTACTATATAGTGACAGACCGCTGGCAGAAATTTACCGAAGAGAAAATCACGCCGGAGTTATTAGATAAATTAAAGGAATATGCGGATGAATTTTTAGTACATGCAGTAGATGTAGAGGGAAAAGCATCCGGCATTGAAGTCCCACTGGCAGAAATGTTAGGAGACTGGGGCAGAATTCCAATTACATATGCCGGAGGAGTCGGCAGTTTTGAAGATTTAAAGCAGTTAAAAGAACATGGAAAAGGCAGGCTTAATGTGACGATAGGCAGTGCATTAGACCTGTTTGGCGGCAGAATGGCATATAAAGAGGTTCTGCAGTATATAAATCAAGTATAAGGAAAAGGAGAGCGGCAGTATGAAGTATACAAAACAGGATATTATCCGTATGGCAGATGAAGAAGATGTGGAATTTATCCGGCTTCAGTTTACGGATATGTTTGGAACCTTAAAAAATGTGGCAATCACACGAAGTCAGTTAGAGAAGGCATTGAATAATCAGTGTATGTTTGACGGCTCATCCATAGAAGGCTTTGTCCGGATTGAGGAGTCCGATATGTATCTTTACCCGGATTTAGATACGTTTACTATTTTCCCATGGAGACCACAGCAGGGAAAAGTTGCAAGAATTATCTGTGATGTTTATTGTGCAGACGGAACACCTTTCGAAGGAGACCCAAGATATGTATTGCGGAAAGAGATTGCACATGCAGCAAAGATGGGCTATACCTTTGATGTAGGACCGGAGTGCGAATTCTTCTTATTCCATACCGATGACAATGGCCAGCCTACAACCATTTCCCATGAGAAAGCAGGATACTTTGACTTAGGACCGGTAGACTTAGGTGAAAATGCAAGACGTGATATGGTGCTGACCTTAGAGGATATGGGATTTGAAATCGAGGCATCCCATCATGAAGTAGCACCGGCACAGCATGAAATTGATTTCCGTTATGATGAAGCATTGGCAACAGCCGATAAGATTATGACTTTTAAACTGGCAGTTAAGACCATTGCAAAGCGTCATGGCTTATTTGCAAGCTTTATGCCAAAGCCAAAATATGGAATCAACGGTTCCGGCATGCATATTAATATGTCACTTTCCCGGAATGGAAAAAATATATTTGATGACCCATCCGGTGAACTTGGTTTGAGCAAAGAAGCATATTATTTCATTGGCGGAATAATGAAACATATGAAAGGTATGTCCGCTATCACCAACCCACTGATAAATTCTTATAAGAGACTGGTTCCGGGCTATGAAGCACCGATTTACATTGCATGGTCTGCAACGAACCGCAGTCCGCTGATTCGTATTCCGGCATCCAGAGGAGCAGGAACCAGGGTGGAATTAAGATGTCCGGATCCGGCAGCCAATCCATATCTGGCATTGGCAGTATGCCTTGCAGCAGGCTTAGATGGAATTGAAAATAAGATTATGCCGCCGGAAGAGGTAAGAGAAAATGTATTTGAAATGAGACTTTCCAGGAAAGTGGAAAAGGGTATTGAATCACTTCCGGGAGATTTAATGGAAGCAATCGAAGAGTTCGAACACGATGATTATATCAAAGGGGTTTTAGGACCACATATTACAGAGAAATATGCAGAAGCCAAGAAGGCTGAGTGGGCGGACTACAGAGCCCAGGTGACACAGTGGGAGATTGATGAGTATCTGTATAAGATTTAGTTGATGTAAGAAAATGCTACAGGAGATAAGAACTTGATTAATGTTATTGTTGCATTCCCTAAGATAGAAAACGCCAAAAGTATAAAAAATATACTTGTGCGCAGTGGATTTCATGTAGATGCAGCAGTCACAACAGGGGCTCAGGCATTGCAGTATGCGAATTCGTTAGATGGAGGTATATTGGTCTGCAGTCCAAGATTTGTGGACATGATGTATACTGAACTGCATGAATATATTCCTGCTACATTTCAGATGCTTCTCGTTGCTTCGCCGGATATCTGCAATGAGCACGAAGTTGCTGATATTATGTGCCTTTCCATGCCGCTTAAGGTGCACGAACTGATACAGACGGTAGAGACCATGTCTTATACTATTACCAGAATGCGTAAGAAACGGCGTATGGAACCGAAGGTACGGAGCGAGGAGGAAAAACGCATGTTACAGGATGCCAAAGAACTTCTGATGGTACGGAATAACATGAGTGAAGAAGAAGCACACCGGTATATCCAGAAACGGAGTATGGATAATGGAACCGGACTCATCGAGACGGCACAGATGATTTTGAGCCTTATGCATGCATAAGTATGAAAAATAGGTTAAATATAGTAGATTATTTAGAGAGAAGAAAAGGAGATATTATGTATCAGATTAATGAAAACTACCAGAAATTACCAGGAAGCTATTTATTCAGTACCATTGCCAAAAAGGTAAATGCATTTACCCAGGCAAATCCGGATAAGAACATCATTCGTCTTGGAATCGGGGATGTTACCCAGCCAATCGCTCCGGCAATTATTGAGGCTTTACATAAGGCAGTTGATGAGAT
The DNA here is from genome assembly GCF_003478915.1 of Roseburia sp. AF25-13LB. Lineage (NCBI taxonomy): Bacteria > Bacillati > Bacillota > Clostridia > Lachnospirales > Lachnospiraceae > Roseburia > Roseburia sp. AF25-13LB. Next base: position 106,883 of record NZ_QUFO01000007.1, read on the forward strand.
GGCAGATTCTGCAACCTTCCATGGATATGCACCGGATTTGGGATATGATTTCCTGCGTAATGCTATTGTAAAAAATGATTATCAGGCAAGAGGATGTGCAATCGAAGCAGATGAAATTTTCGTATCCGATGGAGCAAAGAGTGATTCTGGAAATATTCAGGAATTATTCGGACCGGATGTAAGAATTGCTGTATGTGACCCGGTATACCCGGTATATGTGGATTCCAATGTTATGGCTGGAAGAACCGGTACATATAACCCGGATACCCAGATGTGGAGCAATGTAATTTATATGCCATGTACCAGAGAAAATAATTTCGTGCCGGAATTCCCGAAGGAGACACCAGATGTAATTTATCTGTGCCTGCCAAATAACCCGACAGGAACAACCATCACCAAAGCACAGTTACAGGAATGGGTTGATTATGCCAATAAAGAAGGCGCACTGATTATCTATGATGGTGCTTATGAAGCATACATTTCAGAAGCAGATGTGGCTCATACCATTTACGAATGTGAAGGAGCACAGACCTGTGCCATCGAGATTAAGAGCTTTTCAAAGAATGCAGGATTTACCGGAGTACGTCTTGGATATACTGTAGTACCAAAGGATTTGAAATGCAATGGCGTATCTTTACATGATATGTGGGCAAGACGTCACGGCACCAAATTCAACGGCGCACCTTATATCGTACAGCGTGCCGGTGAAGCAGTATATTCCGAAGCTGGAAAAGCACAGTTAAAAGAACAGGTTGCATATTACATGAAAAATGCAAGCGTAATTAAGAGCGGTCTGAAAGAAGCAGGCTTCGAAGTATTCGGTGGTGTAAATGCACCATATATCTGGTTAAAGACACCGGAGCAGATGACATCCTGGGATTTCTTTGATTACCTCTTAGAAAATGCCAATGTAGTAGGAACACCGGGATCCGGATTCGGACCAAGCGGAGAAGGATACTTCAGACTGACAGCATTTGGAACATATGAGAATTCAGTTGCAGCATTAGAGAGAATTAAGGCATTATAAGTCAGTATCATAAGGATATACGAAAATATAGAAGGGACAGCGATTTTAATTGCTGTCCCTTTTTGATATCCGATATAACAGGCAATTGGGAAGAAAAATATATTTATTTAAAAAAGTTTGGATATCGAAGGGCATCTGGATGATATGCACTGGAATGCCAGCAGTTCTTAAATATCGGTTTTGCCTGATGGTAAACTGTCTTTCCGTTGCTTTGACGGGGGCACTGCACTGTCCGTCAACTACGGATGCAACATAAAATCTGCAAGGGGCACTAAGAATTTCGTTATAAATAGTATCCATTCCGGCAACCGGCGCAAATTCACATCCATGTTCAAATGCGCCTCGCTGGCACTTCCCTGTGCCAGCGTTGCCGGATAACAGACGAAATTCTAAGTGCCCCTAACAGACCTTATCATGCATCCATAGTTGACGAACAATACAGTGCCTTTGTCAAACATTGGAAAGACAGTTTACCATCAAGCAATACGGACATTTTGACAATGAGAAAAGAGAATATGTAATTGACCGGGTGGATTTGCTGGCATCCTGGACAAACTACCTTGGCGTAAAAGATACCTGTGTGGTCGTAAATCATACAGCGGGGGCTATATGTTTTACAAGACACCGGAGTATCATCGTGTAACAAGATTCCGGGCGAATGGAGTTCCAATGGATCGTCCGGGACATTATGTATATATCCGCGATGAAGAAGACGGAGATTACTGGAGTGTTTCCTGGCAGCCGGTTGGCAAATCACTGGATGAAGCAAAATATACCTGCCGTCATGGAATGAGTTATTCCAAATACAGCTGTGATTACAAAGGAATTGCAGCAGAGCAGACCTTAGTTGTTAAGATAAAATTTTATCCGAAGATGTACGATTGGCACATGAAATGACAGAAAGGTTAAAAATTTTATCAAAGTATTCTTTTCCTAAAAAACCTTCTTACGGAAGTAATAAATGCGACAAATGGAAATATTATTTTAGCATCAAGCATATTTGGAAACACACAAAAGGTTGCAGAAAAGAATTATTATGTAGGAACAAATTTAGCGGTTGCAAAATAGGCATTAAATGAAAGACATTTTCTTAACCCTAAATAGCGAAAATCTGGTTAAGAAAGCAAGAATTTAAGAATTAGAAAAATGCTGTAAACCCGCATAAATCAAGGCTTACAGCATCTATAAAAAATAGAGCGATAGACGGGGCTCGAACCCGCGGTCTCGACCTTGGCAAGGTCGCGCGTTACCAACTACGCCACTATCGCATTTGTGCTGAGCACGAAATTTACTATACTATAAGAAAAAGGGTTTGTCAAGTGTAATATTAGAAAAGTTTTCACATAAAATACAATAAGCAGAAAAGCAGGAGGACTCCCTTGAGTGCAAAGACAAAGATTGTAGTGCTTCATATGAAGGAACTGATTTACACAGGAATTTTTGCGGTACTTGGAATATTACTGGTATTATTGTTGGTCTATATGTTTTCTCCGGATAAAGATGAGGAGAGCCGGGAGACCATGAAATATGTGGCAGGGGTATATACGTCTTCCATCATATTTAATGATAAAACCGTGGATGTGGAGGTTGTGGTGGATGAGAATAAAATCAATTCCATTTCGCTGGTAAATCTCGATGAAACTGTAACCGCAATGTATCCGTTGATGCAGCCGGCACTGGATAATTTGAAAGAACAGATATATGAAAATCAGTCAACGGATAATCTCAGCTATTCCGATGATAACCAGTATACGTCCATGGTGCTGATTCACGCCATTGATGATGCCCTGGGAAAAGCAGCGGCTGCCCCGGAGACAGAGGCGGAGTAACAGTATAAAATGATACGACAGAAATAGCAAAAGGAAAACAAGAAAAAGGCTTGTCAGTGCCTGCACCAGAAAGCTATAATAATGGAATGGAGAATACAATACAATATGAACTGACACCAAAAAAAGTAAAGAATATTATCATCCGGGTAAAAGCCAATGGCGTAGTGACAGTAACGATGCCCTATCGCATGAGCAAAAAGAAAGTGGATGCATTTGTGCAGAGCAAGGCGGAGTGGATCCGCATGATGCAAAAGAAGCTTGCAAATCAGCAGAGGATAGATGTGGATGCACTGGAGTGGAACCGGCAGAAAGAGCAGTATTTAAGAGATATACTGCTGAGGGAGTATGAATTGTTTCAGGCTTATCATATTTCTATGCCAACGGTCAGATTCCGCAGCATGACCAGCCGCTATGGGAGCTGCTGCAAGGCAAAGGCATCCATTACTTTGAATAAAGTACTGGCAGACCTTCCGTTAGAATGCGCAGAATATGTTGCTGCTCATGAACTGGCACACCTGGTAGAAGCAAATCACAGCAGACGATTTTATCAGGTGCTGGATACTGTGATGTCAGATCATAGAATACGAGAAAAAAGGTTGAGAGAATATGCGTTATTCCATGGAAAACGCGAGCATGAAGGTGGAAGTTGAGTCCCTTGGGGCAGAACTGAAATCTGTGCTTGGAAAGAAAAGTAACATTGAGTACATGTGGTGCAGCAATCCGGAGTATTACAAACGGAGTGCACCAAATCTGTTTCCGATTGTTGGAAGCTTAAAAGACGGAGTCTATCATTATCAGGGAAAGACTTATGAGATGGAATTAATCTATCATATGAATGGCAACAGACTGGAAATCACATGGAACATTAAGAATACCGGCAAGGAAAAATGTGTATTTCCCGGAAACTCCGTTATTTGGACTCTGGTCAGCAGAGAAGAAGAATGCACCATATGCAGCCATTGAACCTTGGTTTGGAAGATGCGATAAAGAGCATTTTAACGGAAGATTGGAAGAAAGGGAATGGGGACATGCGTTAGCGCAGGGTGCATGCTTTCAGGCAGCATACACCATAGAAATTGCAGGAGAAGATTAATTTTCATGCATTTTCTTATCTTCCGCTAAGAGTTCTTCATGAAGTGCAATGGAATCCCAGTTGATATTGTGCTCCGTGAGAACGGCTTTCAGACCGATTCTGGTAAGATGAAGCTTTTTAAATTCCACCAGGAAACGGTCTAAAAGAGCATTATCAAAGCCTTTGAATACCAGCATTTCGTCGGTGAAACCATCGCCGGTATAGACCTCTTCTTTCAAAGGGAAGCCATCAATCCCTGCGAGGGCACCTAAAGTCTGGTTATATTGTTCTTTGGTGATAATACGGATTTTTATTTTTAACCGGAGGCAGAGCATTTTTAATGTTCTGCCTTTGCTGTTTTCTAAATTGTAAAATAATAAAACTGGATGCATAAGGGAAAACTCCTTTCTTAAAGAGGTAGAAAAAATCTGCCATTCAGCCATAAAGTATAAGGTTTCCGGGGGAAAATGGCAAGTATAAAAGATTGCATTTTTATATATTTTTTATTATAATGAAAAATCATAGTTAAAAGTGGGATAAAACGCAAAAAAGTTGGTGTGAATTATGGCAGATATTACAACAGAAGAATTAGAAGAATTAGAAAATGAAGTGGTGTCTAAGGATGACAACATAAAGACTATGCAGGAATTCGTCAGTCCGGAGAGCTTGTATCAGGAGCTGATTGCCAGCGTGAAGAAATATCACCCGTCGACGGATATTTCTTTGATTGAAAAGGCATATAAGACAGCGGATACGGCACATAAGGGACAGGTACGAAAATCCGGTGAAGCATATATCATTCATCCGTTGTGTGTGGCAATTATTTTAGCGGAACTGGAGCTGGATAAAGAGACTATCGTAGCCGGACTGCTTCATGATGTCGTAGAGGATACCGTCATGACAGTAGAGGAAATTGCTTCGGAGTTTTCAGAAGAGATTGCCCTTCTGGTAGATGGCGTTACAAAGCTGGGTCAGTTATCTTATGATGCGGATAAAGTCGAGGTTCAGGCAGAGAACTTAAGAAAAATGTTCCTTGCCATGGCAAAGGATATCCGTGTTATCTTAATCAAGCTGGCAGACCGGCTGCACAATATGCGTACGTTAAAATATATGACGCCGGAGAAGCAGAAGGAAAAAGCAAGAGAGACCATGGACATCTATGCGCCGATTGCACAGCGTCTTGGTATTTCTAAAATTAAAATCGAATTAGATGACCTTTCCTTAAAGTATCTGGAGCCGGAAGCATATTATGATCTGGTAGAAAAGGTTGCACTTCGTAAGAGTGTCCGTGATGATTATGTGCAGAGCCTTGTAAAAGAAGTGAGTAAACATATTGAAAATGCAGGAATCAAGGCACAGATTGACGGAAGAGCAAAGCATTTCTTTTCCATTTATAAGAAAATGGTCAATCAGCATAAGACCTTAGACCAGATTTATGATTTATTTGCCATAAGAATTATCGTGGATAATGTCAAGGACTGCTATGCAGCACTGGGTGTCATCCATGAGATGTATAAACCAATCCCGGGACGTTTTAAAGATTATATCGCTATGCCAAAGCCGAATATGTATCAGTCCCTCCACACCACACTGATTGGACCGACCGGACAGCCGTTTGAGATTCAGATTCGTACCTTTGAGATGCATCGTACCGCAGAATATGGTATCGCTGCCCACTGGAAATATAAGGAAGCTGCCAATAACGGCGGCACAGTGGCTACCACCAAATCAGAGGAAGAGAAGTTAAGCTGGCTGCGCCAGATTTTGGAATGGCAGAAAGACATGTCAGATAATAAAGAGTTCATGAGCCTGTTAAAGAGTGATTTGAACCTCTTTTCCGATACCGTATTCTGCTTTACTCCGTCCGGAGATGTCAAGAATCTGCCAACGGGTTCCACACCGGTAGACTTTGCGTACAGTATCCACTCGGCAGTTGGAAATAAGATGATTGGAGCCAAGGTAAATGGTAAATTAGTTCCAATTGATTACGAGATTCAGAACGGTGACCGTATTGAGATTATCACGTCCCAGAATTCCAAGGGACCGAGCCGTGACTGGTTAAATATTGTTAAGAGTACACAGGCGAAAAATAAGATTAACCAGTGGTTCCGGAGTGAGTTAAAAGAAGAAAATATCGTGAAGGGCAAGGAACTGATTGCCCAGTATTGTAAGGCAAAATCCATTAATCTTACGGATATTAACAAACCGGAATATCAGAGTAAGGTTATGCGGAAATATGGATTCCATGACTGGGATTCCGCACTGGCAACCTTAGGACACGGCGGACTGAAAGAAGGCCAGGTCGTGAATAAGATGCTGGAGGAGTACCGGAAAGACCACCCAATCCAGCTTACCGATGAGGATGTATTGAACAATGTGTCTTCCGAGAATAAGGATAAGGCAGTTCCACAGAAATCCAAGAGTGGTATCATTGTAAAAGGACTTTATGATGTGGCAGTGCATTTTTCCAAATGCTGCAGCCCGGTGCCGGGAGATGAAATTGTAGGATTTGTCACAAGAGGCCGTGGTGTATCTATTCATCGTACCGATTGCATTAATATAATGAACCTTTCCGAGCTGGAAAAAGTGCGTCTGATTGATGCAGAGTGGCAGCAGGGTGCAGAGCATGGTGACAATGGACTTTATCTTGCTGAGATTAAAATATTTGGTAATAACCGTACCGGACTTTTAGTAGATATTACCAGAATTTTCACCGAACGGGAAATTGATATCAGTTCCATTAATTCCAAGACCAGCAAACAGGGTGTTGCGACCATTTCTATTTCCTTTAATACCAAAGGCAAAGAGGAATTGAGCAGCTTAATAGAAAAAATCCGTCAGGTAGAGAGCGTGATTGATATTGAACGTACTACCGGCTGATAGAGCATTAGCAAAATAAATTGCTGATTTATGAAAAAAAGTCAAAGTCAGTTATTATTATAGAAGAGGAAAATTATGACAGAACAGACAGAAGTATTACGATATATTGTGGGACCAGTCTGCACCAACTGCTATCTTCTGGTAAATCATAAGACAGGAGAACTTCTTGTGGTAGACCCGGGAGACCAGGCACAGTTGATTGAAAAGCAGATTGAGAAAACCGGAGCAAAACCGGTGGCAATCCTTCTGACCCATGGACATTTTGATCATGCAGGAGCAGCAGAAGCGCTTGCAGATAAATACCAGATTTCCATTTATGCCCATGAGGCAGAGAGGGAGACCTTGGAGGACCCGGGACTTAACCTTTGCGGGATGATAGGAGAGCATAAGGTCTATCATGCAGATATTTTCGTAAAAGACGAAGAAGTATTAAATCTTGCAGGATTTTCCATCCGTGTATTTTTTACACCGGGGCATACCATTGGCGGATGCTGCTATTATATTGCAGATGAGAAGATTCTTTTCAGCGGAGATACGCTGTTTCAGGAATCTGTGGGAAGAACTGATTTCCCAAGAGGAAGTGCATCGGATTTAATCCGGGCAATCAGAGAAAAACTGATGCCGCTGCCGGATGATGTGACCGTGTATACCGGACATGACGAAAGCACTTTAATAGGCTATGAGCGGATGCATAATCCGTATTTATAAGGACGAACCATGATAACAGTATTATTAGATAAAGCAGAATTTGAATATGATATCCATTCGCTGGTGAAGGCATTTTATCCAAAGGAAGAGGTATATGTTTCCACGAAGGATAAGGAGAAAAAAGAAGAGCCGGTACATTATCACATGGATGTACAGTTTGCACCGGAAGAAATCATTTTTTCCTGGAAACGGGTGGAGGCTTCGGAAGACAATGCGAATCAGACCGGAATTACAAAATGTGTAGCAGTAGATTATACAAACCGCAAGGAGACCAAGAACAGTTTAAAGCGGACACTGTATCGGTTATTGTCAGAATATACCGGAGTGGAGCTTCCTTGGGGAAATCTTACCGGTATCCGCCCGACCAAGATTCCGATGGCACTTTTAGAAGAGGGTAAGAGCGAGGAAGAAATTGCCCGCTATATGAAGGAAACGTATTTTACTTCCGATGAGAAGATAAAGCTCAGTATTGAAATTGCAGAGCGGGAGTTGGAACTTTTACACAAATTAGACTACGAAGAAGGCTACAGCCTTTATATTGGAATTCCATTCTGCCCGACGACCTGCCTTTACTGTTCCTTTACTTCTTATTCCATGTCAGCCTGGAAAAACCGCATGGATGACTACTTAAGTGCACTGGAAAAGGAACTGGATTATACAGCGGTCAAATTTGCACATAAGAAATTAAACAGCATTTATATCGGTGGTGGAACACCGACCACATTAAATCCACAACAGTTAGACAGATTGATTCGAAAAATTAAATGTAGTTTTGATTTATCTGATTTAGTGGAATTTACAGTGGAAGCCGGAAGACCGGACAGTATTACAAAAGAGAAGCTTATGGTGCTTCGCAATCATGATATCAGCAGAATTTCCATTAATCCACAGACCATGAAACAGGAGACACTGGATCTGATTGGACGGCATCATACCGTGCAGCAGACAATAGACAGCTTTAATCTGGCAAGAGAACTTGGATTTGATAATATCAATATGGATTTAATCGTAGGACTTCCGGGAGAGAGTCTTTCAGATGTAGCAGATACCATGGAAGTAATCCGGAAGTTAGCACCGGATAATCTGACGGTTCACTCACTTGCCATCAAGCGTGCAGCAAGGCTGAATATACAAAGAGAGCGTTATCAGGATTTTGAAATTGTCAATACCGCAGACCATATCGCACTGACTTCGAAAGTGGCAGAAGAAATGGGCCTTTTCCCATATTATTTATACCGCCAGAAGAATATGGCAGGCAATTTTGAAAACGTAGGCTATGCAGCACCGGGAAAAGCCGGTGTATACAATGTTCTTATTATGGAAGAGAAACAGAGTATTGTAGCCTGTGGTGCTGGTGCATCCACGAAACGTGTCTGGGTACAGCCAAATCCCGATGGCACACACCGGATTGAACGTGCCGAGAATGTCAAGGATGTGGCACAGTATATCACAAGGATTGATGAGATGATTGAACGGAAGAGCCGGCTCTTTACAAAGGAATAAAAGCGGTTGACATATCAGAACACGAAAAATATAATAGTTCTGTATGAATACAAATATATAATAAGAAAAATAGATAAAATGCTTATCTCGGAAAATGGAGGAAATTTCATGGCATTGAGTAAGAAGCCGGTTACAGGCATGAAGGATATTTTACCGGAGGAGATGCAGATTCGTGATTATGTGCAGAATGTAATTAAAGAGACCTACCGGAGTTTTGGATTTACACCAATTGAAACTCCTTGTATGGAGAATATTGCAAACCTCACCAGCAAACAGGGTGGAGAAAATGAAAAACTCATTTTCAAAGTATTAAAACGTGGTGAAAAGCTGAATTTACAGACAGCGGAAAAAGAAGAAGATGTAGTGGACTTTGGTATGCGTTACGACCTTACCGTTCCACTGGTAAGATTCTATTCCAATAACAGTAACCAGCTCCCATCCCCGTTTAAGGCATTACAGATGGGAAATGTGTGGCGTGCTGACCGTCCTCAGAGAGGGCGTTATCGTCAGTTCATGCAGTGCGATATTGACATTTTAGGAGAGCCGTCCAATCTGGCAGAGATTGAGCTGATTCTTGCAACAACTACAACCCTCGGCAGGATTGGATTTAAGAATTTTGAAATCCGAATCAATGAACGCCGTATTTTAAAAGCAATGGCAGCTTACAGCGGATTTCCGGAAGAAAGCTACGACCTTGTATTTATCATCTTAGACAAGATGGACAAGATTGGGTTGGACGGAGTCGCAGAAGAACTGAAAAAGGAAGGCTTTGCAGAAGAAGCGGTCGATAAGTACTTATCCTTATTTGAAAAAGCAGAAGGTACCGAAAACGGACTGGTTACCTTATGTGATACCTTAATTGAGGCAGGATTCTTAGAGGAAGAAGTAAAGCAGAACCTGACAGAGATTATCGACAGTGTAGAAGCTACCAAGGCAGCAGATTTTAAAATGGTATTTGATCCGACTTTAGTGCGTGGCATGGGTTATTATACAGGAACTATTTTTGAAATAGCTATGCCGGAGTTCGGCGGAAGCTGCGGTGGTGGCGGACGTTATGATAAGATGGTTGGAAGATTTACCGGCAACGATGTACCTGCATGTGGATTTTCCATCGGTTTTGAAAGAATCATTCTTCTGCTCTTAGAGAGCGGATTTAAGATTCCGGGACAGGCAGCGAAGAAGGCATATCTCATCGAAAAGGGATATCCGGCTGATAAGCTGCAGAAGGTAATTGCACAGGCTCAGAAGGAACGTTCCGAAGGAACCCAGGTATTAGTGGTTCGTATGAATAAGAACAAGAAGTTCCAGAAGGAGAAGCTTACGGCAGAGGGTTATGAAGAATTTGTGGAGTTTTTTAACAGATAGTCTGTTTTTCTGCAAGAAGCAGAAAATGGAATGATTTTGATAAGATTTTTAGGAGGATAAAAAAATGTCAGAATCCATGCAGGGATTACACAGAACCCATAGATGTACAGAAGTATCCAATGCCAATATTGGAGAAAAAGTTACCGTCATGGGCTGGGTACAGAAAAGAAGAAATTTAGGAAGTCTTATATTCATAGATTTAAGAGACCGTTCCGGAATTCTGCAGCTTGTATTCGACGAGCCAAAGGTAGGAAGCGAAGGCTTTGCCAAAGCAGGAACACTGCGTAGCGAGTTTGTTATTGCAGTCGAAGGAACCGTGCAGAAGCGTTCTGCAGCAGTTAATGAGAATTTAAAGACCGGTGATATTGAGGTAATTGCTGAGAGTATCCGTATTCTTTCAGAATCACAGACACCGCCATTTCAGATTGAAGAGAACAGCCAGACGAAAGATGAGATTCGTTTAAAATATCGTTATCTTGATTTACGTAGACCGGATATCCAGCGTAACCTGATGCTGCGTAGTAAAGTAGCATATCTGATGCGTGATTTTATGGCAAAAGAAGGTTTCTTAGAGATTGAGACACCGGTTCTTTGTAAGTCTACACCGGAAGGTGCAAGAGATTATCTGGTGCCAAGCCGTATACATCCGGGTAGCTTTTATGCATTGCCGCAGTCACCACAGCTTTTCAAACAGCTTCTGATGGCATCCGGATATGACCGTTATTTCCAGATTGCAAAATGTTTCCGTGATGAGGATTTACGTGCAGACCGTCAGCCGGAATTTACCCAGGCAGATATGGAGCTTTCTTTTGTAGATATTGATGATGTATTAGATGTCAATGAGCGTCTGTTAAAATACATTTTCAAAGAAGCCATCGGTGTAGATGTAGAACTTCCACTTAAGAGAATGCCTTGGCAGGAAGCAATGGATCGTTTTGGTTCTGATAAGCCGGATACCCGTTTTGGAATGGAATTAAAGGATGTATCTGATATTGTAAAAGATTGCGGTTTTGGTGTATTTACCAGTGCGTTAGAGCAGGGCGGTTCTGTCCGTGGTATCAATGCAGAAGGACAGGGCGCAATGCCAAGAAAGAAGATTGACAAGCTGGTAGAGTTTGCAAAAGGCTATGGAGCAAAAGGACTTGCTTATCTTTCTGTACAGGAAGATGGCAGCTATAAATCATCCTTTGCAAAATTCATGACAGAAGAGGAATTGAAGAATCTGGTAGCAGCAATGGACGGAAAGCCGGGAGACCTGCTTTTATTTGCAGCAGACAAGAATAAAATTGTATGGAATGTATTAGGTGCACTTCGTCTTGAAATTGCCAAAGAATTAGACCTCTTAGACCCGAACCAGTATAATTTCCTCTGGATTACAGAGTTCCCATTGTTGGAGTGGTCAGATGAAGAGAATCGTTATATGGCAATGCATCATCCGTTTACCATGCCAATGGAAGAGGACTGGGATAAGATTGATACAGATCCAGGTGCAGTACGTGCCAAAGCATATGACATCGTATTAAATGGTACCGAGTTAGGCGGTGGTTCTGTCCGTATCCACCAGAGTGATATTCAGGAGAAAATGTTTGAGGTTCTTGGCTTTACAAAAGAGAGAGCACATGAGCAGTTTGGATTCCTTCTGGATGCATTCTCCTATGGTGTACCACCACACGCAGGACTGGCTTATGGTCTTGACCGTCTGGTTATGCATATGGTACATGCAGATTCCATCCGTGATGTCATCGCATTCCCGAAAGTAAAGGATGCATCCGACCTTATGTCCAATGCCCCGGATATCGTAGATGAGAAGCAGTTAGAGGAACTGTGCATCAAAGTGGATGAGAAAGAAGTAGAAGAAAAAGAAGCAGAAGAAGCTGCAGAAAAATAAAGAAACAGATAAAGCATATTTCTCACATAAATAAAAGAGTTATTTATCACAGAATTTTAAACCGTGGTACAATAACTCTTTTTTGATTTACGCGAGTAGCGAGAAAAAACGCATGCTCGCCAGACATCCGTAAGAAGCTGCTTTGACGGCTTTGTATCTGCCGGTGTTTTATCGATATTCACCCATATAGAACAATGCAATCGTTCCAGGACCGGAATGTGCACCGATAGTTGAACCGACATAATTGATTAAGAAGCTGTCGATGCCAAAACGTTCTTTTACAAGATTTGCAACAAACTGTGCATCTTCTAAAGCATCACCATGGCTGATAAATACGATATCATTCTGGTCACGGTAGGAACCCATCTGCTTTTCCATATTGTCAACCAGGGTAATCAGGGATTTTTTACGTCCACGAACCTTGGAAACCATAATAAGATGACCTTCATCATCTACATGAAGCACCGGCTTTAAGTTAATCATGGTACCAAGAACCGCAGCGGTTTTAGAAACACGTCCGCCTCTGTGAAGGTGGAACAAATCATCTACCGTAAAGTTATGTACCAGATGTAGTTTATTTTCCTCCAGCCATTTTACGGTTTCTTCTAAAGTGGCACCATTTTCTTTCATCTGGACAGCTTTGTGAACCAGAAGTCCCTCGCCCATGGAAGCACAGAGAGAGTCTACGACAACGACTTTATGTGGGAAATTATCTTCTTCCATTTCACTTGCAGCAATTTTTGTACTGGAGTAGCTGCCGCTGAGTCCGCTGGAAAAGGCAATGTGAAGAATATCACAGTCATTTTCCGTGGCAATTTTTGTAAAGATTTCGCGGGCAGTTTCCGGGTTGACCTGAGAGGTGGTAGGCAGAGAGCCGGCGCGCATTTTTGCATAGAATTCTTTGACATCCATTGGATGTTCCCAGTCATAGGTTTTGCCGTCTATAGTATAAGTGAGTGACAGCATGCCAAGATTATGTTCTGCTACATAATCTGCCGGCAAATCTGCGGTAGTGTCGGTGGTAATAATAAATTTATTCATGTGTCCTCCTGTAGTTCTTATATAAAATTGTGGCATAAAATCATACCTTTTTTATTATAGCATAATGAAAAATGAAAATGTAAAATTTTTATAAAAATGAAAAAATATATTTACAAAAAAAGAAAAAGCAGGTATGATTAGAGCCATCTTATTTATCTTTTTTTATCCGGGAGTTTCCTCCCAAATATTCCAAACAGTGAAACGAAATTCAGTATGGAAAGGGGTTTTCTTATTTGAAAGAAATTTTTGAACAGTATGGTGGGGTAATTATAACAGTAGTTGCGATTGCAGCATTAGCAGCACTTGTGACAGCAATTATGGGAAATGGAACCAGTGGCCCCGTTTATGATGCATTTAAGAACTTAATTGATAACTTTGGAAATAACATCGGAACACCATAGGAGGGGATGACTTGGACAGACAGGAACTGGGTATCCGGATGGAGCCGGATTATTTTGGTCCCCTTTGGCGTTATGTCCGGAATGATAAGATTACAGATATTGACTATAACGGAAACCAGTTGTGGATTACAGATGTAGAAAATGAACGATATCTGATTCGAAGCCATGGAATTACAGAGAAGTTTGTAGAGCAGTTTTCCCATCGGATTGCCAATGAAGTGAGCAAGCCTTTTAACAAGAAAAATAATTTGTTGGAGGCGGAGACCAATACGCTGCGTATCAGTATTGTGCATGAATCTGTTGCCATATCCGGCAGGAGTATCTGTATCCGTAAGTCAATGCCAATGTTGCGTATGCAGGTAAAAAGGATGGTGGAGGATGAGTATGTAGCTGTTCCGGTACTGGAATTGCTGACCAATTGTGTGGCTGCAAAAATGAATTTTGTCTTTTGTGGAGAACCGGGGGCGGGAAAGACAGAATGTGCAAAATTTTTTTCGCAGTTTATTCCGGCAGGAGAGCGTGTCATTACGATAGAGGATAATCCAGAATGGCATTACAGTCAGATTAATCCCGGAAAAGATTGTGTGGAACTGCGAATTAATCCGGATTTTGATTATACCAAAGCCATTAAGACATGTCTCAGACAGAACCCATCCTGGATTATGTTATCGGAGGCACGTTCTACGGAAGTAAAGTCTTTACTGGAATGCTGGTCTACCGGAATCCGTGGATTTACCACGCTTCATACGGATGATGTGCGTAAAATTCCGGACCGTATTTTGAATATGATGGAGAGCCGTATGGATGCAGACCGCATGGAAAATGATGTATACAGCTATGTTGATGTTGGAATTCTGCTGCGGAAGAAAATGAGTGCAGAAGGAAAATTGTACCGTTATATAGACCAGGTCTGCTTCTTTGTAAGAGAAGAAGGAAGAAATGAAATATATATGCAGGTGGTGGATGGCAATCTTATGGTGAGAGAACTTCCAAAAGGGCTGATTGCGCGTATGAAGCGGCATGGAATTTTCGAGCCATTTGATAATCCGATGATACAACATCGTCTGGAAGGAGAAGAATATGAAAAAGAATGAGCGTTTCGTTGCCTATGGAGGCTGTTATGGATTATTGCTGCTGGCAGCATTTTTATTACAGCTTAAGTGGCAGGGATATATCTGCTGCAGTATTGTATTTGTTCTTGTTATGTGGCGTATGGATAAAGTGTTGAAGGAAGAAAAGAAGCAACAGACCCGTCTGCAGGAAGCAGAATTGTATATGGAGCAGATGCTGTATGCATTTTTGCAGAATCCGAAAATCTTATCTGCACTGGAGACAGTTTGTGCATTGTTTGAACCGGGAGCCATGCGAAAACAGATAGAAACTGCAATCTTTCATTTACGAAAAGAATATGACAGCAATATGAAAGAAGAGTTAGATGCGATTGAGCAGCAGTATGAAAATCGCAGAATGAAAGAGATTCATGCGTATTTTCTGATGGTAGAACAGTATGGCGGAGCATACGAGACAACGGTGGAATTGCTTTTGGAGGATTTGCAGAAGTGGATGGAACGGGTCAGACTGCATCAGCAGGACTGTAAGAAATATCGAAGAAATGTATTCTTAGCGGTGGGTTTATCCATTCTGGTATGTGCAATAACGAATCATTTGCTGCCAAAAGATATTGAATTATCGCAACTTTTGGTTTGCCAGATTGCATCAATTCTTTTTCTGTCCCTGGATATGCTGATTTGCTTCCGGGCAATGAAGCGTACCTGTCGCAACTGGTTGAAGGAAAGGGAATCTTATGGAGAAGGGGATGAAAAGAAATATCGTTATGTGCAGTCCCATAAAGGAGTGCGCAGTAATTTCTACCGGAAGTATCTGAGAAAGAAAATGGAAACGGAATTTCCGCAGTGGTTAATGGACATTTCTTTATTGCTTCAGACTGAAAATGTGCAGGTGGCATTCTATCGTATCCGGCCGCAGACACCGGAGGTTCTAAGACCGGCAGTGGATGATATGCTGGAAGAACTTTCACAGAATCCGGAGAGTCTGGAACCATATCTTAATTTTTTAAAAGATTATGATTTACCGGATGTGCATTCTGCTATGCGGATGTTGTATGCATTATCCAACGGCGGATATGGAAACAGTGAAAAGCAGTTAAGTCAGATTTTAAAACGGAATCAGGAACTTTTAGATAAGGCAGAAAGAGAACAAAATCAGGATTCACTGGCTGGATTATATGCATTGTTTTTAGCCCCGGCATTGACTGGAGCAGGAAAAATGATGATTGATATGACGGCATTTCTGGTGGTATTTTTAGCAAGCGTACATAGATAGGGGATTAGATGGAACAGGTAATAAAAACATATCTTGGAATATTTCTGATGATGCTGCTGTCAACAGTTGGAATAGGTATTGTTGCAGCAGAAGCGCAGATTTGTCAGGCAAGAAATTTTAAATCGGATGTGGTAGTGGAACTGGAAAACAGCAATTATAACCGGGAAGTAATAAATGCCTGTATAAAGCAGGCTGATGAATTGGGCTATCAGCTGCAGGTTAATTTATATGAGGATTCCGGAGCTATAACTGTATGTGAAAATGGAAACGTGCCGCCCGTGGAAAAGGAGGTAACCATGGCGGAAGTGATATTGCATTACGCATACCGGATGGGACCATTTCACAGTAAAACGGAGCATAGTATCCGGGGATTTGGAAGGTAGATTTATGAGAAAAATTATGGAGGATTATGGACAGGCAATCATCTATGCAGTACTTGGAAGTGGTTGTATCGGAGTGTTGTGGTATTTGCTTGGTTATGTCCGGTAAGGGGATAAAAATGCATTTTTTTATGGAAGAATATGGTGGACTTGTGATAGCGGTTCTGGCAGTCATTGTTATGACAGGAATTTTATTTGGACTGTTTTCACAGGGAGGTTATCTTTATGAAATGATAAGCAGAGCACAGGGGGCATTGGGGTAAAACAAATGAAAACATTATGGAAAGAATATGGACAGACAGTAATTACCGTATTAGTGGCGGCAATGTTACTGATATTATGCTTATGGGGATTTCGCATAACTGGAAGTGGGATGGAACGTCCGGCAGCCGGTGCAGATGTTGGAAATAATATGGACGGAAAAATGTTAAAAGATATTCATAGCCGTCAGGTTCCGGTGATTATCTATGAAGATCATCGCATCTTAACGATTGCAGATAAGATAGCGTTATCAGAACTGTTTCACGCAGTGGATGCAGATGGAAAGGAACTTAAGATTGAGATAACTGATATCAGAAATCAGGCAGGAAAAACAGTAGAAGATATTTATGAAAAGGCAGGAATCTATGAAATAGAGGTGCGGGTAGAAGATGCATATGAAAAGCGGACGGTTTCCCGTTTCCGGATTCCGGTAAATGGAGGCGGTATATGAAACATATGGTATTGGGGGTATTATCCGGAGGAATTGTTGTTTTATTTGTGGTAGTTCTGCTGACCATGCAGCATAAAAATGTACGAAAAGAAGAATTAGAACAGAGTCTTACCGAAGCAATGGAAACAACATTGCAGATGGTACAGGCGGATGCAGACAGAGATTATACTTCCGAAGATATGAGGACATTACTGATTCGAAATCTGGTTCCGCAGATGAATTCCGATTCAGAATTAACTGTTCGGATGATTGCAGCAGATGCAGAAAAAGGATTACTTTCTGTGGAAGTGGAAGAGTATTTTTCGTATCCGGGCGGGAAAGAGGGCAGCATACAGTGCTGCCGTACAATTCTTACAGATGACGATGGGAATGGAGAAGAAACGGAGAAAGGGGAAAAAGAAGTGGCAATGCAGACGGTAATCTTTTATCGCTCCAGGGAAGAAATGGAACAGGGAAAATCTTATTATAAGAAGCTGGAAATACAAAAGGGGGATTACTGTACCTCTCCGGCAGAACCGGTTTGTGATGATTTGAAAAAGAAGTTTTTAGAGTGGCGGGACAGCAAGGATTATCTCGCGGATTTTACACAGTGTGTAGAAGAAAATCAGACATATTATGCAGTATTTGAATAGGGGGGTAAGCATGAAAAAGAAGGTGCGAAAGGGAGTATGCCGTTTCCTTTGCGGATGCATGATTCTTTTTATGAGTCCGTGCAGTATTCAGATGATAAGTGCGGAAACGGTAGAAGAAACTGAGGTGGCAGAATCTGAAAAAGCAGAAGTATTAGAAGCAGAAGTATTAGAAACAGAAGAAACCAAGCAGTTGGAAGAAATGCCGGATGAATTGACTTCATCTGTTTACGGAAGTGCGCAGACCTGGTATCCGGAAACTTCCGGGTATTTCATATTGATAGTTCGTGACAATGCAGGTGGAAGAACAGCTCGTTACCGGATTGACTGTAATATAGGGGAACGTCATTCCAATGGGATTAATTATCGAATCTATTATAAAATGTATCTGATTGGGGGAGACGAGCTTGGCATTACATTAGAAGATAGGGAATATTATACCAGACATGATAATGCAACTTCTGAAATAGGAGCAAGGGAATATCATCTTCCGGTTACGTTTCGTCTGCCGGAGCTGGGGCATCATTTTGAAGGAGTGTCTACCAGCAACTGCTATCAGACATACTTTGAGAGTATGGAAGAGGAAACCTGTAGTTTTGTGGTGGACACCAACGGATGTGGAATGACACCCTGGGGAGATGATGGCGCATGGCATAATGATAATATCGAAGTAAATTATCTCGAAAATCGTTATACCATTCATTATGATGGAAATGGGGCTACCAGCGGAACTGTTGCTTCTCAACCGGATGTGCTGTATGGAAAACAGATTCAATTACAGCAGAATCAGTATAAGAAAGAGTATACAGTAACCTTGGATGGAAATGGTGGAACATCTGAGGCAGAGAAACTTACCGCGGAAAGCACCTTTGTCGGGTGGGAAGATCATAACAGTTTTTATTATAACGGAATAGAATTTCCGTGGTATGCATTTGATGCCCCCTGTTATGCAAAAGCAAATCAGGATTTACTGGAAAGTTTCGGGTTTAATAAGGCAGCATTAGTAAAACATTTCTATCAGTATGTGATACAGGGCAGGGAACGAAGAATATCCAGTCCATATTTTCGATTGACGGATTATATGAAATATGGAGGGGAAGATTTAAAACAGGCATTTGGCAGCCGGCGTGAGTCATATTTATTACATTGGATAAATCATGGATATAATGAGCATAGAGAGGGAATAGGCACAATCGGTGTGCCGGAAGCGTTATCGGAACTTTCTGTATACGAAGATAAGGCACAGGTATTAAATTTATCTTCAAAGCATAAGGGAGAGGTTCTATTAAAGGCACAATGGAAGGATGCAGAAGTAATACTTCCATCTGCAAAGCGCAGTGGGTATGCGTTTGCCGGCTGGGCAGACAGGAAAGGTGCTAAAGAGCCGGTATATAATTCAGGAGATAAGGTAGTGGTAACGGAGAATCAGACCTTTTATGCCATCTGGAAGAAATCAAAGCCACCGGTTATAGAGCGGACGATATCGATTCAGAATGGAACGGATGGATTCTATACATATGTCTTTGTGCGGGATGGCGGAGATGGAATTAAAAAGACTGCTTTTGCGGTGTGGAGTGAAAACCAGGGTCAGGATGATTTGACGGCAGAATGGCAGATGTCAGAATTAGGAGAAAAAGGGGACTATTTTATAGAGGGGCAAAACTATAATTACCGTTATTATACCTCTGCTGTAAAACATAAGAATGAATATGGAAGGCATCTGATTTCAATTTATGCATATGACAGTCTGGATGGCTATGCAACAGCAGATACGGATTTTTGCTATTGCTTTCCAATCATTTTTGATGGAAATGGAGGCCTGATCGATGGAGAAGAGACAAAGCAGGAGAGCCGATATTATGGGACACCCTATGGAGAAATGCCAGACGCCGTGCGGGAGAACTTCCTTTTCTTAGGATGGAGCACAGAGCCGGATACAGAACAGGACAAAGAGGAAGATAAAAAGCCGGATGTAATATGGCAGGAAAAAGAACTTATCGGGGAAGAAGATGTTTTTTGCCATGCAGGGGAACAGAGATTATATGCACAGTGGGATGAGAGTCCTGTTATTGAGGCAAAAGATCAGTATTATAGTTTGACGGATGCAAGAAGCGGCAGGATTACAGAGGAAATACTTTTGCAGCAGGCATGTGCAAAGGACAGAGAAAACAGCTCAGAAGATAATCCGGAAGGTATCTTAGAGAGCGGAGTAGATGAAGAGAAGAATACTGTTTTTTGCGTGGAAGATTATACGGAAGAAGAGTGGAAGAACTTTGCGCATGAAGGAACCACCACGATTACTTATTATGCAAAAGATGCAGTTGGCAATGTCAGCAGAAAACAGGTTACCGTTTATCTGGTGGATACTACCTCGCAACAGGTGGAGGACAAAGAAAAAACGTTTCGATTTATCAGTGAAAAATATCTTGATACCATAACACAGGATTCTATTTGGAGGAGAGAAGAAAATTACAGACAGTTAGAAGAGGCATTGCAAAGGAATACGGCTTTAGAAGTCTGGAATTTATCACATCAACAGATGAATGAGATGAAAGAATATGAATTGCAGCATAATACTGGAAAAATGACGGAAATAGAGCGTTTTCGGAACAAATTTATCCATTGTATCGGTGAATATGCCGAAATTTAGAAAGAAAGAAGAAATTGGTTGCACAATAAAAATGACTTATGGTATAGTTGGAGAAAAGTGAAAGGAGTTATGAAAAATTGAATCCAAAGAAAAAAATATTGATTTTATCAGGCTGTCTGCTTACAGTGGCAGCTGTAGTTGGTGGTACATTTTTCGTACAGAAGAGCAGTAATCATGTTTTAAACAAAACATCCATAGGAAAATTCCACGAAGCAGAGGAGCATACTGCAACAGGAGTTGTGGTTTGTAAGACGGAAGCATTGCAGGAGGTATTTCAGCAGAAGAAAGAAGAGGTTCTGTTGGCAAAGCAGGAAGTGCCGGATGAATCCGAGGGAAAGAATGAGAAAACCGATAAAAAGGGAACACAGGAAGTGACACCGGGAAAGGAACCAACAGAGCCGGCATCAACTGCAGGAGGGCCGGCCCCTTCAGCTCAGAAAAACGCAACGACATCCGGGGGACAGGAACCTGTCGGTGGAATTCCAGCAGCACCATCAGATGCACCATCGGAAACTCCGGCAGCACCATCAGAGACACCGTCGGAAACTCCGGCAGCACCATCAGATACACCGTCAGAAACTCCGGCAACGACACCGACAGAACAGCCGGCAGAGGAAACAAAACCAGCAAATCCATGCCCGTATCCGCTTTGGACAGTGATGAGTTTTGATGATGGAACTATGGGATATTACTGGCCGATGGATTATGATATTGCAGATGCAGTAAGAGTGGACAAGGAATTGTATGAATTACATTATACCAGACTGGTAAGTACAACTTTTGTGGGAAATTATGATGGCGCATATCATGTAAGATTAAGTAAATTCAGTTATCATATTCCGTATGCAGATGACTGATGATAGAAAAAGAAAGGTATATCGAAAACTCCCTAAGGAGTTTTCAGATATACCTTTTCGATTCTGTTCTTATCCATTTTTTCAACCCGGAGCAGGATTCCATTTTCTGTGGTAATGGATTCTCCCTCGTCCGGAAGATGGTCTAAATGTTCTAAGATATAGCCGCCAATGGAATCATAATCTTCTGACTCTAAATGAATCCCCAGTTTTTCGCACATATCATAAAGGTTCATGGAACCATTGACCAGGTATTCTTTTTCACTTAAAGCAGTAATATCAGCTTCTTCATTGGCATCATATTCGTCATGAATTTCGCCTACAATTTCCTCTAATAAATCCTCTAAAGTAACAAGACCGGCAGTTGCACCATATTCATCTAATACGATAGCAATGTTGAGGGAAGAAGCCTGCATTTCTTTTAATAATTCAGCAGTATTCTTATGCTCATATGTAAAGAACGGTTCCCGCATAATAGAGCGGATGGAAAAATTCGTCCGGTCATCATAGAGCAATAAATCCTTTACATTTAAAATACCAATGACATTGTCCGTGGTATCTTCATATACTGGTAATCTTGTATATTTGGCTTCCCGGAAAATCTCTAATAATTTTTCGTAGCTGGCATTGACATCTACGAAAGTCATATCTATGCGGGGAACCATAATTTCTTTTGCTTCAGAATCAGTTAAATCGAACACATTATTAATCATATTGCGTTCTTCATTCTCAATAACACCGGATTCGTGACTGACATTTACGATAGTACGAAGCTCGGCTTCTGTCATGGTCTGCTTCTTGGCATCAGGATTAATATGCAGGAGCTTTAAGAAGCCATGGGAAAGCATATTAATAATAAAGATGACAGGAGTAAGAACCTTCATAAGAAAGCTGACAACTCCGGAGTACGCCAATGCCAGTTTTTCGGAATGTATGGTAGCAATTGTTTTTGGAGTGATTTCACCGAAAATCAGAATCAAAACAGTTAAAATTCCAGTTGATATTCCGGCAGCAACACTTCCGAAAATGCGGATGGCAAGTGCTGTAGAAATAGCAGAGGCGGATAAGTTTACAATATTATTTCCGATTAAAATAGCGCTTAACATTTTAGATGAATGATCCGTGATAGCAAGCACGCGCTTTGCCCTTACATTTCCTTCATCTGCCAAGGTCCGCATCTTAATCCGGTTAACGGTTACAAGGGCGGTTTCAGCAGAAGAAAAGAATGCTGATAAAAGAATCAGTATGACAAGACTTACTAATTGGATGATATCTGTTCCGCTCAAATTAGTCCACCTGCAGATTGGAATAGTAATCCGTAAGAGCACTTAAATCTACCTCTGTATAGGATACCGGTTTATTTGCTTCATGATTTTTATAAATGGAGAAGCCTGCCCAGCCTATGATAAGTGCAATGACAACAACGGTAGCGGTATAACCCAGATAACGCTTGCATTTCTCCTGTTTCATTATTTTTTTACGATTTTTCTTTTGTTCTTTATAACGGTCAACTTTTTCCTGACTCATAAGAAATCTCCTTGCAATTTTTTTAATAATAATGGTATTATACACCATGTAGGAATAAAATTGAACAAAAAATTCAAAAACTAATAGAAAACTAATAGAAAACAAAAAAATAGAAGAAGGAAAGAAAAATGAAGCAGGGAATAATTTTTGATATGGATGGAACTCTGTGGGATTCTACAGTCGGTGTGGCAGAATCCTGGAATGAAATATTAAAACAGGAAAAAGTGAACCGTACACCTCTGACTGTAGAGGATTTTCGTGGAATCATGGGAAAAACAATGGATGTTATTGCAGCAAAATTTTTCCCGGATATGCCGGAAAAAGAGCGGATGGAACTTTTAGATAAATGTGGCGAATATGAAAATGAATATCTGTCCGGGCATGGTGCGGTGTTATATCCGGGTGTGGAAGAAACCTTTGCAAAGCTGAAGGAAAAATATGAACTTTATATCGTAAGCAATTGTCAGAGCGGATATATCGAGGCTTTTCTTTCTTATTATAACTTAGGAAAATATATTTCGGATATAGAATGCTATGGAAATAATGAAAAACAGAAAGAAGATAATATAGCCCTGGTAGTATCCCGGAATGCACTTACCGATGCAGTGTATGTGGGAGATATCCAGAGCGATTACGAATCCAGCAAAAAGGCAGGAGTCGCTTTTATCCATGCAGCATATGGATTTGGCACAATTGATGATGAAGTACCGGAAATTGAAAATTTGTCACAGCTTCCGGAAGTGGTAGAAAAAGTATTTGCCGGAAAATAATTAAAATAGAAAACAGGAAACGAATGTAGAAATAAGAGAAAAAGAGTCTTGGTTGTTTGAAAAGAACGAAGCAAGGCTCTTTTTTTGCTTTACAGGAAATTGCTTTCCTGTAAAGTAAAAAACGCGCCGCGAGGATGCGCACTGCGGCGTATAAGGTAGATGTCGCAAGCGACCGCCGCAGGCGCGGGAATGTGCCAAGGCACATTCTTTTTTCTTGCCCGGCATTCGTAAAAGGCTGCCAGTGACAGGTTTTATAGGTTGACAAATAATACTATATGATATATAGTATTGAATATAAAATAGTAATGCATAAAGAATAATATTATATTTATGAAAATCTGGAGGGAGTGATTGCATGGTATTTAATACAGGTGCGGCACTTCTGGATGCAATTGTTTTGGCTGTAGTATCAAAGGATGAGGAAGGTACTTATGGCTATAAGATTACACAGGATGTGCGGAAAGCCATTGAAGTGTCAGAATCAACGCTGTATCCGGTGCTGCGAAGATTGCAGAAGGACGGTTGTCTGGAAGTATATGACAGAGAATGTGGGGGCAGAAACCGAAGGTATTATAAGATAACTGGAAATGGAAATGAAAGATTAACATATTATCGAAAGGAATGGGAAAATTATTCTTCGAAAATAACAGAATTATTTTCCGGAGAGGAGAAGATATGAACAGACAGGAGTTTATGAGAAGGCTGGAGCAGTTATTAGAAGGAATTCCGGAAGAGGAAAAACGGGAAGCAATTGCATACTATACCAGTTACTTTGAAGATGCAGGAGAAGAAAATGAAGAAAAAATAATCCGGGAATTAGAATCACCGGAAAAAGTGGCAGCAACCATCCGGGCAGATTTTCCGGGATGCAATAGCAGTGAGACAGCATCTTCCGGTAATCAGCAGAATTATAACGGTGCAAGCCAGAGTATGGGACAGCAGAATTATAACGGTGCAAGCCAGAATATGGGGCAGCAGAATTATAACGGAACGATCCAGAGGGAAGACAATACCACAAGAAATATTCTGCTTATAATCCTGCTGGTGCTTACTTCACCAATCTGGGGCGGTATTTTAGTAGCAATTGGTGGAACGTTAGCAGGAATTATCGGAGGACTATTTGGAATTGCAGTCGGCTGTGTAATCGGCGGAATAGCGGTAGCAGGTGTAGCAATTACAATTTTGGTAACAGGCGCAATTTCCCTAGGTCTTATTTCTATGGCAGCCGGACTTCTGATGCTTGCAATTGGATTATGTGCGGCCGGACTTCTGGTTCTGGTATGTGGAAAGTTTCTTCCATGGTTTGCAAAAGGAATTGCAAAATTATGGCAGTCACTGTTTAAGAAGAAAGGGGGCGCTTGCGCATGAAAAAAGCATTAAAAATTATTTTTGGTATTGCATTAGGCTGCTTTCTTTTAGGCTGCGTGGTATTAGGAATTGGAATTGCAACCGGTGGAACCATGCGGGAATTTGTAGAAGCAGTGCAAAATAATAAATTTGCATTTCATTGGGATATAACTGACTGGGAAGGACAGGATAAAGGAACAGCCAGTACAGAAGAGACTGCATTTGCACCGGAAGATGTGAAATCACTTGATATCGATATGGATGCAGGAATGTTGAAAGTAGTCAAAGGAAAAGGCAAAGAGATTAAGGTAATAACAACTTCTAAAAATGCTGAGGTAGAGACTGCATTGGAAGATGGAACTTTAATAATCAGCGAAAACTTCCATGCAGCATATTGGGGCGATGGAGTGCATCGTTTACAGGTGGTTATTGAAGTGCCGGAACAGCTTGAGTTAGAGGAACTTTCAGTTGAAGTAGGAGCAGGAAATATTGATATAAAAGAAGGACTGTTGACGACAGCATATGCAAGCTTGGATGTGGATGCCGGAAATCTTGATTTTGCCGGTGAAGTAAAAGGTGATTTAGACGCCAATTGTAATGTGGGAAATATGGAATTGAAATTAACCGGAGAGCAGCAGGATTACAATTACAGTTTAAGCTGTGGTGTTGGTTCTATAAAAGCAGGAGATATTTCTGTTGCCGGACTTGGCAGAGATGACGAAATCGACAATGGTGCAGATTATGATATGGATATAAACTGTGATGTGGGAAATATTGATGTGATTTTTGAAAAATAGAATGAGATATGATATAATATATTTGATAATTTCTTGTAATAATGAAAGAAATTATACTCCACTCTTGAAAAATCAGTATATGCAGGGGTAATTCATAGAAGAGTATTTTCTGGAATTCAGCTTAGAAGGTGACAGAGTGTCCGCTATCTCTTGCAGTATGGTTTATGGAATCAAGAAGAAAGGAGTATTCATATGTCGAAAGGGCATGGGGTATCTGGAAAGACTCATACGAAGCAACAGCTTAATGATTATGCAAATCAGAATAATCCTAACAATAAGGCATATCAAGCTAGAAAAGCAAATGAACGCCAATATGCTAAAAAAAAGAAAGCATATAGTATGGACACTGTAGCTGATCTGGAATGGTATTGTTATGGCTGGATTGATGATTAGTTGTAAGTCTTTTTATGATGAATAATGGAAAAACGGATAGCAGACAATTTTTTTCAACTTGCCTGCTATCATTTTTTATAAAATTATTTACTTGGAAACCCACTCATTTACATCATTGATTTTACTTAAAACCGGGAGCAGAATCAGGCAGAGAATAATGCCGACAACACCCTGGACGATATTGAATGGAATACCTGCAGCAGAAGAAGCAATTCCGGTAGCAAGAGCAGCGGAGGAGAAAGAACCGCTGGCAAATGCAGCAAGACCTGCTTCAAACAGGAAGTAGCCAAGTACCATAAGAGCCTCACCTACGATACCGCCGATAACAACGCGGACACTGCGGTTAGCTTTGGAAGAAATGTTAAGACGCAGTTTGTGGAACAGAAGTCCGGCGATGCATGCGGTCAGAGCCTTGATGATTAAAGTGGCAGGAGCCCAGGTCATATAGCCGGAGAAAATATCAGCAAACATGGAGCCGATACCAGCGGCAAGTGCACCAATTCCAGGTCCTAAGATAATACCACATAGGAGTACCAGTCCGTCTCCTAAATGAATATATCCAAAAGTTGGTGTAGGAATCTTAATAATCATAGTTGCAATGCAGGTAAATGCAGCAAGCAAGGCCGCAGTAACCATTTTCTTTGTATTTTTCATAATAAAGTAAATCCTTTCTTTGGTATATGATCTGCAAATCGTTTTCCCTATCATATGTAAAATGTGGTTTGATTAAAATAGCCAGATATAACAAATATGACCATGCCAGCTTAAAGGCAAAAGGAGTATACAAATTTTAACGATTGCCGAAATGCTCATTCATTGGTAAAATAGTCACGGAAACATGACTACAAAAAAGGAGATAAAATAATGAAGAAAGAAGTTCGGATTGCATTATATATAGTTTCTATAGTGTGTGTGATTCTGCTGGGTGCAGCAATGATATATGCAGCCCATCACGGTGGAAGCATCCGCCAGAAGGACAGCCGGCAGACTGCCGCAACAGCAGGGACAGAAGCGGCAGAAGACAGCAAGGATAAAAATGGAGAATCCAATTTAAAGACCAGTGATAAAACTGACGGTAAAAATGATGCGGAAGCCGGAAAGGATGCAGCTTCTGAAGATGCAGATAAGAATACGGAGAAAAATGTAAAAACAACAGATGTAACAGAAGATACAACACTGATGTTTACCGGAGACGTACTTTTTGCCAATTCTTTTAAAACAAACTATGATGCCGGAGGCATAGATGCTGTCATAGATAATGGCATGAAAGAGCTGCTTGTAAATGCAGATATTACCATGGTAAATGAAGAATTTCCGTTTAGTAACCGGGGCACCCAGATGGAGGACAAGCAGTATACCTTCCGCACAGACCCATCCTATGCAGCCGCATTAAAGGAAATGGGCGTGGACGTGGTCACTCTGGCAAATAATCATATCCTCGATTATGGAAGGGAAGCATTGAGTGATACGTTTACAACATTAGATGGACAGGGCATTTTATATGCCGGAGCAGGGGACAGCGTAGAGCGGGCGCAGGAAGTGCAGATAATAGAAGTAAATGGGAAAAAGTATGGATTTCTTGCAGCATCCCGTGTACTTCCGGTTGCCGGCTGGAATGTAGAAAGCGCAGTACCGGGAGTCCTTTCTACTTATGATGAAACGCGGTTTGTCAATGCCATTGCCGAAGCACGCAGTCAGTGTGATGTGCTGGTGGTTTATGTCCACTGGGGCTTGGAACATCAGGAAAAACCTGAGGCATATCAGAGAACGCTGGCACAGAAATATATCGAAGCCGGTGCAGATGTAGTGTTTGGTGCACATTCCCATTGTCTGCAGGGCATTGAATATATCGACGGAAAGCCGGTGTTTTACAGCCTTGGCAATTTTGTTTTTGGCAGCAGCATTGAGCGCACCATGGCAGTGGAAATGGTAGTGGATAAGGATGGTGCAATTTCTTATAAGCTGGTGGGAGCAAAGGCAGAAAATGGAAAGACCAGACAGATGAATGAATTAGAACAGCAGCAGTTGAATGACTATATCAACAGCATTTCCTTTGGCGTAACGGTGCAGGATGACGGAACCGTAACACCACAATAAGAGACAGCAGAGTATGAAACAGTATTGGTACAATAAGCTGAAAAGAAGTGCATAAAAATACCGGATTGCGATAGAGTAGTAATAAAAGAAATTGCCGGGAGATGGAATGAACAGTTCGAAACGGGAAAACTTACTGAATCTGGCACTGGATGCAACAGAAGAGGAAAGACTGCAGTCCTTAAACTTAAATGTAGGATATCAGGAAGAAACGGACACATGGGAAGTCATTGTAAAATATACCGGAAGTCTCAGAAAATTAGAGGAGATATTTCCGGATATTGAAGTTACAGAACTGAGCAATGAATATGCAGTTATCCGGCTGCCGGAGGCTTTGATGGATGCGGTAACAGACCGGACAGAAATTGAATATATGGAAAAACCAAAGAGGCTCTTTTTCTCTGTACAGCAGGGAATCAGAGCCTCCTGCATTACGTCCCTTTATACAAGAAAAATGGGGTTAGGGGGAACGGGATTGAGTGGGAAAGGTGTGATAACGGCATTTTTAGATAGTGGCATCGATTACAGACACCCGGATTTTAGAAAGGAAGATGGAAGTAGCCGGATTCTGGCAATCTGGGATCAGACCATTGCAGGAAATCCACCGGCGGGATTCCGGCTTGGAACGGAATACGACCGGGACGTAATCAATGAAGCATTGCAGCAGGAGGATATACAGGAGGGGTACCGTATCTGCCCCAGCCGGGATTTATCCGGGCACGGAACCCATGTGGCAGGAATCGCAGCGGGAAATGGAAGATCATCCAATGAAAGAAACCGGGGCGTGGCATATGAAAGTGATTTGCTGGTGGTAAAGCTTGGCACACCGGGAAAAAATTCTTTTCCAAGGACAACAGAGCTGATGCTTGGAATGGATTATATTCTCCGGAAAGCACTGGAACTTAAGCAGCCGGTGGCAGTAAATATAAGCTTTGGCAATACCTATGGTTCCCATGATGGAACCTCTCTTCTTGAAACCTATTTATCAGATATGGCAAATTACTGGAAATCGGTTCTGGTGATTGGCACCGGAAATGAAGGCAGTGCCAGAGGGCATACCTCCGGGCAGCTTGTAATGGGAAGAGAACAGGAAGTGGAATTTGCAGTAGGAGAATATGAGCCTGCGTTAAGCTTACAAATCTGGAAATCCTATGCGGATATTTTTTCCATCCGGATGACACATCCCAGTGGGAAAACGGTGGGGATTATCCGGCAGCTGCAGGGCCCCCAGAGATTTACTATCGAAGGAACGCAGATTTTATTATATTTTGGAGAACCAAGCCCTTTCAGTCCTTTTCAGGAAATCTATTTTGATTTTCTTCCGGTGGAAAATTATATCGACAGCGGAATCTATAAAATAACGCTGATACCGGAAAAGATTGTAACCGGGGTCTATAATATGTGGCTGCCTTCCCTTGCGGTCATCGGAGAAGCAACCGGATTTTTATATCCCACAGAAGAGACAACGCTTACAATTCCATCCACTGCCTATAAGGTAATTTCGGTGGGGGCCTATGATGCAAGATATAATCAGGTGGCAGCCTTTTCCGGGAGAGGGTTCACCAGAGAGACCAATCAGGTGAAACCGGACATCTGTGCGCCAGGGGTGGACATTGAATCCTGTGCACCAGGCGGCGGTTATACCGTACGAAGTGGAACTTCAATGGCAACGCCATTTGTAACCGGGACGGCAGCACTTTTTATGCAATGGGGAATTGTAGAGAAACATGATGCTTTTTTATATGGGGAAAAAATAAAAGCATATCTCATCCGGGGAGCAAGACCACTGCCGGGATATTCCTTTTTCCCAAATCCAAGGCTGGGCTGGGGTGTATTGTGTGCAGCGGACAGTCTGCCATCGGATGCTGGATGAATACGGTTGTACTTTTATGACACTTTTCTGAATAAATATTGTAAAAAACGATAATTTGATGTACAATTAAAAAATGCAGGAAGGAATGTATAGACAGAAAAATATATATTTTTTGGAGGGGCTATGCAGGAGAAGAATACGCTGGATGAATTGTTTAAAGGGAAAAAAGGATTTGCGGAATGTTACCAGACTCTGCAGTTATTAAGTGAAAGTACCGATGATTATTTATTTCTGGCAGATTTAAAAGAGGGTAAATTTTATTTCGCCAGCAATGATATATCAAAGAGATATGCATTGCGCATGGATGAAAACAACAGCTGCGGCATAGATGACTGGAAAGATATTGTATATGAAAGAGACTTAAACCAGTGGGTTAATGATATGGAATCTATCTGCTCTGGAAAAAGCCTGATACATGATTTGGAATACCGGCTGGTAGACAGAAACAGCAATCTGGTCTGGATCAGCTGTCGTGGGAAAGCTGAACTGGATGAGACCGGGATTCCTTATGTAATGGTGGGAAGAACATCAGATACTGTCCTTTTGGGAAAGACAGATTCACTTACCGGACTTTTTAATAGTACTAAATTAATGGAACATCTGGATGAAATGCTGAACAGCAGAAAAGAAGGTGTTTTACTTGTTCTTGGTGTGGATAATTTTAAAAATATCAATACGAAATATGGAAGAGGCCATGGTAATTTTATTTTAAAGAGGATTGCGGCTCTTCTGGAAAATAGTATTGATGAAAACATAAAAATTTATCGTCTGGATGGTGACCGGTTTGCAGTTAATTTTGTGGGATATGATATGGAGGCTGTGCGTGAGGTATACCAGAATATACAGATGAAGATGATGGAGAACTGTACCTTTTCAGCAGGTGCAGTCTGCTATCCGATGTCCGGAATCAAGGATGCCAATACACTGTTTAACTATGCGGAAAGTTCTCTGGACCGTGCCAAGAAGAGCGGTAAGAACCGGTTGATTCTTTTCTCAGCAGAAGATTATGAGAAACAGTTGTCGGTTATTGACTTAACAGAAGAAATCAGAAAGAGTATCCGCAACCAGTGTGATGGATTTTATCTTCTCTTCCAGCCACAGATTGGGATGAGTAATTATGAAGTAGTGGGAGCAGAGGCACTGCTCCGTTTCCGCTCAAAATATCATGGGGTAGTGTCACCAAATCTTTTTATTGGAATATTAGAGCAGAGCGGAATGATTGTGCAGGTGGGAAAATGGGTATTAAAGGAAGCCATTGCCCAGTGTGCAAAGTGGCGGCGTTATAATCCGGAATTCCGTATGAGTATTAATCTTTCTTATATACAGTTACAGCAGCCGGATTTAAGCCAGTACATTTATGATTTATTAGAACAGGAAGGAATTCCCGGAGAAGCTATTATTCTGGAACTGACAGAAAGCATGCAGTTACAGGATTATACCAAATACAATCAGTTATTTTATCAGTGGGGCAAGCGTGGTATACAGATTTCCATGGATGATTTTGGAACCGGATATTCCAGCTTAAGTTATCTTAAGAGTCTGGCAATTGATGAGATTAAAATTGACCGCTGCTTTGTCAGCCGGATTAATATGAGTGCATACAATTACCGGCTTCTTCGTAATATTTTGGAACTGGCAAGAAGTGCACAGATCCGGGTAGTATGTGAAGGGGTAGAAACACCGGAGGAATTACAGACACTTGCAGAGCTTGCACCTGAAGTTTTACAGGGGTTCTATTTCAGTAAACCGATTGAAGAAGAGCTGTTTGAAAAACAGTATATTTTTGGACATGTAGAGGAAGAACGGTGGCAGGAAGATTGTGGGAATAGCACAGTGATTCTGCCGGAAGCAGGAGATGGTACCGATTATAAAGCAATATTAGACCAGTTAGAAGAGATGGTCTATGTCATAGATGCGGAAAGCTATGAGTTATATTATATGAACTCTGCCGGACAACGAATCAGCGGCGTCAGTGATTATGCCGGCAAGAAATGTTATCAGGTATTAGAGGGCAGGGAAGAACCGTGCCCAGATTGTAATATGGCAAAATTAAAGCATAAGAAGTTTTTGACCAGATATGCAAATAATGAATTCTTAGGAACCCAGATGTTGATGAAGGATAAATTAGTAAACTGGGGCAATAAGGCAGCACGCCTTCAGATAGGTATTGACATGAATACCATCAATATTTCCATGAGCAGGCTGGAAGAACAGTTAGAAGTGGAAAAGGGCATTGTGAAAGCCTTGGAAGAGGCGAAAGAAAAAGAAAATGAAGCTGATATCATCAGTGAACTTCTTCATCATACCGGGGAATTTTATCAGGCAGACCGCTGCTATATCTTTTTATATTCCAAAGAGGCAGATAGCTGGAGCAATGTCTGTGAGTGGTGTGAAAATGAGATTCAGAGCCAGCAGCTTTACCTCGCATCAGTACCGGGTGACCGGGTAAAACTGGTGATTGGCAGTCTGAAGGAAGACAGACCGGTTATTATCAAAGATGTGGATATGTATCGGGAGTCAGCACCGGATTTGTGGAAAATATTAGTGCATCAGGAAATACGCAGGCTGATGCTTCTTCCATTGTTAAATGAAGGTCATTTATTTGGATTTATTGGTGTGGATAATCCGAAATACCGCCCAAATGATAAGACTTTTCTTGCCAGAATACGTCCTTTTATTTCAAATATACTGATTCGTGACGGAATGATGGATGTAAAGAGTGAAATGATAGCCCGTATGACGGGTATGCTGAAGGAAGAAAATATATTACAGTCTGTAAAACTGGGACTGTGGACGCTGGAACTGGATACGGTCAATGGAAAGAACCGTCTGTATGTGGATAAGAGCATGCGCAGCATTCTGGGCATAGACGACATTATGAACAGCGAGGAATATTTCAGGTTCTGGTATGATAACATCAGTGATGGTTATTACGATTATGTACAGAATGCATTACATGATATTATTACAACCGGAAAGATTATTGAGATGGAATATACCTGGAATCATCCGGAACGTGGAAAAGTGACAGTACGCTGTGTTGGAGTGCTTGGTCATCAGGAAAATGGTGTCTATACATTAAAAGGATATCATCGTATCAATAATGATATGATTCGGAAAAAATTTTTAAAGAGTCAGGAATATGAACGTATGGAGTATAATGAGAAGAAACATACCATTTATTTCCATACAAATCGTTCTATGTTAAAGGGCAATCAGCTAAAAGAGGTTGGATTTCCGGAAAGCTGGGAGGATGGAATGGTACATCCTCATTTCCGGGATGTATTTCATGCAGCGTTTACCGGTGTAGAATATAGAAAAGAGGATCAGGTATTAGAAATTCTTTTAAAAAACAAGCAGGATGAGTTTGAATGGTTCCGCCTGGACATCTGTAAAATCGGAGACCAGAAACAGGATGAAAATTTGAGGATAGTTACTATTTATCAGATTGAAGATCATCAGAATATTCAGTTAAAGTATTTACAGAGAGAAGACTTTTATCAGGCAATGCTGTCGGAGACCGTGGCATATGCTGAGGTAGACCTGAGTAATGGTAAGATTCAAAGCAGTGGTGGACTCTGGAAAGATTACGTAGCAGAGGGCGAGCGGGAAGCATTAAATTATGTGAAGGTTTTCAACCGTCATATTGATGAGCTGGTCTTAGAGGAAGACCAGTTTGGCTGCTATGATGTATTAGAACAGGAAAAGATGGTTTATAATTATAACAGAGGAACGGCTACTGTGAATTATCAGCTTCGCAGAAGGATGGCAAGAGGAAGTTACCACTGGATGGAACTTACCGTACATGTATTTCAGGAGCAGGTGACGGAAAATATGTATGCACTGCTGTATCTTAAGGATATAGATGGACAGAAACGCCGTCAGCAGGAACAGGAGCGTGCAGCCAATACCGATCCGTTGACGAACGTACTGAACCGGCGGATATTTGAACAATATACCAGCCATTATGTATTAGAAGAAGCAAAGAAAGGGGAAGTGTGTGCACTTCTCATATTGGATATTGATAATTTTAAACAGATTAATGATACCAAGGGACATCCATATGGAGATAAAGTATTGCGTACTTTTGTGGATACCATTCATGAAAGCTTCCGCCGTACTGATTATATAGGAAGACTTGGTGGGGATGAATTTGTAGTATTGTTTAAAGGATTTTGCTCAAAGAAAACTTTGGATAAGAGACTGGCACGGATGCAGGAACAGTTGCGGGAGAAGCTTCCAACTCCTGTATCCTGCAGTGTTGGAATCACCCTGATTAAAAAAGACAGCTATAACTATGAAGATAGTATCAGGCAGGCAGATAAAGCTTTGTATACAGCAAAGCATAAAGGAAAGGATACCTGTTGTTACTGGGAAGAGTCAGAAAAATAGGCATTGACGGAGACAAAAGGTATATGTTATGATGATGGCGTATCAGGGAGTAGTTCGCACCGGATAGCCGGTGTTGTATTTTTCGTCATCACGTTATCTGAAGAGGGATAACCGGAATATACACTGCAGAGGAACGAGACTTTTACCGTATTATTTTGATGCGGTAAAAGTGCTCGTTCCTTTTTTGCTTACAGGAAATTGCGTTCCTGTAAAGTAAAAGAGGCTCCGCGAGGATGCGCACTGCGGCGCATAAGGTAGATGTTGCAAGCGACCGCCGCAGGCGCGGGAATGTGCCAAGGCACATTCTTTGTTGCGCATAGTTGATACCCGGTAACATAAAAAGCAGGAGGTTAAGCGTATATGAAAGCATATTGGAATTGTACGAAAGAGCAGTTGGAAGAAATGTTTGGCTTTCGGGAAAAAGGATTAACAGAAGAAGAAGTAGAAAGAATACGAAAAGAGACAGGCGAGAACCGGCTGAGCGAGGGCAGACATAAGAGTCTGCTGCAGGTGTTTTTAAGTCAGTTTTGTGACTTGATGGTCATAATCCTGATTATTGCAGCAATTATTTCCATGTTTTCCGGAAATGTTGAGAGCACTATCGTAATTTTTCTGGTATTACTTATGAATGCTGTTCTTGGTACGATACAGTATAGGAAGGCAGAAAAATCACTGGATAGTTTGAAGGATTTGGCGGCACCAACGGCCCGAGTTATCCGGGATGGAAAACGTCAGGAGATTGCATCCAAAGAGATTGTGCCCGGGGATTATGTAATCTTAGAAGCAGGGGACATGATTGTGGCAGACGGAAGAATTCTTCGCAATTATTCCCTGCAGGTCAATGAAGGCTCACTGACAGGAGAGTCTGTCAATGTAGAAAAAAATGAAGAAGTATTGCCGGAAGAAGTACCGTTGGCAGACCGGAAAAATATGGTATTTTCCGGAAGCTTTGTAACATATGGAAGAGCGGAGGTACTTGTAACAGCAACAGGAATGGAAACGGAATTAGGAAAGATTGCCGGGTTGATGAATCAGACGAAGGAGCGGAAGACTCCGCTTCAGATAAGTCTTGATTCTTTCAGCAAAAAGCTGGCAATACTGATTATGGCAATCTGTGCACTGGTCTTTTGTCTTGGCATTTACCGGAAGATGCCGGTCATTGATGCCATGATGTTTGCTGTTGCACTGGCAGTAGCGGCAATACCGGAAGCATTAGGCTCCATTGTTACAATTGTGCAGGCAATGGGAAGCAGGAGAATGGCAAAGGAGCACGCCATTGTCAAAGAATTAAAAGCTGTGGAAAGCTTAGGCTGTGTATCGGTAATCTGCTCCGATAAGACGGGAACACTGACACAGAATAAGATGCATGTGGAAGAGGTTTATCTGAATGGTATGACTTGTAAACCGGATGAGATGACCTTGGAGTCCAGCCTGCAAAGGCTTTTTTTATACAATGCTATTTTAAATAATGATGCCAGCATAACGGATGGAAAAGTACTGGGAGATCCGACAGAATCTGCCCTGTTGGAAATGTTCCACGAAGTCCGCCTGAATCAGGACAGAACGGAAAATGTAGGGCAGCTTACCATACAGGAAGAAACGATTCGAAATATGATTCCGAGATTAGAAGAAATTCCATTTGATTCTGAACGGAAATGCATGAGCAGTAAATACCGGCTGCATGGCGAAGAAGAAATTATTTTTACAAAAGGAGCAGTAGATGTCCTTTTAAACCGTTGCATAAATGTGGCATATGAAGAAGAGATAAGACCGATGGATAATGTAGAAATCGCAAAAATCCAGAAGCAGAATCAGCATTTTTCTGAAAAGGGACTCAGGGTACTGGCATTTGCATGTAAGAAGTCCGGGGGAGAACTGACGGTGGAAAATGAAAATGGACTTACCTTTTTAGGATTAGCTGCCATGGCAGACCCGCCAAGGGAAGAATCCATACAGGCAGTAGCAGATGCGAAGCGGGCGGGAATCCGCACCGTAATGATTACCGGAGATCACAAAATCACAGCCGTTGCGATTGCAAAGCGTATTGGAATCTACGAAGAGGGGGATCTGGCATTAACCGGAACAGAGCTGGATGCCTGCCCGGAAAAGGAACTGGAAGAAAAAATTGATAAAATATCTGTTTATGCGAGAGTGTCACCGGAACATAAGATACGGATTGTAAAAGCCTGGCAGAAGAGGGGCAATATCGTTTCCATGACCGGAGACGGTGTAAATGATGCACCGGCATTAAAGCAGGCAGACATCGGAGTAGCCATGGGAATAACCGGAACGGAAGTGGCAAAGGATGCGGCAGCCATGATATTAACAGATGATAACTTTGCTACGATTATCAAAGCAGTAACTAACGGAAGAAACATTTACCGTAATATAAAAAATGCTATTTTATTTTTACTTTCCGGCAACATGGCAGGAATTTTATCTGTATTGTATACATCCCTTTTGGGGCTTCCGGTTCCATTTGCTCCGGTGCATTTACTGTTTATTAACCTGCTGACAGATTCCCTTCCGGCAATTGCCATTGGCGTGGAACCGCAGGATGCAAGTTTATTGGAAGAAAAACCAAGGCAGGCATCGGAAGGAATTTTATCTGGAGAGACATTCCGGCGAATTATGTTGCAGGGCTTATGTATTGCGGCATCCACCATGGCAGCATTTTATATCGGAAATGGAAAGGGTGCGGCAATGGCATCCACTATGGCATTTGCAACACTGACATTGGCGCGTCTTTTCCATGGATTTAACTGTCGTGGAAACAAGACCATTTTTGCATTGGGCTTTACCGGAAATCCATACAGTATCCTTGCATTTGTGTCTGGAAGCGTGCTGCTGGGACTGGTGCTTTTTGTACCGCCGCTGCGGGGGTTATTTTCAGTAGAATCATTGTCTGGTCCTGCTGTGATTGAGATTATTCTGCTGGCAGCACTTCCGACCGTTGTCATCCAGATGGTCAGAGGAGTGAGAGAGTTAAAAAAATAAGCCAAATTTGCGCCGGTGTCCGGGAAGAAGTTTTTGATGAAATGCGTTATCGTTCTTGAAAGTGTTTTTTCTGATAATAAATTGTCTTTCCGCTGCTTTGACTGCTCACCCCGTCTGTCCGTCGGAAGCGGATGCGAACTGGAATCTGCAAGGGCACATAAGAATTTCGATATTGTGTTTGATTTCGGCTGGCAACCGGCGCAAATTTGTGCTTGTATTTTTCTCTCTGTCCTTAGCCCATCTGGCTGCATCAACTCTTGACGGAAGCTGTCCTGCGACATATACTAAGCTTAATCACAAGGTAAGGAATGAGACAGATGTATCGGAAAAAGATA
Source organism: Roseburia sp. AF25-13LB (assembly GCF_003478915.1). Taxonomy (NCBI): domain Bacteria; kingdom Bacillati; phylum Bacillota; class Clostridia; order Lachnospirales; family Lachnospiraceae; genus Roseburia; species Roseburia sp. AF25-13LB. The sequence continues at coordinate 144,690 of NZ_QUFO01000007.1, forward strand.
ATCAGGCATTTGGCACTGCTGTGGAGCATCCTGTTTCTGGTAGCCATTGCAGGCGCATCCACCAGAACAGAACAGGTTTCCCCGGCAGAGAAAGAAGCCTTTGCAGTAAATTACATAGAATTAAAGAATGTCCGTCTTTTAGATACTCCGGATAAGATGTTATCCAGAGAGGAGCAGATGCAGAATACAGGCATTGCGGCATTGACACTAGGCTGCAGCGGTAGACTGGCGAACCATAGGAGAAATATTGGAATGATGTTCTGGCTGCTGTTGGTGGTGCTGCCACAGCTTTTTATGGGACGTATTCAGAGGAATCGGAAGAAGCATGGCGATAATGTACTAAGGAGCCTGATGTTAGCAAGGTTTGAGCGGAAGGCGGACGGAAAGAAGGAAGCATTGGCACCCGCATATTAAATACATAAAATAATAATATGCGAGGTGTAAGAAATGAATATTTTTATCTGGATTATGATAATCTTAGGTGGTGGAGTAGGAATTCTTTCCTGTGCTTATCTGGTACTGGCAATGCCGGTACTTCTGGTATGGAAGATTTGCCGGAAGGTAAAATATCACATTGGATTATTTGATTAGAAGATAAAGAAAAGAGGATTCTGGAATCTGGCAGCAGGTCAGAAAACAGAATTCTCTTTTTATGCACTTACTGGTATTTCTAAAATTTTTATGAAAACCATGATATTTTTCAAAAGTGAGATGTAAAAATGTTCAAAATAAGGTAATATAAAAAACAGAGTGAGAAAGAAAAAGTAAAATAGAAAAATAAAAAATGGAAAACGAGAGAATATCATATGCTTCAGATTCAACACATTTATAAGGAATATAAGACCGGAAGTCTGGTGCAGAAGGCACTGGATGATGTCAGCTTAAATTTAAGGGATAATGAGTTCGTGGCAATCCTCGGACCGAGTGGTTCGGGAAAGACCACGTTGCTTAATATTATCGGAGGACTCGACCGTTATGATAGCGGAGATTTGATTATCAATGGAATATCCACGAAGAAATACAAGGACAGGGATTGGGATTCTTACCGGAACCACACCATTGGTTTTGTATTTCAAAGTTATAATCTGATTCCACATCAGACTGTGCTTGCAAATGTGGAACTGGCATTGACCATTTCCGGTATCGGCAAGGCAGAGCGGAAGAAACGTGCCATTGCTGCATTAGAGCAGGTGGGACTGGGAAACCAGTTACACAAGAAGCCAAGCCAGATGTCCGGTGGACAGATGCAGCGTGTGGCCATTGCAAGAGCCTTGGTCAATGACCCGGATATTCTGCTGGCGGATGAACCGACGGGAGCATTAGACAGTGACACCAGTGTGCAGGTCATGGATTTGCTGAAGGAAGTGGCAAAAGACCGGCTGGTAGTTATGGTAACCCATAACCCGGAATTAGCAGAGCGGTATGCTACCAGAATTGTAAGATTAAGTGATGGAAAAATCCGTGCCGACTCCAATCCTTATGAAGTGGATGAGGCAATGCTGAAGGAACCAGAGCATAAAAACATGGGAAAATCCTCCATGTCATTTCTTACGGCATTGTTCTTAAGTTTTAATAATTTAAAAACGAAAAAGGCGAGAACCCTGCTGACTTCCTTTGCAGGCTCTATTGGAATTATCGGCATTGCACTGATATTATCTCTTTCTACCGGTGTAAATAAATATATCAAAAATGTAGAGAAAGAGACCTTATCCGAGTATCCGCTGCAGATTCAGAGTACGGGATTCAGCCTTGCATCCATGAGCCTTGGAATGGCAGATTCTGAAAAGAATACGGAAAGTGATGACGGAAATGCCAAAACAGATAAAGAAAATTCCGGGGATAAAGTAAAAGTCATTAAGATGGTAACCAATATGTTTTCCACGATGGCATCTAATGACCTGGAGGCTTTGAAAAAGTATCTTGATGAAGGAGACAGTGGAATTGAGCAGTATACTACAGCGGTGGAGTATACTTATAATATCAGTCCGCAGATTTTTAAGGAAAATGAAGACGGGATACGTCAGGTAAATCCGGACAAATCTTTTGATGCAGTAGGTCTTGGAACTTCATCTGGTTCCAATAGTCTGATGTCATCCATGATGAGCACGGATGTTTTTTATGAGATGCCGGAAAACAGTAAGTTATATGAAAAGCAGTATGATATTAAGGAAGGACGCTGGCCGGAAAATTATAATGAGTGTGTGGTGGTGCTTACTTCCAATGGCGGAATTAGTGACTTTTTACTGTATACATTAGGTCTTCGTGACCCGCTGGAATTAGATGAAATGATACAGCAGTTTGCCAGTGAGGAAAATATTGAGACACCATCTGATTTTGGAACTTATACTTATAAGGATCTGGTAGGAATCCAGTTTAAACTGGTGAACAGTGCGGATTATTATACTTATGATGAAGAGTATCAGGTCTGGAAGGATAAGTCGGATAATGAAGACTTTATGAAACAACTGGTGGCAGATGGAGAAGAGCTTACGATTGTAGGTGTGGTGCAGCCGGCAGAAGGAAGTAATGCCGCATCCTTAAATACAGGAATTGCATATCCAAAATCTCTGACAAAGCATGTGGCAGAGGAATCGGCAAAGAGTGAGATAGTAAAACAGCAGCTTGCAAATCCATCCGTAAATGTCTTTACCAATGAAGCGTTTGGTGAGGTAGATAAGGAAAACGGATTTGATATGCAGTCATTGTTTACCGTAGACAGTGAAGCATTGGAAAAAGCATTTTCCTTTGATGAAAGTGCCTTAAGCGGGTTGGAAAATTCTATGGGGGATATGGGAAGTGCCGATTTGTCCGAAGAATTTTCCATGGATGCTTCTTCCATGGGTCAGTCAATTTCTGCGGAAGAAATGCAGGCAATTGCAGGCAGTCTCTTAGAGGGCTACCAGCAGTATGCAAAGGATAATCCGCAGGCAGATTATTCGAATCTGTCCCAGTATTTTATGAACTATTTAAATACGGAAGAAGCCCGGAAAATTTTATCCGATAATATCAAAGAGATTATTACGGCAAATGGCATGGTAACTATTACACCGGAGCAGATACAGAGCCTCATCCAGCAGATTATGGGTGGATATCAGCAATATGTCATAGACCATGGTTATACCGACCCGGAGAAATTTGATGAGTACTTAGCAGAATATTTGCAGACAGAGGAAGCCCAGGGGATCATAACAGCGTGGGCATCTGAGATATTTACAGGTAGTGGAAATATTGAGATTACGCAGGAGCAGATGCAGAAATTGTCTTCTGAATTATTTGCAGGTTATCAGACTTATGCACAGAATAATGGATTACCTGACCCGGCAAAATTGGGAGATTCTTTTGCGGCATATCTGAATACAGCAGATGGTCAGCAGAGAATTGCAGCCGGACTTTCGAATGTTATGAATGTGGATGCAGTACAGCAGCAGATGATGACGGCAATACAGCAGTATATGCAGCAGGCAGTGACACAGATGGGAAACAAGCTGCAAAGTGCCATGGCATCCGGCATGCAGGTGGATGAAGAAGCATTTTTAAATGCATTTCAGATTAATATGAATGAGGATGAGCTGACAGAGCTTTTGATGTCTATGGGTTCTGCAACCGGAACAACCTATGAGAATAACTTAAAGAAATTAGGCTATGTGGATTTTGCAGTGCCAAGCGGAATTAATATTTATCCGAAGGATTTTGAAAGCAAGGAGCATGTGGTAGAAATTTTAGATGCATACAATAACCGCATGGAAAAGGAAGGCAGGGACGAGCAGGTGATAACCTATACCGATATGGTAGGAACGCTGATGTCTTCCGTAACCGATATTGTGGATATTATCACATATGTACTGATTGCATTTGTGGCAATTTCGCTGGTGGTATCTTCAATTATGATTGGTGTCATTACTTATATCAGTGTGTTAGAGCGAAGAAAAGAAATCGGAATCCTAAGAGCTATCGGAGCATCGAAGCGGAATGTTTCCCAGGTATTTAATGCAGAGACCTTTATTATCGGACTGTGTGCCGGACTGATTGGAATCGGATTTACACTGCTTCTGATTATTCCGGTCAATGCGATTATCCATAATCTTGCAAATACAACCGATGTAAGTGCGGTGCTTCCGGTAGTTCCGGCACTGGTGCTGATTTTACTCAGTATCCTTTTGACACTTCTGGGTGGTCTGATCCCATCAAAGAAAGCATCGAAGAGTGACCCGGTAACAGCACTCCGGACAGAATAATGAGATTGACATTTTTTGAAAAACATTTATAATAAGTAGCAAAGCTACCTAAAAGGAGTGAAATTATGGCAGTGAAGATGCCGCTTGGACTTCGGATTGCAATTATAGACCGGGCATTCCGTCGCAAAATGGATGAATGGGCAGAAGAAATCGGAATTACTGCCGTTCAGCTTCGGGTATTAGGCGAAGTCAGTCTGATGGAAGATAATGGAGTGGAAGAAGTAAATCAGAAGGACTTAGAACATATCGAGCAGGTGACACATCCGACAATGACGGGAATTATAAAAAGGCTTGAGGCAAAAGGATTTTTAATCTGTGCACCAAGTGAGAATGACCGGCGTTATAAGAAAATATCCTGTACGGAGAAATCCCGTGGAATTCATAAGGAGATTGCGAAGAAGGAAGCACTGGTTGTAAAAGATATGTGTAAGGATTTTACACCGGAGCAGAAGGAAGCATTTCTGCAAATGACAGAGATGATGTTACAGAATATTTCCTAAGCATAAAATAAAAGTGAAATCGGAAGAGGAGGAAGTTGCCGTGTAAATTTCCTTTTCTGATTTCACTTTCGTTTTGAACTAATAGGTAGCTTTACGACTTAATGAAAGAAAAATGGAGGTAATGATTATGCCAATGCATAAGAGAGAAAGTTTGATTTATACGGTGTTAATGTGTTTTACCATGGTATTATGGATGAGTATGTATAATGTAGCACTGCATATGGGAACACTGAATATGGAAGTAATAAGAGAAGGCTGGCTGGGATTCCCGCTGGCATATGTATGCGCAATGTGTCTGGATTGGCTTCTGGTATCTAAAATTGCAAAGGGATTTGCATTTCGTTTTCTGGTAAAACCGGAAAGCAGCACAACGAAAAAAGTGATTGCAGTTTCCTATTGTATGGTAGTTCCGATGGTAATTTTCATGTCCTTATACGGTGGACTGGAAGCCTGCGTAAAAAGCGGAGCATGGAATATGCTTCTGATTATCTGGCTTACCAATATTCCAAAGAATTTTATTATGGCACTGCCGTTTCAGCTTCTGATTGCAGGTCCGTTGGTAAGAAAGATTTTTCGGACAGCATTTCCGGTTGGAACCGTATTATTAGAAGCAGAAAGTGGAAATCCTGTATAAGAATTCCTCTTGTAAAATCCAAACATATGTGCTAACATAAAACAAGAACAAATGTTCTTGAAAGGCATTGATATGAATGGAAATAAAATCTATTTATGTATTGATTTAAAATCTTTTTATGCATCGGTGGAGTGCGTGGAACGGGGATGGGATCCGCTGACTGCCAGGCTGGTAGTCGCAGACCCGGAACGCTCAGAGAAAACCATCTGTCTTGCCGTATCACCGGCGTTAAAGCAGATGGGAGTTCCCAACCGGTGCCGTGTCTTTCAGATTCCCAAAGAAATTCCATATAAGATGGCACCACCCCGTATGCAGCTATATATTGATTATGCGGCGGAAATCTATGGCGTATATCTAAAATATATTGCAAAAGAAGATATTCAGGTCTATTCCATTGATGAAGCATTTTTGGATGTGACGGATTATCTGCATCTCTATCAGATGACAGCAGTGGAACTGGGCAGAAAAATTATGCAGGATATCTTAGATACCACGAAGATTCCGGCCGCCTGTGGAGTAGGAACCAATCTCTATTTAGCGAAGGTTGCTTTAGATATTATGGCAAAGCATGAGACAGACCGGATTGCCTATCTGGATGAAGCACGCTACCGGGAGAAGCTCTGGAAACATAAACCGCTGACTGATTTCTGGCGGGTGGGGCGTGGAACGGTAGAGCGTCTATCGAATATGGGCATCTGTACAATGAAAGAGATTGCCCATGCCAGAGAGTCTTTATTATATAAGGCTTTTGGCATAGATGCAGAGCTGTTAATTGATCACGCATGGGGAAGAGAACCGGTAACGATAGCGGACATCAAGGCATATCGGCCGAAGAATACATCCTTTTCCAGCGGGCAGGTGCTGCCGCGGGATTATGAGTATGAGGAAGGTGTACTGGTGGTAAAAGAGATGGCAGATTTATTGTGCCTTGATCTGGTAGACCAGGGTCTTGTAACATCCCATATCAGTCTGGTAATCGGTTACAGCAATCAGAAATGCTTTGAACCGGCGAAGGGAAGCACAACGCTGCGCAGTGCAACCAGCTCCAACCGCCGGCTGCTGTCTTATGTAGAGCAGCTTTATCGGAGAATTGTAAGACCGGGAGCATATATCCGGCGGATTACATTGACTTATACCGGCGTAATGACAGAAGATTATCAGCAATTTGATTTGTTTTCAAATCTGGAAGAGACAGAGAAGGATGTGAAGGCACAGCGTGCAGTAATCTCCATCAAGCAGCGCTACGGCAGGAATGCTATTTTAAAGGGAATGAATTTGGAAGAGAGTGCAACGACAATAGAACGAAACGGTCAGATTGGAGGGCATAAGAGTGGCGTATAGAAGAGACACCATGGGAGCTGGACAGCAGGAAACAGCATCCGGCTGGAATGAGAGAGAGAATCTGAGAAGAGAGAAAATGGACATCGAAGACCGTGCCAAGCAGTTTATGCCCTTCGATGCCCTGAAGGGCTTTAAGGAAGCACTGCGGAAGAAGGAAAAAGAGAAAGGGTATTGATTTTTTAGACCAAATGATATAAATATATATCTGTAGCATTGTATAGATACAGGGAGTAGATTCCACAAAACAGCTAGGAAGCTGAATCGGAATGCTGAGGGAGGAAAAGAAAGAATGATTCGAATCATGCTTGTAGACAGTGATAAACTTTTATGCAAGGAATATGCATTAGAAATAGCCCGGGATGAAGAATTTGCATTGGTAGCGGTAACGGGGCGGCAGAGTGATGCAATCAATATTCTGACAGAACAGGAAGTAGATGCAGTAATTGTAAATTTGGAGTTAGAAGAAGGTGACGGAATCCATCTCATTATAGAGATGAAACGGAAGTTAAAGAAACATCCGGAAATTATCGTAACAACAAATTATGGTTCGGAGCATTTTCTGCATAGCATCAATAAGTTAGATATAGATTTGGTTTATAAGAAAAATAACGAATTATTTTCACCAAAGAAAATTATTGAAATAATTAAGCTGACCGCACCAACGACTGCAGATGGAGAAAGCGAATATCATAATGGAAGAAAGGTAATCTATACGGAACAGGAAGAAACCGAAATTCAGTATGTACTGGCATGGGGTGAACTGATAAAAAGCGGTTTTGAGCCGGACCGAAAAGGAACCAAATATCTTGCAAGAGCAATTGGGATTCTGTTGGCTGTTCCCAATGGTACGTCAATCCAGATAACGAATGATGTTTATCCGCAGGTTGCACAAGTATATCAGACATCAGTAAGTGGTGTGGAAAAATCAATTCGAAACGTAATAGAACGGGTATGGTCAAGGCCAGATAAGGAGATATCATACCTCAAGAATCCAGAATGGAGAGGCTCAATACAGAACAAACCATCGAATACAGAGTATATTCAGTGTGTGGTCAGACGATTGAGGAATGTTTTACATTAAATAAATACTTACAAGATAGAAGAAATTTGAATTTCTAAGGAGATTCAGATTTCTTTTTTTACTTTACAGGAAATTGCTTTCCTGTAAAGTAAAAAACGCTCCGCGAGGATGCGCACTGCGGCGTATAAGGTAGATGTCGCAAGCGACCGCCGCAGGCGCGAGAATGTGTCAAGGCACATTCTTTGTTCTTTATGCGAGAAATTCGCAAAGTGTGCTTTTCGTAGTTGCTTTGCATTGCAAGAAATTATGGTTATAGTTATTGGTAAAAATGCACAACCAATTCGTACTTCGTGCATGAGTGTAACCGGTTTTTATATATAATTCGACTTAAAAAATTTTTAGCTCGACCTTGAATCTGCTGGAAAGCGGTAAAGGAAATTTTGAAAAAAACAGCATAAAACAAGGAATTTGGAAGAAAAAATATAATAAAAATAAGGGTGGCACAAAAGTCGAATATAGGGTGCTGAAAAGTCGAATTTCAGACAAAAATAAGTCGAATATTTTTCCTTGAAAGTCGAATGGAAAAGGGGAAAAATAGATAACAGACAGGATAAAAACAGAATAATAAAAGTGGAGAAAGTTATGGGATTTCAGGTAAAGTATGAAGAAATTACCAGCATTCGGGAACTGATTCTGGCACAGCTTGACCGGTGGATAGAGCAGATAGATGCGGTAAGATGCAGTATTGTAGAGATTGCTACCATGCCGGAGATGCACGGAGAGGCAGCAGAGCATGTAAGAAGCTATATGTGGGATTATCATATGAATCTTGCAAATATGATAAAAGATACGATAGAAACCTACCGGAGCAGCTTTATACTCTATACAGACTGGTATTATAACATTGATTCTGACCAGATGGCAGAGATGTCTCAGGATTCCATGGAGGGACTGGAGGAGAACATTCAGGGAGCAAGATCAGACTTTGATGCGGTAGCAGAGGAAGTAGCGGATATTGAGAGAGAACTGTC